>NZ_JBSGBZ010000019.1:0-163554 GCF_053601495.1 Streptomyces sp. NPDC004721
ACCGGGGCTCCGCTCCTCATGTCCGGCGAATCCACACCTCAAAGACCCTGGACAACCCCGCCCGAGCCGTAACTTCACGGCCTTGGCACTAGCCGTTGGCGAGTGCCTGTACGCGGTCCAGCGCGCCGTTGAACTTGTCGTGGTCGCCGACCGTCGGGCCGGACGACGTGTACTGCCACATGGTGTAGTAGCCCCAGCCGGCCGGCAGGGTGCCCGGGTCGGAGGCGTAACGGGCTATCCACAGCGGGTTGTTGGCGGCGAAGCCGCCGTAGTTGCCGGTGCACTGGGTCCACCAGCTGGTGGCCGTGTAGATCACGGCGTCCCGGCCCGTGCGGGCCTTGTAGGTGTTCAGGAAATCGGCGATCCAGCCGACCATCGCGCTCGCCGTCTTGCCGTAGCAGGCGGCCCCGTAGGGGTTCCACTCGATGTCGAGGGCGCCCGGCAGGGTCTTGCCGTCGCGGGACCAGCCGCCGCCGTGGTCGACGAAGTAGTTGGCCTGGGCGGCGCCGCTGGTGGTGTCCGGGGTCGCGAAGTGGTACGCGCCGCGGATCATGCCGACGCCGTACGAGCCGTTGTACTGCTGGGCGAAGTAGGGGTTCGTGTAGTACGTCCCCTCGGTGGCCTTCGTGTACGCCCACCTGACGCCGCTGTTCCACAGCGTGGACCAGGCGACGTTGCCCTGGTAGCCGGACACGTCGACGCCCTCGGTCTGGGTGGCGTCGCCGCCGGCCGGCGTGCCGCCCTGGCCGTCGTGCGGCACGACGCCCATGCCCATGTAGGCGGAGCCGCGGGCGGGCACGGTGGCGGCGGCGGAGGGGAGGGTGAAGAGCAGGGAGAACGCGGCGAGCAGGATTCCCGCGGCGGTGAGCCGCCGTACGCGGGGCGTTCCGGATCTGTGCACGGACATGACGTGCCTCCGAAGCTCGGTGGTGCTCGGTGGGGGGATACGGACATGACCCGGTCACGGGTATGTCCCGGTCGCGCTGACGAGCAGGGCCACGCCGGCCCGCGGTCGCAGGCGACGGTGGTGGCGTGAGCATGCCAATAATTGTCTGGCAAAGAAGCTACGCACGTAGACCGGCGCCTGGGAAGGGGGCCCGGAGTCTGCCGATGGTCTACGCCTGCGAAATACTGACGGAGCTGCGGTGATGGCGCCGACTGGCGGAAACTTTCAGGAGCGGGAAACCTTCAGGCAGGGGCTGACGTGCACGAAGACGCAAACGGCGGCGGACGCGAGGTCGCGTCCGGCGCGGCACCGAGTGGTGCGGACCGGGAGTTCCTGTCCCTCGAACGGGAACTGACGGTGCTGCTGCGGCGTGCGCGGGCCAACCAGGGCGAGATGGCCCGCGAGGTCCACCCCCATCTGGAGCCCGCCGCCTACGGACTGCTGGTCCGCCTGGAGGAGTGCGGCCGCCAGCGCGCCACGGAGCTGGCCGGCTACATCGGCGTCGGCAAGGCGACCATGTCACGTCAGCTGCACGCGCTTGAGCAACTCGGCCTGGTCGCCCGGGAACCGGACCCCGCCGACGGCCGGGCCTGGCTGGTGGCCCTCACCGACGACGGCCGCCGCCGGGTCGGCCAGGTGCGCGAGGCCCGCCGCGCCCGCTACGTCAGCCAGCTCGCCCACTGGGACCGCCGCGAGGTGGCCGAACTCGCCCGGCTGCTGCACGAGTTGAATGAGGTCACGGAGAAGTAGCCGGCCCGCGGTCCCGGCCGCTCACGGCTCCACGAACACCACCGTCGCGTCGTCGTGCGTCTTGCTGCGGCGCAGATACCTCCGCTCCTCCTTGTCGGCCGCCTCCAGGGCCCGCACCCGGCCCACGAGTGAGCCCGCCCCCTCCTCGCGCACGAGACCGAGGCACCGCGCCCAGTCGCCCGCGTGGAACTTCTCCACCCACCGCGCCGCCCCGTCCGTCAGCGCGGCCAGCGCGCGGACCTCGGCGCGCGGCACGCTGCCCGTCACGGCACGGGTGGCCACCGAGGGATCCGCCGCCGCGGTGAAGAAGCCGCCCTCCTTGTTGCGCACGACGGCGTCGATGAGCGCGTCCGTGGCGAGCGAGGCCCGGGGCAGCCGGGCCAGCCGGTCGTCCAGGACCGGGGTGACCGGGCCGTCGGGGGACTCCAGCAGCAGGACCGAGTCGGACAGCACCAGGTACTCGACCGCCTCCGCCGACCAGCGGGCCAGAACGACGGTTGCCTGAGGCGTGCGCGGGTGAGAAAGGTCACAGGTCGGAGCGTGTGACTCGGCGGTACGGAGGATCGCACGCGAAAGAATCTCCGGCAGTGTCAGATCTCGGCAGGAAACCGTCAGTTCGGTCAGCGCGCCGCCCAGCCTGGCGGTGAACCAGGAGACCGAATGCGAACACCCCGTCCCGGTCCGCGGCGGCGTCACCCCGTCCAGGACGACAAGGCAACCACCCTGTCCAGACGCGGGTAGTCCGATACTCGCGAAGTCCTCGTTGGGGCAGTCGGGACGGCCGGGCTCCGAAACAACCTCAGTGCGCATCCGGCCAGTCTGCACGAGCCCTTCACAAGCCCTGCGAAAGGGTGGCAACCATCCGGGATTCGGTGCGGTGACGCAGGTCAGCCGCCTGGTTTGGGCGCAATTGGATCACTCCGGCAAGGCGTGGCGGCGAATACTGCCAAAGCCCGCCGCAGACGTCCAACCGGCCCACCGCACCGTGCCCGCGCATGCGCCGGAGGAACTTGCCCGCCAACTCCCCTCCGAGGTTCACTCCTTCGGGTGGCCGGTCGGACGATGCAGGACCACTGCCCACCGGCACTGGGAGGGTCGGGAACCGATGCAGGTCCCCCCTGCTCGAGCGGAGTCGAGAGCGTGGGGAGGGTGTACGCGCCTGTCCGCGCCAGCTGACGGGCACCACCCGGGCCCATGAGTACACGAGTACAGGAATGCGAGCACCGGTGCAGAAGAAGCGGCCTCGGCGCGCAGGCAAGCAGACGGCCATGGCAGGAGACCCGGCGCAGACGCCCGGCACGCCCCCCGTCACCCCCGTCGGCAAGGGCCGTCCCACGCATGTACGCAACCGTCTGATCGCCGCCGTCGCCGTCGTGGCCGCCGCGGTGGCCGGTGCGGGCGCGCCCTCCCTCATAGCCGCCTCCGGGCAGGTGAGCGACTCCCAGAACCTGGTGACGCTCGCCGGGCAGACCCAGGACGCGCTCACTCTCGCCCACTCGCTGGCCGACGAGCGCGACGAGGTCACCTCCTACGTCGCCGCCGGCCGCCCCGGGTCGAAGGCGCCCTCCGAGCAGCGCAGTACCCGCGTGGACCGCCAGGTCGACGAGCTGCGCGCCGACCAGGACATGCCGGCCTGGCTGCGCAAGGACCTCGACGGCATCGCCGCCGTGCGCCGCTCCGCGCTCACCGGGCAGAGCACCGCCCTCCAGGTCCACCAGGCCTACTCCGCCGCCATCACCGACCTGCACAAGCTGGCCGAGCGGCTGGCCGAGCGGATGCCCACGCGGGCCGGCTCCGGCGCCCACGCGCTCGCCGAGCTCGACACCGCCGTCCAGCAGGCCGCCGCGGCCCGCGGGCTGCTGCTCGCGGCGCTGAACGTGCCGCACACCACGCAGACCGTCTACGACCCCGTCACCGGCCTGCCCACGGAGGCCGCCACCTCATCGGAGGCCGACACCAAGCAGCGCGACGTTCTGAGCGCCGCCGCCCAGCAGGCCCGGCTCCGTTCCGACGCCGCCCTCGCCGGCTTCCGCGACAACGCGCCGCAGGAGGCCCGGGCGGCGTACGACTCCACGGTGAGCGGGGCCGAGGTCGACACCGCGGAGAAGTACCTCGCCTCGCTCACCCAGCAGCCGACGCTCTCCGACAGCGACCTGGACACCAGCGTCAAGAAGGCCGACGCCGCGCTCAGCGCCCGCCTCGACCTGATGCGCGGCGCGGAGTCCTCTCTGTACGACCGCCGCACGAAGGACCTGGCGCAGCTGCGTGACGACGACGTCACGGCGCTGGAGATGCGCATCGCCCTGCTCGGCGCCCTGCTGCTGGTCACCATCGGCATCGCCACCGCGCTCGCCCGTACCCTGACCCGGCCGCTCGCGGTGCTGCGCCTGGGCTCGGCCCGGCTGGCCGGCGCGCAGGACCCGGCCACCGAGGAACCCGTCAAGTTCAACGGCCGCAACGACGAGTTCGCGCAGGTCGTCCGCTCCGTCAACACCCTGCACGCGCAGGCCGTCGTGCTCGCCGAGCGGATCGCCACGCTGGAGACCGACCGCAAGCACCTGGTCGGCCAGCGCCAGAAGATGGCCGACGCCCGTGAGGAACTGCGCGCCGAACTCGCCGACTCCGCCGCCCAGCTGGAGCGGCTGCGCAGCGGCATAGGCGGCAGCTTCGTCAATCTGGCGCTGCGCACGCTCGGCCTGGTGGAACGGCAACTCGCCGTCATCGAGGGCCTGGAGGACCGCGAGCAGGACCCCGACCGGCTGTCCACCCTCTTCAAGCTCGACCACTTCGCCACGGTCATGCGTCGGCACAGTGAGAACCTCCTCGTGCTGGCCGGTTCCGAGCACGTCCAGCAGCACGCCGGACCGGTCCCGCTGGTCGACGTCGTGCGCGCCGCGGTCAGCGAGATCGAGCGCTACGAGCGCGTCCGCATCGCCGCGCTGCCGCCGCACGCGCACGTGGCGGGCTTCGCGGCGGACGACCTGTCCCACCTGCTGGCCGAACTCATGGAGAACGCCACCTCGTTCTCCCCGCCCGACCAGCCCGTCGAGGTCTCCGGCTGGCTCCTGGAGAACGGCGAGGTCATGCTCTCCGTCCAGGACGAGGGCATCGGCGTGCCCGAGGAGCGGCTGGCGCGGCTCAACGGCCGCCTCACCGAGTTCGACCCGAAGTCCGCCTACGACAAGGAGGGCGACCAGGGTCTGGGCCTCGGCCTGTACGTCGTGGCCCGCCTCGCCCACCGGCACGGCGTGCGCGTGCAGCTGCGCGAGCAGAAGCAGGGCGGCATCGCGGCCGTCGTGGTCGTCCCCAAGTCCGTCCTGGCGGCCGCGCCCGCCTCCGCCGTCGCGGACGCGGCTTCGGCCCCCGGAGAGGCCTCCGCGGTCTCCCTGCCCGGCGCCGACGCCGAGGCCAACTCCAACGTCCTGCCCGCCCGCGCCGAGGGCACCGACCCCCTGGTCGCGCTGGCCGAGAAGGCCGTGCGCGAGGCGGAGTCGGCGAACGAGGAACCGGTCACCGGGGAACCGGCGGACGAGGAACCGGCGGACGAGGAGCCGGTCACCGAGGGGCCGGCGGACGAGGAACCGGCATCGCCGTCCGAGACGACGATGGAACTCCTGCTCCCGTCGCCCGCGGGAGAGCCGGACCCGGCGCGCCCGCACCCCGACCCCACCGACTTCGGGCAGGCCCCGCAGGGTCCGTCCGCACCCGACCGGGAAACCCCCACGGGCACCGCGGCCGGGAGTGATCCGGCGGAGGACGAGACCGAGGCCGCGACCCCGCTCCCGCGGGACACCCGTGCCGAGGGGAACGAACCGGCCGAAGGCGGCATCGAGGCCGCCCGCACCACACTGCCGCCGCAGCAGAACACCCCCGCCGACGGCGAAGCCGAGGCGGAACACCACCGGACCCCCGATGCGCCGGAGGACGAGGTCACCGCCAAGGGCCTGCCCAAGCGGACCCCGAAGATATCCGCCCCCGCCCCGGCCCCGCGCCAGCGCAGCGCTTCCGTGGACGCCGAGGCACTCCGCCGCCGCCTGGGCGGGTTCCACCGGGGAGCACGGGAGGGCTACCGCGAGGCGGAGGCGGAGGCGGAGATCGCCGACCAGAACACGGGGGGCACAGTCGAGGAGGCAAGCAGTTGACCGCGCCCAGTACCTTCGGACTGAGCAGTGAGGCCCGCAACCTGCACTGGCTGCTGACCAACCTCGTCGAGGAGGTCCCCGGCATCGAATCCGTGGCCGTGGTCTCCTCCGACGGGCTCCTGCTCCTCTCCTCGGACCCCGGCCGCAACGACGAGGCCCGCCACGCCCGCGAGACGCGCACCGGTCCGCGCGGCTCCGCCGCCGACCTCGCCACCATCGTCTCCGGCATCGGCAGCCTCACCCTCGGCGCCGCCAAGTTGATGGACTCCGGCGCGGTCAAGCACACGATGGTCGCGATGGACGAGGGCAGCCTGTTCGTCATGTCGATCAGCGACGGGTCGCTGCTCGGCGTGCACGGCTCCGCGGAGTGCGACATGAGCGTCGTGGCGTACCACATGGCGCTCTTCGTCGGCCGCGCCGGACACGTCCTGACGCCTGAACTCCGCAGCGAGCTGCGCAAGTCCCTGGAAACCGACGGGAGTACCCAAGGAGCGGCCCGATGAGCGGTACGTCCAAGCTCCCGGTCCGCGGCGGCGACCGCAAGGCCTCCCGCGTACGGCCCTATTCGCTCACCGGCGGCCGTACCCGCTTCGGCCACGTCCTCCTGGTGGAGACGTTCGTGGCCGCGCTGGAGGCCCCGGAGGAGCGCAAGGAGCTGACCAACGGCTCGCTCGCCAACCAGGGCATGCCCGAGGTGCGGGCCATCGTCGAACTGTGCCGCCGGATGCGGACGGTGGCCGAGATCGCCGCGCTGCTGAAGATGCCGCTCGGTGTGGTCCGCGTGCTCCTGAGCGACCTCGCGGACCAGGGAAAGATCCGTGTGTACGGAACCGGAACCGGTCATGGCACGGGCCGGCCGGACCGCGCGCTGCTGGAAAGGGTGCTGAGTGGACTCCGCCGTCTCTGACGCCGCCGTGGGCGTCCCCCCGCTCGTCGAGGCCGACGAGGCCCCGCAGCCCTGGCAGACGGACCGCACCCGTGCCCCGGTCGCCACGAAGATCGTGGTGGCCGGCGGCTTCGGCGTCGGCAAGACCACGCTGGTCACCGCCGTCTCGGAGATCACGCCTCTGCAGACCGAGGCGCTGATGACCGAGGCGAGCGAGGAGACCGACGACCTCACCGAGACGCCGGACAAGGTGACGACCACCGTCGCCATGGACTACGGCCGGCTCACGCTCGACGACGACCTCGTGCTCTACGTGTTCGGCACGCCGGGCCAGCAGCGGTTCTGGTTCATGTGGGACGACCTGGTGCGCGGCGCGATCGGTGCCGTGGTCCTGGCCGACACCCGCCGTCTGAAGGACTGCTTCCCGGCGCTGGACTACTTCGAGAGCTGCGGGCTGCCGTACGTCGTCGCCGTCAACCACTTCGAGGGCAGCGAGCAGTTCGACTCGGAGGACGTGCGGGAGGCGCTGACGATACCCGCACACATACCTGTCATGATCATGGACGCGCGGCGCCGGATCTCGGCCATCGAGACCCTGCTGGCCCTCGTGGCCCACGCACTCGAGGAGACCCCGGAGTAGTACCGGCTCCCCGAGCAGTCCAGCGAGCAGTCCCGAAGTCGTAGGAGGCAGCACCCGTATGCGGAAGATACTCGTCGTGGGGGCCGGGCAGTCCGGTCTCCAGCTGGCCCTCGGACTCCAGTCGCACGGGTACGAGGTCACCCTGATGTCGAACCGGACCTCGGACGAGATCCGCACCGGCCGGGTCATGTCGACGCAGTGCATGTTCCATACGGCCCTCCAGCACGAGCGCGACCTGAACCTGAACTTCTGGGAGTCCCAGGCCCCGAACATCGAGGGCCTCGGCGTCTCGGTCGCCGCCCCCGGCTCCTTCGACCCCGGTCCCTCGCAGCGCGCGATCGACTGGGTGGGCAGGCTCGACGGGTACGCGCAGTCGGTCGACCAGCGGGTGAAGATGGCCGGCTGGATGGAGACGTTCGCCCAGCGCGGCGGCCAGCTCGTCATCCACGGCGCCGCGGTCGGCGACCTGGACTACTTCTCCCGCACGTACGACCTCGTCCTCGTCTCGGCGGGCAAGGGCGAGCTGGTGCAGATGTTCGAGCGGGACGCCTCCCGCTCCCCGTACAGGGAGCCGCAGCGCGCGCTGGCGGTGGCGTACGTGCACGGCCTGGGACCGCGCCCGGAGCACCCGGAGTTCGACGCGGTCCGCTGCAACCTGGTGCCCGGCGTCGGCGAGATGTTCATCATGCCGACCTACACCCTCTCCGGCCGAGCCGACATCCTCTTCTGGGAGGGCATACCCGGCGGCCCGCTCGACGCCTTCCGCGGCGTCAAGGACCCGTCCGAGCACCTCGCCCTGACGCTGGACCTGATGAAGACGTTCCTGCCCTGGGAGCACGCCCGGACCGCCGGCGTCGAACTCACGGACGCGGGCGGCACGCTCGCCGGCCGTTACGCCCCCACCGTGCGCCAGCCGATCGGCCGGCTGCCCGGCGGCGGCCTGGTCCTCGGTGTCGCGGACGTCGTCGTCGCCAACGACCCGATCACCGGCCAGGGCTCCAACTCGGCCTCCAAGTGCGCCGCCGCGTACCTGGCCGCCATCCTCGAGCACGGCGACAAGCCGTTCGACGAGGAGTGGATGCGGCAGACGTTCGACCGCTACTGGGCCACCGCCCGGCACGTCACCAAGTGGACCAACGCCATGCTGGCCCCGCCGCCGGAGCACGTCCTGAACGTCCTCGGGGCGGCGGGCCAACTCCAGCCGATCGCCGACCGCTTCGTGAACTGCTTCGACGACCCGTCCGACCTGGAGAACTTCTTCTTCGACCCGGACAAGGCCCAGGCCTACCTCGCCGAAGTCTCCGAGGCCTCCGTAGCCTAGAGACTCACGTCCGGCCCGGCCTGGGCGCGCTCGGGGAGTCTCGGCGGTGTGTACCGCCGCAGGGGCTCCCCGCTCCGATCGGGCCGTACGGCGCGGTCCGGCCTGGCCTGGGCGCGCTCGGGGAGTCTCGGCGGTGTGTACCGCCGCAGGGGCTCCCCGCCCGGATCGGGCCGTACGGCGCCCAGCACCGGGTTGGCCGCGACCGGTGACACCTTCACCTTGGCTCCGGGCCGCGGGGCCTGCACCACCATCCCGTCGCCGAGGTAGAGGGCGACATGCGTGGCCCGCGGGAAGTAGACGACCAGGTCGCCGGGCCTGAGATCGCGGAGCGGGATGCGTTTCAGCCGGGCCCACTGCTCCTGACTGGTCCGCGGGATGGGCGTCCCGGCGTGCTGCCAGGCCTGTGAGGTCAGCCCCGAGCAGTCGTATGCCTGCGGGCCCTCGGCGCCCCACTGGTAGGGCTTGCCGAGCTGGCGCACGGCGTAGCGCACGGCCTCGTCGCCCTCCTGTGACGGCGTGCGGGCACCGCTGAGCGCCCCGGAGGCCAGGAACGAGCTCTGCGTCGCGGTGATCCCGTTCGTCTCCGTCCGGGCGAGCGCCGCCACCTGCTCGGTGCTGAGCGAGGCCAGCAGCTTCTCCACGTCGCGCAGCCGTCCCTGGACGTCGTCCCGCGCCTGCTGCTGCCGCCGGGCGAGCACGAGCCGGGTGCCGGCCGCCTTGCGGGCCTCGCGGGCCAGGTCGGCGGCCTTCTTCTCGTTGCCGGTCAGCCGATTGACCGTCTCGGCCCGCTCCCGTGCCAGTCGCCCGATCAACTCCCCCTCCGCCAGCGCGTGCTGCGGGTCGGGTGCCAGCAGCAGCCGCAGATACGGCGAGAGTCCGGTGCTGCTGCCCTGGTACTGCTGAAGGGCCAGCCGTGCCGCTTTCGCGCGACTGTCGTTCAGGGCACGGCGTGCGGCGCCGAGGCCGGCGTCGAGGCGGTCGGCCTCGGTGCGCTGCCGCTTCAGCCGCTCGGCGGTGGCGTTGTAGGTCTCGGTGGCCTGATCGGCCTGCCCGTACAGCGTGTGAAGGTCCGTCAGCAGCTGGGCGACGGACCGCTGTCCGGGCTGCTGCGGCCCCGGTACAGCCACGGCGGCCGCCGGTACGAAGGCGGCCTGTGCCGCCACCGCCGCCGTACACACCAGACGCGGAAGCCTTCCTGACACGTCATCACCTCCAGTGCGGGGCGGTGTTTCCGCTCCGCACTGGAGGATTCGACGTATGAACAGACTTTCTGAGCCGATGGTGCTGCGTACGGCGCAACGAGGTCACCCGTCGGTGTCGTCCGGCTTGCCGCCGGCCCGGCTCTCCGGCTTGGACCACGGCCATTTCAGCCGGCCGCCGCTCCTGCCCTCGGGGTCGAACTCGTACTTCCAGCCCCTGGGCAGTCCCAGGCGCTTGCTGTGTCCGCGCGGCACCCGCCGGTAGACGAGCACGGTCGGCGGGCCGCCCGCGGCGTCCGGCACCGGGATGCGGTAGGTCTTCGGCGGGTTCCCGGTGGGTCCCACCAGCACGGGCAGCACCCGCCCGTCCATCGGGCCGCCCTCGAAGGGGGTGTCTTCGCTCTTCACGGCACCAGTGTCAGCCATCCGCCGCGGCCAGGGCGCGCCCCACCAGCTCGGCGGTCTGCGCGTCCCGGGCGGCGGTCACGGTCAGCACGGCCGCGAACTGCTCGACCAGCCAGTCCCGCAGCTCGTCGGCGGGCGGCTGCTTGTCCTCGTCCAGCCAGATCAGGGAGGCGGCCTCCACGGCCGTGATCCACATCCGCACGGTCATGCGCAGCCGGGGGCCGGGGTCCGTGACCTCCAGATGGCTCAGGATCCGCTCGGCGGCGGCCCGGCGCACGCCGTCCACGATGGCTGTCGTGCGGGAGGTCTCCACCACGCTGCCGCCCTGGAGCAGCGCGGTGAACCCGGCGTCGTGCTGGTCGACGAAGGCCAGGTACCGGTCCAGGGCGCGGGCGAGGCGGGGCAGCAGCGGGCCCTGCTGCGGCTCGTCGAAGCAGTGCCTCAGCTCGTCGGCGGCGGACCGGAGGGCGGCCTCGTACAGCTGCTGCTTGCCGCCCGGGAAGTACCGGTACACCAGCGGGCGCGACACCCCCGCCGCCTCCGCCACGTCGTCCAGCGACACCTCCTCGGGCGCCCGGTGCGCGAAGAGGGACAGAGCCGCGTCGAGCAACTGGGCCCGCCGCTCCTCGACACTGAGGCGACGGTACGCGGGACTGGACGCGGCAGGGCTCATGACCAGCAGCGTAATCGGCCTCCGCAGCCGGGGCCCAAGCCCGCGCTCCGAAGCCCCGGCGGAGCGAGCCGCCCCGCACGGGGCCGGACCTGCTGCCGCCGGAGCGGGGGTGGCGGATCGCGCGTGGCGCACCGGCGGTGTGCCGGACCACCGACGCCACCGCTGTGCCGCGTGGCTCCCATGGCCCCACATGGCCCGTGGCCCCACATGGCCCACGGCCCCCGCATGATGGCAGCTTCCGCGGGTTATGTGGCTCCGCATGCCACACGGGCCGGGCGGCCTGGCCCGGGGACGCTGGTGCCGCCGGGGGTGGCGCCGGGGTTCGTCACCTGTTGTGGACGGCGCTGCCGCCTCGGCGGCGGGACCGGCCGGATCCGCATCGAGTCGGCGGTGCCGGACGTGGGGGAGCCGCTGTCAGGGTCCGGCCCCGTGCCGAGGCCGGCGGCCCGGGCATCGGGTGGGCCGCCGGGCCGCTCGGGCGGGGTCCGGGCGGGTCAGGCCAGGAGGCCCGAGGATCGCCAGAGGCGGCGGCCGGCTCCGCGGAGGACGCCGATGTCGTCCAGGAAGTCCGTCAGGCGCTTCGCGCCCGTCTGCATGACCTCCCGCCGGTGCCCGCTCGCCTTCACCTGGGCCATCGCCTCCCGCTTGTCGAGGCCCACGTTCGTGTACACCTCCGGGTTGACGAAGGCGACCGAGAAGACCCGGGCGAACTCGCCCGAGGTGATCCGGGTGAACTCCTGCGACCACTTCGGCGCCGTCATCATCTGTCGGCGCAACTCCTCGCGGGCATAACGGACATGGCGCGCCTCCTCCACGACATGGATCCGCGTGACGCCCCGGATCAGCGGCTGCACCCGCTCGTCCGGGAACGTCAGCCGCTGCATCCAGTCCAGGACCTCCTCACCGAGCAGGGTCGCGGTGAAGGATCCGGGGGTCGTGGAGATCGTCTTGAAGAGCCGGCCGAGGTTCTGGTGCGCCCGGCTCACCGGGTACCAGGGCGTCTCGCCCCGCGCTATCACGCGGGCGAACATCTTCGAGTGCCGGCACTCGTCCTCGATCTCGGTCAGCGCGTACCGCACGTGCGCGCTCGTGGCCGCCTTGTCGTAGATGTGCCGTACGAGCAGCTGCATGAGGATCAGCTCGAACCAGATGCCGAGCGAGGCGAGCGCCGCGGCCTCGTGCCGGGAGAGCAGGATCCGCTGCTCCTCGCCCATCCGCTTCCACAGCGGCGTGTCGTACAGCGACAGCAGCTCCGGCGGCCAGAACCACTTGCCCTCCTCGAAGGGCGCGTCCCAGTCCAGTTCCCTGTCCGGGTCGAAGGAGTGCTTGGCGGAAGAGTCGAGCAGCCGCTCGGCCACCTGCTCCCGGTCCTTGAGCAGGCCGAGCGCGTCGCGCAGGCCTGCGAGCGCGCCGTCTTCCGTCACGGTCGTCATGGCTGTCCCACCTCGTCGTACGGGA
This sequence comes from Streptomyces sp. NPDC004721, assembly GCF_053601495.1. NCBI lineage: Bacteria > Bacillati > Actinomycetota > Actinomycetes > Kitasatosporales > Streptomycetaceae > Streptomyces > Streptomyces sp. NPDC004721. Next base: position 12,421 of record NZ_JBSGBZ010000019.1, read on the forward strand.
TGTGGTTGGGTCGGCTGGTTACCCGCGGGTCAGGTTCTCCGCCTCTTATGAGACTGCCTGTCAGTAAGCCCGTCAATCCCTTGCGCGCGACTTGTTGACTCGACGTCTACGTGTGAACCTGCGAAGTATGCCGACCTACGACCTGTACGCCAGGAATCCGGGGGGCTCGCGCTGGCAGGTCCCCGCGACCGGCGCGGCTCGCTTCAGCTGGGAGTACGACAACGGCCGCGACCGCCTCCTCGCCCTCTACCAGAAGGGCAAGGACAAGCAGTGGGACGGGCAGAAGCGGATCGACTGGGACCTGGAGGTGGACCCGTACGACCCGCTCGGCACCCCCGAGGAGGCGATGACCCTCTACGGCACCCCGCACTGGGCGAAGATGACCGACCGTGACAAGGGCGAGCTGCGCCGCCACTTCGCGTCCTGGCAGTTCAGCCAGTTCCTGCACGGCGAGCAGGGCGCGATGGTCTGCGCCGCGCGGATCGTGGAGTCCGTCCCCGACCTGGACGCCAAGTTCTACTCGGCGACCCAGACCATGGACGAGGCCCGGCACGCCGAGATCTACGGCCGCTTCCTGCACGAGAAGATCGGGATGCTGTACCCGATCAACGACAACCTCCAGTCCCTCCTCGGCGACACCCTCCGCGACAGCCGCTGGGACATGCCGTACCTGGGCATGCAGGTGCTGATCGAGGGCCTCGCCCTGGCGGCCTTCGGCATGATCCGCGACACCACGAACAAGCCCCTGCCCAAGCAGATCCTCGCCTACGTCATGCAGGACGAGGCCCGCCACGTGGCCTTCGGCCGCATGGCCCTGCGCGACTACTACCGGCAGCTCACCGACGCCGAACTGCGCGAACGCGAGGAATTCGTCATCGAGGGCTGCTATTTGATGCGCGACCGCCTGCGCGGTGTGGAGGTCCTGGAGAACTTCGGCATCCCCAGGGCGGAGGCCGACGAACTCAGCGAACGCTCCGAATTCCTCCAGCTCTTCCGGCAGTTGCTCTTCAGCCGCATCGTCCCCTGCGTCAAGGACATCGGCCTGTGGGGCGAACGCCTCCAGCAGGCCTATGTCGACATGGGCGTCTTCGAGATGGGCGACTCCAACCTGGACCAGCTCATGGCCCAGGACGAGGAGATCGCCGAGAAGCTGGACGCGGAACGCTTCGCGGCCGAGGAGCGGGAGCGGGTGGCGGAGGTGGAGGAGGCGATCGAGGAGGGTCAGCGCCTCACCGGCTGATCACCCGGCTTCTCGGGCGCCCCACCGGCCACCGGCACCGCCCGCCGGGGCGGAAACGACGCGCGCAGGGTGAACGCGTACTCCGTCGGACCGTGCGCACGGAGGTGGAGGAGCCGTTCCTCTGCCTCCGCCGCCGTCGGACGGTGACCCGCCGGAACCCACCACAGCGCGGTGACCGCCTCCGTCATCCGCTCGAACCTCCCCCACTGCCTGAACGGCGTGGGGGGACCCCCGCACGGCGGCGGGCCGGCATCTCTCGGTGCCGGCCCCGGTAGACGTAGGCCGTCAGGGCGTTCGCGTCCCGCCACACCGGCATGTTGACGATCAGCCACGCGTCGCCGAACACCGCCACGTCCGTCGCGTTGCCGGAGTCGCTCTTCAGCCGCCAGGCGAAGCCGTCCGCGGCGTCCGCGTCGGCGTTCACCGGGTCGAGCGCGTCCACGAAGTCCTTCAACTGCGGTGAATCCACTGAGGCGTTGAGACGGGCGATGTTGACCTGGGCGAGTTCGTACACCGATGCCGGAATCGTCATGCCCGAACGGTAGGGCGGCCGCGGTGGTCCGCGGCGCCCTCGTCTCACCCAGCGGGCGGCGCGTGCAGCACCTTCTCCATCACCGCCTTGGCGATCGGCGCCGCCGTACCGCCCCCGCTGATGTCGCCCCGCCGCGCGGACGCGTCCTCCACCACCACGGCGACCGCGACCCTCGGCTCCACGTCGTCGTCGCCCTGCGCCCAGGAGACGAACCAGGCGTACGGCGTACCGGCGTTGCCCAGGCCGTGCTGGGCGGTGCCGGTCTTGCCGCCCACCGTGGCCCCGGGGATCGCCGCGTTCCCGCCGGTGCCCTCGGTGACCACGTCGGCCATCAGCTCCCGCAGCCGCGCCGCGGTCGTCGGACGCATCACCTGCCGCGCGGGCCGGGAGCCGGCCGTGGAGACCGTGCCCCCGTTCCGGCGGGTGGTCCGCTCCACGAGGTACGGCGGCCGTGCCTGCCCGCCATTCGCGACCGCTGCCGCCACCATCGCCATCTGAAGCGGAGTGGCTCGCGTGTTGTACTGCCCGATCGACGACAGCGCGAGCTGCGCCCGGTCCACCCGGGTGTCGAAGGTGCTCGGCGAGACCGAGAAGGGAATCCCCACCTTCTTGTCGTTGAAGCCGAACCCCTCCGCCGCGGCCCGCATGGCCCGCACCCCCGCGTCGACGCCCAGCTTCGCGAACACCGTGTTGCACGACCACTCGAACGCATGCCGCAGGGAGGCGTTCTCGCAGTCGTCGGCCTCGTTGTACAGCCACGTCTTCGTGCCCGGCAGCAGATACGGGGCGGGGGAGTCGGTCGGCTCGTCCAGATCCCGCACCACGCCCGCGTCCAGCGCGGCCGCCGCGGTGACCACCTTGAACGTCGACCCCGGCGGATACGTCTGCCGCACCGCCCGGTTCAGCATCGGCTGCTCCGGGTCCTCATTCAGCCGCGCCCACGCGGCCGACACCGCCCGCCTGTTCCCGGACAGCAGCGAGGGGTCGTACGAGGGCGTGGACACCAGTGCCAGGATCCGCCCCGACGTCGGCTCGATCGCCGCGACCGCCCCCTTGCGTCCGCCCAGCCCGTCGAACGCGGCCCGCTGGGCGGCCGGGTCGATCGTCGTCACCACATTGCCGCCCGGGCTCTGCCCGCCGCTGAAGCCCCGCCACAGCCCGAACCCCGCGAGCATCGGATCGGAGCCCGACAGCACCGCGTCCTCGGAGTACTCCAGAAGCGTCGTCCCGTACAGCTGCGAGGCGAAGCCCGTCACCGGCGCGTACAACGGCCCGTCCGTGTAGGTCCGTTCGAAGCGCAGTTGCTCCCGGGTGTCCTTGGAGCCGGTGACCGGCCGGCCGCCGACCAGGATCTCGCCGCGCGGCTGCTGGTAACGGGCGATGGCGGGGCGGCGGTTGGCCCGATTGCCGCCGTACTCCGGGCTCTGGAGCACCTGCAGCCAGGCGGTGTTCACCAGCAGCGCCACCAGCAGCAGCACGCAGAAGGCCGCGGCATGCCGGATGCACCGGGTCACCGGATCGGCCTCACGGGTCACGGGGTCACCGTCCCGTCGTACTCCCGGCGCGCCACATGGCTCACCCGGATCAGCAGCGCGACGATCGTCCAGTTGGTCACGACCGACGAGCCGCCCTGCGCGAGGAACGGCAGTGCCAGTCCGGTCAGCGGGATCAGACCGGTCACTCCGCCCGCGATCACGAACACCTGGAGCGCCATGAGCGAGGCGAGACCGATCGCGAGCAGCCGGCCGAAGGGGTCGCGCAGGGCGAGGCCCGCCCGGTAGCCGCGCTCGACGAGCAGCGCGTACAGCAGGAAGATCGCGGACAGTCCGGCCAGACCCAGTTCCTCCCCGGCGGTGGCCAGGATGAAGTCGGACTTGACGGCGAAGCCGACGAGGATCGAGTGACCGAGGCCCAGCCCGGTGCCGGTCACCCCGCCCGCCGCGAGGGAGAACAGCGACTGGGCCACCTGGCCGGGCCCCTGACCGGCCTCGATGGACGCGAACGGGTGCAGCCACTCCCCGAACCGGCTGCGCACGTGCGGCTCCAGCCAGCCGACGGCGACCGCGCCGGCCGCCGCGAGGAGCACCCCTACCGCGATCCAGCCGGTGCGGCCGGTGGCCACGTACAGCATGACGACGAACAGCCCGAAGAACAGCAGCGAGGTGCCGAGGTCGCGTTCCAGGACCAGCACGCAGACGCTCAGCAGCCAGACCGTTACCACCGGCCCCAGCACCCGGCCGGTGGGCAGTTGCAGCCGCCACACCTGGCGGCCGCTGTACGCCAGCGCGCCGCGGTTGGCGGCCAGGTACGCGGCGAAGAACACCGCGAGCAGCACCTTCGCGAACTCGCCCGGCTGGATGGAGAACTCGCCCACTCGGATCCAGATGTGGGCGCCGTTGACGGCGGGGAAGAGGATCGGCATCGCGAGCAGGGCGAGCGCGCTGGCGACACCGAGGTAGGCGTAGCGCTGGAGCCACCGATGGTCGCGCAGCACCAGCACCACCAGGATGAACAGCCCCACGCCCACGGTGGACCACACCAGTTGGGCGGGTGCGGCCTCGTCGCCCGGTGTCTCCAGGTCGAGCCGGTAGATCAGCACCAGGCCCAGCCCGTTGAGCAGTACGGCGATGGGCAGCAGCAGCGGGTCGGCGTACGGCGCGCGCAGGCGCACCGCGATGTGCGCGACCAGCGCGAGTACGCCGAGCCCGGCGCCGTATCCGGCCGCGCCGGGCGGGACGGTGCCGTTCCTCGCCAGGCCGACGGCGCAGTAGCCGCACACCGGCAGCAGGACGGCCAGGACGATGAGGAAGAGTTCGACGCCGCGGCGCCGGGAGAGGCGGTCGGCGGGCGCGGACGGGGCGGCCGCTGCCACGGTGGTTCCGGCCTGGGTCATGGCCGAAACCTACCCAAAAGGGGCGACTTGTCCGCCCTGCGTGTCAGCACCAGCGCGGCGAGGGGCCGATGTTGGCGATGTGGCGCGCCGAGCCCCACGCCCAGATGCCGTCCGAGACCAGGTACCACACGCGGTTGCCGTTCACCCCCTGGCTCAGCGTCTTGCAGTGGATCCACACGAGCCGGCCCGGCCGGGCCACCCGGAGCACCCGGCTGTCGCGGTCGGGGTGGGTGCGCAGGGCGAGCCCGCCCCGGGCCGTGACGACGCCCCGGTAGAAGCGCGGGTGGCGGTGGTCGGGGGCGCCGCTGTCCCGCCCGGCCGTGCTCGGCTGGGGCGGCGTGCCCTGCCCGGGTGTCGTGCCCCGCTCGGGTGTCGTGTCGTGCTGGGAGGCCGCCGTCCGGTGACCGCTCCGGCCGTCGTCGGCGGTGGCGGGTGCCACGGCGACCGTCGAGAGGAGGCCGCCGGTGGCGGCCGCCATGGCCAGTCGGGTGAGGGGGGAGCGCGGGGACATGGAGTACCTCCACCTGAGGTGGCGAAGCCCTTCGAAGGCGGGCGAATCTGGCTAACCGCCACATTAGGAGTGCCGCATCCCGGAGGCCCGTCACACTGCGCCATCAGGGCGCCGCCTGAGAGGGCGTCACTCCGGCGCTGGGCCGGGCTCGTCCTGGGACGGGTCACCTGGACGCGGCGTCAGCCGGCCCCGCGTCGCCTGCCCCTTCGGTGCTGGGGATGGTGCCGTCGACCGCTTCCGGCCCCGAAGGCGCGGGCGGCTCCTGAGGGAGCGTCAGTGTCGCCACCGCCCCGCCCTCCGGCGCGTTGGCGAACTCCAGCCGGGCGCCCAGCACCTCCGCCTGGCCCAGGGCGATCGTCAGCCCGAGTCCGTGCCCGGTCGCGCCGCCCTCCGTACGGAAGCGCTGCGGCCCGTGCGCCACGAGGTAGTCCGGGTAGCCGTCGCCGTGGTCCCGCACGGTGACCACCGGCCCGTCCACGGTCAGCACCACCGGCGGCCGGCCGTGGCTGTGCGCGTTGGCCACGAGGTTGCCCAGCACCCGCTCCAGCCGCCGCCGGTCGGTCTCCACGTACACGTCCCGTACGACCCTGACCCGCGTGTCCGTCCCGGCGGCGGCCCCCGCCGCCCCGGCCGCCCGCACCGCTCGCTCGGCCACCGAGCTGAGGTGCCCGGCGTCCAGGGCCGGCCGCTCCCGCCCGGTGTCGAGCCGGGAGATCTCCAGCAGGTCCTCGGTGAGTGTGCGCAGCGCGGCCACCCGGTCGCGCACCAGTTCGGTGGGGCGGCTCGGCGGCAGCAGCTCGGCCGCCGCGTGCAGCCCGGTCAGCGGGGTGCGCAGCTCGTGCGCCACGTCCGCGGTGAACCGCTGCTCGGCCAGCAGCTTGCCCTGGAGCGACGACGCCATGGAGTCCAGCGCCGCGGCGACCGCGGCCACCTCGTCGTGCGGGCGGGACGCGTCCCGCGCCAGCGGGTCGTGCACGCGCGCGTCCAGGTCGCCCCCGCTGATCCTCCGGGCCACGCGCGCGGTGGCGTGCAGCCGCCGGGTCACCCGGGTCACCGCGAACGCGCCGACCAGCAGAGTCGCCCCGATCGCCAGCAACGACGACCACAGGATGGACTGGTCCAGTGCGTCGATGGTGCGGGCCTGCTGCGAGTAGTCGACCGCCACGGCCAGCGTTCGCCCCCGGTCGGCGGGCCCGGCCGCCCACATCGTGGGGCGCCCGTGGTGCACGGCGACCATCGTGCCGCGCTGTCCGCTCGCCGCCAGCCGCCGCAGCCGCTCCGGCAGCCCCTCCGGGTCGACGCCCGCGCCCGGCAGCAGCGTGTCGCCCGACTCGAACGCGGTCGTGGCGTCCTTCAGCCGGGACAGGGCGAGGGTGCGCGCCTGTCCGACGGTCTGGTCGGTCACCGAGACGTGTACGAGAACGCCGAGCAGCGCGGCGAGCGCGCAGCACATCACCGTGATGAAAGCGGCGGCCTTCACCGCGAGCGTCCCGGCCCACCGGGGCAGCGCGTCCCTCATCGCGCACCCGCGGAGGAGGGGGTGAGGGAGGAGGGGACAGGAGAGGGAGCGGGGGAGGGCGCGTGGGTGGACGGGAGCGGGGAGGCGGTGAGGGGCGTGTGGGTACGCGCGTGCGTGGGCCGGTGCCGGCCGGTGCGCAGGAACTCGTCGCGCGAGAACACCATCGCCCGCTGCTCCGGGTCCCAGGACCACGTGGTGCGGTACTCGTACCCGGCGATCCCGGCCGGCGAGCGGATGATCACGGCCCGCCCGGCCAGCTCCACGCCGATCACCGCGTCGTCGTTGGCGAACACCTGCACCAGCCGGTGCCCCTCGAAGGTGTAGACGCGCACCGCGGTCTGGTTGGTCGGGTACAGCTGGAAGCCCAGTGCCATGTCGTCGTGCCCGTCACCGGTGAGATCCCGGTAGTACGGCCGCATGACGGGGCACCGCGACGGATCCTTCCCCGGGCCGCACTCGGCGAGCCGGTCGGCCGTGTCCTGGTACGGCGCCTTGGCGCCCGTGTAGGCGTCCGGATGCGCGGCCACCTCGGCCCGTACGACGGCCACCGGGTCGACCCCGTGGATGTCGTCGCCGGGAGCGGTGACGCCCTTGACCGTCTCGATCTGTATCTCGTCGTAGGGCCAGGCGGGGCTGGCCGCCGGGCGCAGCGAGGGCCACAGCCGGGCCGGGCTGACCGCGGTCGGCGTGGGCCCCGCGCCGCGCAGCCCGCCCGCGTCGCCGCAGGCAGCCGTCGTCGCCGTCAGCAGGGCGGCGAGGGCGGCGACCAGGGCGGAGCGTCTGCGGTACACGTTTCTCCGGTGGCTGGAAGAGAGCGGGGAGAGGGAGCGGCGCGGGTAACAGCCTCGTACACCCTATTCGTTTCGTATGGAAGTCCCTTTTGCTCACGGGCTTTCGTTTCCCGGTGGCGAGGGCCGGTGCCGGTCGGCGCGCACGCCCCTTCGGTGAAACCGTTACTCGGCCAGCTCCTCCAGCAGCCGTGCCGTCGACAGGCCCGCCTGCAGATAGTCGACGAACAGCTCGTTGTGCAGCGCCCAGGGGGAGCGGCGGGCGCGGATCAGCCGGATCGCCTCCTCGGTGGAGCGTCCCTGGCGGACCAGCGCGTGCGCGATCACCAGCCCCGAGCGGTTGTATCCCGAGTAGCAGCGCACGAGGACCCGGCGGTCCTGGTCCAGCGCGTCACAGGCGGCCCGGGCCAGCCGCATCACCCCCGCGAGCTGCGTCCCGTCCAGCGGCCCGTCGGGTATCGGCCACACATGGTGCTCGACACCCGGGTCGGGCCCGTGCCCCGGCAGCCTGAGCAGGGTCTGCACAAGATCGAACTCATCGCGCACGACGGCGAGTTCCAGTTGCCCGGAGTTCGTCCTGAACTCGTGTCCGCCCATCCACAGGCCGGGCACGATCTCGCTCCACGGGCTGTCCGGAGCCGGTACGTCGGGCTGCTTCCTGCGGGTCCGCAACGGCGCCTCCCCAACTCCCCCTCGGAGCCCGTCCTCGGACTCCCGCCTGCCCGGCGGCGTCGGGCGTCCGACGACAGGCTCTCTCACGGTAGCCAAGTTCTTGCCCCGGGAGCACCCCGCCTGTTCCCATGGTCGTGGGGGTGATGGTGCATGAGCGGACACCGCGGACTGCGCGTCATACCGACCTGGCGCCACGGACAGGAACGGCTGTACGTCTGCCGGCCCGACGGCAGGAACATCGCCTGGTACGACCGTGAGGCCGCCCGGGTCAACCTCCTCAGCGAGGGCGAGCAGGAGGACGTGCTCCAGGCCCTGGGCCCCTTCCTCACCGGCCCGGTGGCGGTGGGCCCGCCCCCTGTACCCACCCCCGCCGAACTCGCCCGTCTGAGCCTGCACCCGGACGACGACCTGGCCCCCAACCGCCCCGGCGAGGCGCTGCTGATCGCGCTGGACCGGGAGCCCGCCCCCGCCCACCGCCTCCGCCCGGACCCGCGCCGCCGCGCCCTGACCGCCGAGCAGACGGTGGGCGAGGCCCTGGACCACCTCGACGGCGCCGGCTGGCACGCCCTCCACTCCGTCCCGCTGCCCGGCGGCGACCGCATCCACCACCTGGTCATCGGCCCCGGCGGCCTCTTCGCCGTCCACGCCCTCTACGCCCGCAAGCAGCGCGTCCGCATCGACGATCCGATGGTCGCCCTCGGCCGGCGCGACCCCGCCCCCCTCCTGCGCGACCTCCGCGGCCGGGCCGACCGGGCCTCCTACGCCCTGACGGCCGAGGTGCGCCCGATCCTGGCCCTGACGGACCCGGCCGCCCTCCGCGTCACCGCCCAGCCCAGGGGCGTACGCGTCCTGGAAACCGCCGACCTGGGGAACCTGACCCGCCTGGGCGCCGTGCTGAAACCGGCGGACGTGGAAGCGCTCCACGCGATGGCGCGGGACCGCAGGACGTGGGAGCGGGTGTGATCCGTCGGCCGGGCCGAGAGGGCGTGACCGGATGACCTGGTTCCCCCGTGTGGGTGTGACCGGACGGCCGGGTTCCTCCTGAGCGGGTGTGGAACGGAGGGCCGGGTTCCTCCCTCACGGCAGTGCGGCCTCACGGCAGCGCGGCCGCACGGGCAGGGTCCAGCAGCGGGGCCAGCAGGTCACCGTGGTCCCGCAGCCGGGGCACGATGTCCTGCGCCCGGAACTCCAGCCGCCCCGGCGTCCGGCACCCCGCCACCTCCTCCCATGTGACCGGCGCCGAGGCCGTCGGTTCCCGGCGCGCCCGCAGCGTGTAGGGCGTCGCCGTGGTCTTCCGCGCCGCGTTCTGACTCCAGTCGACGAACACCTTCCCCGGGCGCAGACTCCGCGTCATCCGGTGCAGCACCAGATCGGGCATGGCACGCTCCGCCTCCACGGCGAGCCCCTTCGCGTACTCGGACGTCCGCGCGCTCGACGCCCCCCGCACCGCGGCCAGCAGATGCAGCCCCTTCGATCCGGACGTCTTCGCGTGGGCCTCGATCCCGTCCTCGGCCAGCCGCTCCCGCAGCCACAACGCCACCCGGCAGCAGTCCACGACGTTCGCCGGCGCCCCCGGATCCAGGTCGAACACCAGCCGGTCGGCCTCCGCGGGCGCCTGGACCAGCCACTGCGGAGTGTGGAACTCGGTCACCAGGTTGGCCGCCCACATCAGACTCGGCAGATCCTGCACGAGGACCATCCGCGCCGCCCCCGCCGACCTCGGCACCTCGGCCGTCGTCACCCATCCGGGCGTACCCGGTGGCACGTTCTTGGCGAAGAACATCTGCCCGTCCGGCCCGTCCGGGTACCGCAGGAAGGACACGGGCCGGTCCCGCAGATGGGGCAGCAGCGCGTCGGCGGTCGTCGCGTAGTAGTGCAGCACCTCCCCCTTGGTGAACCCGGTCGCGGGATACAGCACCTTGTCCAGGTTGCTGAGCGCGAGCCGTCGCCCCTCCACCTCCGTGATCGGCGCCATACGATAAGAAAACCATGGAAAGTACTTGAACCATGACAAACAGACCGAGCGGAACAAACAGCTCACGCAGATCCAGCAGTTCGTACTGATCCGATCCGGAAGGTGCTGCACGTGCGATCCATTTGGAACGGCGCCATCTCGTTCGGCCTGGTCAGCATCCCGATCAAGCTCGTGAACGCGACCGAGAGCCACACCGTCTCCTTCCGTCAGATCCACACCGAGGACGGAGGCCGCATCCGCTACCGCAAGGTGTGCGAACTGGAGGATCGCGAGGTCACCCAGGCGGAGATCGGCAAGGCCTACGAGGACGCGGACGGCACCATCATCCCGATCACCGACGAGGACCTGGCCCACCTGCCGCTGCCCACCGCGAAGACGATCGACATCGTGGCCTTCGTCCCGGCCGACCGGATCGACCCGCTCCAGATGGAGAACGCGTACTACCTGGCCGCGAGCGGCGCCCCCGCCGCCAAGCCGTACACCCTGCTGCGCGAGGCCCTCAAGCGCAGCCGGAAGGTGGCGATCGCGAAGTTCGCCCTGCGCGGCCGCGAGCGCCTGGGCATGCTCCGCGTGGTGGACGACGTCATCGCCATGCACGGCCTGCTCTGGCCCGACGAGATCCGCGTCCCCCAGGGCGTGGCCCCGGACGTCGACGTCACCGTCCGCGACAAGGAACTGGACCTCGCCGACGCCCTCATGGACACCCTGGGCGAGGTCGACATCCAGGACCTCCACGACGAGTACCGCGAGGCGCTGGAGGAGGTCATCGCCGCCAAGGCCGCCGGCGAGGCGCCCCCCGAGGCCCCCGAGCCCGCCCCCGGCGGGAAGGTCCTCGACCTGATGGCCGCGCTGGAGAAGAGCGTGCGGGCGGCCAAGCAGTCCAGGGGCGAGGAAGTGGGGGAGGAGGCCGGGGAGCCGGCGGAGGGGGCAGAGGAGGTCGATGAGGCCGAGGTCAGGCATCTCCCGCGTGGCAAGCGGGCCGGTGCCGCGGCCAAGAAGACCACCGCCGGGAAGCAGGCTCCCGCGGCGAAGAAGACCGCGGCGAAGAAGACGACGGCCGCCGCGAAGAAGTCCACGTCCAAGGCACAGTCGTCGCGGTCCGCGAAGAAGACCGCGTCGACCGCCAAGAGCACGGCGAAGAAGACCCCGGCGAAGAAGACGGCCTCCCGCAAGCGCACCGCGTGAGGACGGGCCCCGCCCGGCGCCCGCCGCACGAGGCCGGGATCGTCTCCGGCGACTCGGGAAGGGTGTGCATCACGACACACCACCGCTGTCGTTCGACCTCCTCCTGTGACAGGGCGAGCGGATCGCCGGGGACGACTTCGGCGGCGGTAACCGTGCAGGGAACGACGGGGAGTTCCGGCTTCTGAGGTGAAGGGGACATATCCGTTGCGGCCTCCTGTGGCGCGAAGTGGCGTATGGCGGACGATTCCGAGTGAAAGGGGCGAAGGCAGGGAAAGTCATAGGTCCAGATAAGCGTCCCAAACAGGACGCCTGTGCGAATAGCCCCAAGTGCAGGGAATGCGCATCGAGTTGGGCGAGGCGTCCGGTGGCGGTGTGCGGCAGGTCACGCCCGCTGCCACGATGGCGGCGTGTGACGCGCGGCACGTCGACGGGCGGCGCCCGGCCCGCGCGACGGGCGAAAAAACGCGCGAACTCCGAACCCCTGCTGGGCTATGTTGCTGCTGCTCGAAGGGGGAGATGTGACGAAGCTCAACCAGATCATCGCCGTGGAGAAGGGCGTCAAGAGCAAGTCGCTCCAGGACGTCAACGCGGCTCACCACAAGGTGCAGAAGCCCGCGCTGCTGGCCGGCATCTCGCGCACGTACCAGCCGAAGGACGAGGAGGGCGAGCAGCTGCCGCCCGAGTCGACGCGGGTGCAGGTCAAGGCCGAGGAGATCCTGCGCGAGATGTCCGGGTCGCTGACGCGCCTGTTCGACGTGACCGCGACGAAGGACTGGGCCAACCGCACGGCTTGCGCGGACGTCACGGTCGACGGCCGGACGATCCTCGCCGAAGTCCCGGTCTCCTACCTGCTGTTCCTGGAGAAGCAGCTCACGGACCTGCACTCCTTCGTCAAGAAGCTCCCCGTCCTGGACGCGGCCGAGTCCTGGTCGCTGGCCCCGTCGACGGACTGGTGGAAGACGGACCCGGTCCGCACGATCCGTACGAAGAAGGTCCCGCGCAACCACGTCAAGGCGGAGGCGACCGAGAAGCACCCGGCCCAGGTCGAGGTGTACTACGAGGACGTGCCGATCGGTTACTGGACCACGGTGAAGTTCTCCGGGGCCTTCCCCGCGCGGCGGGTGAACGAACTGCTGGAGCGGGTGGAAAAGCTCCAGCAGGCGGTGAAGTTTGCCCGCGAGGAGGCCAATGGCACCGAGGTCACCGACCAGCGGATCGGCGACGCGGTGTTCGGCTACCTGTTCGGCTGACGCCGGACCAGGGCAGCCCCCTGATCGCCCCCGCGTGCGAGCGCGGGGGTGCGTGACAGGCTCGGGCCGGATTGAGGACCGGTTCGTGCCCTGGGCGCAAGCTGAAACTGAGGCTCAGCCTGAATCAGCCGGTTTCCTCCGGGAAGCCGCGATCAATCTCAGACTCTCGCTCCAGCTTCAGCATTCGCCACCGATCGCCGGACGACCGAGTGCGGACGACCGCCGCCGGATGCGAGTTCGACTCTCGCCTGCACCTCTCACATGGTGCGGTAGTTCAAAGGAAGAACACGACGGCCTGACGACTGATCCGCACTCTTGAGCACCACCGGCGTGCGCAACTGGGTGGCATCCCCAGGGGCCCGGGAGCTGGATACGACTCCCGGGCCCCGCCACGCCCCCGCCCGGAACCATCAGCGTTACTCCGGCAGGCGGGGGTGGGCGGTCGCCCCGCGCCTCACGCCCCAGGCGACCGCAAGCCCCACGAGGCGGGTCACTCCGCCCGTCACGGCAGTGTCACAGCGGGGCGTCAACCAGCCTGTGAGATCGTTCAGTTGGGCAATCTCGCCCTTCGTCAAAGGGAGTTGACGTGACGATGGCGGGACCCGACGCCACCTTGCTCGTGGCCCTCGACGAGGCGGTCGCCGCTCTCAAGGCTCCTCTGGAAGAGGCGGACCGCGCGCAGGGCTGGACCGACGATCTCCGGCGAGAGGTGCAGGCGGAGATCTCGATCAATCGCTCGGTGCTGCGCCGCGAGGGGCTGTTCATGGTGCGGTACCTGCGCCCGCGCCTCGACGTGTGGATGGACTACGAGGGCGTACGGCCCGGACGCCTCCGGAGCCTCGTACTGGACGTGCAGCGCCGGCTCGTGGAGGCCCGGAGCACGTCGTAGGAACGCGCTCCGGGGAGGGAGGCCTAGGCGGCCTTCTGCGAGGCGGCGGCGTCGGGACGCAGGTCGTCGAGGGTGAGCAGGTGTGCCGGCGGCTCGGGCAGGACGAGGTGGCGGGCGGTGCGCAGATCGGGGCCGACGTGGAGCAGCTCGCCCGCCTCCAGCAGGCGCCAGCGGGGGTTGTCGTCCATGCGCTCGCTGGCGGCGACGACGGCCGGATGCCCGGCCAGGGCCTCGGAGTGGACGCGCATCCGCCCGTGACTGCCGCTGTGGTCGAGGTGCCGGGTGCCGTGCTGGCCGCCCGCCGCGCGCTCGAGGACGTACAGCTCGTGGGTGCCGGGGTACCGCAGCGCCCACAACTGGTCGGGGGTGACGAGGACCAGGTTGAGGGCGTAGAGGGGCAGGTGCTCGGCGATCCAGCGCGCGGCCCGCGCGATGCCGGTGGTGACGTCTCCGCCGTGCGCGCGGGTCTCCCGGGTGACGAGGGCGAAGAACCGCTCCGAGTCGGTGTCGCCCCTGACCAGTGACCGGTCCTCGCCCAGATGGTCGTCGAGCGCGTCGAGGTCCTCGACGACCCCGTTGTGCGCGAACAGCCGTCCTTCCTGCTCGAAGGGGTGCGTGTTGCGGGCGTCCAGGGCGCCGGTCGAGGCGAATCGCACATGGGCGAGGAAGGTGGCGGACTCCACCTGCCGGGCGTCCTCGGCGAACGTGCGGTCCCGGTAGGCGGCGATGGGCGCCTTGTCGACCCGCGGGGTGCCGTCCGCGTCGAAGTACCCCAGCCCGGTGCCGTCCGGATCACGATGACTCTGCCGGCTGAGACTGTCAGGGGCGTCCAGCAGCCAGAAGGTGGCGCGGGTGCGCCGGGGCGCGCTGCTGAGTCCGAACAGACGGCACATCGGGTTCCTCCGCGGGTTGTCGGACGCCCCAGGCCGGCGAAGGTCGGTGACCGGATACTGGCGGCCGCTCCGGCCGAAACCTTCTCCGTGTTCCCCGCCGCCAGGCCGCGAACCGGGCCGTCCGTGAGCCGGCGGTCACCTCGGCGGCGGATCGTTCGGCCTTGGCTGCTCGCCGTGCGCGGGAGTCTCGCCGATCGCCATGAGCTGGAGCCGCAGAGCCAACCGCAGGCGGGGTGAGGAGAGGTCGAGCGGGACCGCCTCTTCGAGCTTGCGCAGCCGGTAGCGCAGCGTATTGGGATGGACCCGCAGGTGCCGTGCGGCGCTCTGCGGGTCGCCGAAGTGGTCGAGCCAGGCCGCGAGGGTGGTGAGGTACGGCGTGCCGTGTTCCCCGTCGTGTGCGCGCAGCGCGGCGAGCGGCCCGCCGAGCCGCCACGTGTCGGTCCCGACGGCGGCCCTGGCGCGCTCCACGACGACGGCGTCCCAGGCGTCCTCCATCAGCACGATCCCCGTCCCGTGAACGTGAGGGGCGAGGAGGAGCCGGCCGGCGCCGATCAGCCGGTGGAGTTCGACGGCCTGGGCCGTGGAGCGCGGCAGTTCGTCGGGGGAGCGGGCGGGGCAGCCCGCCACGGCGTACAGGCCGGGGTCGTGCGCGCGTGTTTCGGCGAGCACGTGCCGGAGCCAGTCGACGGTGCCGGCGTCGGCCCGGACACCGGGCGCGCCCCGCCGCCCGCCCCGCCCCCGGTCGGTGACCACGCCGAACAGCAGCCCGTCGAGGTCGGCGAGCAGCGGCTGGTGCCAGCCGAACCGGTGCGCCACCGATTCCCACAGGTCCAGCTGCCTGCGGACGTCCTCCGTCCCGCCGGTCGACGACCCGAAGGCCACCACCCGCCAGGGGCCGGCCGGCAACGCGGCGGCCGCTCCCGGTCCCTGGTCCGGGACGGCGCCTTCGCGCAGGGCGGCCCGCAGCTGCCCGGCCGACACCCGCCGTGCGATGCCGGCCTCGGCGCGCAGCCGCAGCAGGTGCAGGGCCAGGACGGAGGCCACGTCGCCGAGCTCGCGGATGCGCTCCGGGGGGACCGGCGACGTGACCACGGCCCAGATCGAGCCGAGCCACTCGCCGCCGGCCCGCACGGGGATGATCAGCCTGGGCAGGATGCCGTCGGGACCGGCGGGGGTCCAGATGGGGTCGCCGGAGCGCGCCAGCCGGCGGAAGACGCCGCTCGCCCGGAAATGCGTCAGGGTCTCCGCGGGGACGCGCCGCCCCACGATGGTGGAGACCCGTGCCGGGTCGGTGCTGTCCTGCCGCGCGGAGTAGGCGAGGACACGGGACTGCGCGTCCTCCACGGTCACGGGCGCGTCGATGATCTCGGCCGCCGCGTCGGCCAGTGCGAACAGGTCGCTGTGCGGACCGGGGGTGCCGAGCGCGCCGGCGGCGGGCGCGGAGGCCCGGTCGATGACACCGCGCAGCAGCCAGACGACGTGGGCCCACGAGGTGTGCGGTCGCAGTTCGACCAGTGCGGGGCCCGCCAGCCCCCGGGCCGCGCGGGTCACCTGCGGGTCGCGCGCGGCGGGTCGCTTGAGTACGAGGCCCGCGGCCCCTGCCGCGGCGGTCCGTTCCAGCAGGGCGAGGGCTCCGGACCGGTCGGTCACACCCACCCCCAGGACGAGTTCGCCCGGCTGGCCCGCGGTGTCACCGGGCTCGGCCAGGGCGACGTCGTGCACCTCGGCGTTCCCGGCCGGGACGACCGTACGCAGAAGCCCGGCCCCCAGGGAATCCACGAGGTCGGACACGGTGATCACGGCCGGCACCCCGCAGCGCGGCATCGGGGACTGCTCATGAGCCCCATTGTGTCCCACACGGATAGTGCTCACCGCATCATCGGCACCGCCCTCATTGTCCGCCCGCCACAAAGACAACGGGGCCCACCGGCATCACCATCGGAGGCGTCCGGAGGCGTCACCACCCCGGACACCGCTCCGGATGAAGAGGTTCCGCATGGTCGCCCGCCCTCCCTCGCCCGCACCCTCCGCCCCCAGCCGCGTCGCCGTCGTCGGCGCGGGCATGGTCGGACTGTCCACCGCCTGGTTCCTCCAGGAGCGGGGCGTCGGCGTCACCGTGTACGACCGCGAGGGGGTCGCCGCAGGATCGTCCTGGGGCAACGCCGGATGGCTCACTCCCGGCCTGGCGACGCCGCTGCCCGAACCGGCGGTCCTCACCTACGGGGTGCGCGCGGTACTCAGCCCGTCCTCCCCGGTCTACGTCCCGCCGAGCGCCGACCCGAAGCTGCTCAGGTTCCTGGCCGGGTTCGCCCGCAACAGCACCGCGTCCCAGTGGCTGCGGTCGATGCGCGCGCTCGTACCCATCAACAGCCTGGCGCTGCCGACTTTCGACACGCTGGCCGAGGGCGGTGTCGAGGCACGGACGCTGGAGGCCAAGTCCTTCATCGCCGCCTACCGCACGGCCGCGGAGCGCAAAGTCCTGCTGGAGGAGCTCGAACAGATCCACTCCGCGGGCCAGACCATGGAGTTCGACGTCCTCGACGGGAACGAGGCCCGGGGGGTCGAGCCGTCCCTGTCGGACGAGATCGGCGCGGCGATCCGGCTGCACGGCCAGCGCTACATCGACCCGGGACACTACGTGCACGCCCTGGCCGACGCGGTCCGTGCCCGGGGCGGGGTGATCCACGAGGGCACGGAGGTGACCGAGGTGCGGGACGACGCGGCCGGTGTCACGGTCGTCGGCGGCGGCGGAGAGGGCGAGCGCTTCGACGCGGTGGTCCTGGGCACGGGCGCCTGGCTCGGCCGCCTCGCCCGGAAGTTCGGCGTGCGCTCCCTCGTGCAGGCCGGCCGCGGCTACAGCTTCAGCGTCCCGGTCGAGCACGTGCCGTCCGGCCCCGTCTACTTCCCCGCCCAGCGCGTCGCCTGCACACCGCTCGGCGACCGTCTGCGGGTCGCCGGAATGATGGAGTTCCGCAAGCCGGAGGCGCCCCTGGACGCCCGCCGCGTCCACGCCATCGCCGAGGCCGCGCGCCCGCTGCTGCGCGGCGCCGGCCTGGACGCCCGCCAGGACGAGTGGGTCGGCTCCCGCCCGTGCACCACCGACGGCCTGCCCCTGATCGGCGCCACCCGCTCCCCGCGGGTCTTCGCCGCGGGCGGCCACGGGATGTGGGGCATCACCCTCGGCCCGGCCACCGGACGCCTCCTCGCCGAGACGATCGTCACCGGCGAACGCCCCGCGCAACTGGCCCCGTTCGACCCGCTGCGCTGACGCCCGCGCCGCTGTCTCAGCGACGTACCGCGCGGGCTTCCGCGCCGATCACCGGGGCCAGGTACCGGGCCAGGGCCGCCTTCACCTCGACTGTGTAGGCGGCCCTCTCGGGCTCCTGGTACTGCATCGCCAGGCACAGCCCCGCCCGGAAGACGGCGAACGCCGTGGTCGCCACGCGCACACACTCGTCGTGGGGCAGGTCGGGGGCGCGGAGTGCGACGGTCTCCTCGACCTGCCGTTGCAGGATCGCGTGGAGGACCTCCTTGCCGGACGCGATCTCTCCCGGCGCGTCGGAGCCGTGGATCAGGGCGAGGAACGCCGGATTCGTCAGGTTGAACTCGATGATCGGATCGAGGATCGCGTCCAGCATCTCGTCCAGCGGCAGCGACGCGTTGGCGTCGGTGAACACCTGGCCGTGTGCCTCCAGCATCTGCCGCATCAGCCGCTCGCCGAGCTGCACCGCGATGGCTTCCTTGTTGGGGAAGAACTGGTACAGGGTGCCCGGCGAGACACCTGCTTCGCGGGCGATGGCGTTCGTGCTGGCCCTGGTGTAGCCGCTCTCGCCGAACACGACGGCCGCGGCGTCGAGCAGTTGCTCCATACGGCGCTTGCCGCGCGCCTGCCTGCGCCGAGCTTCCGAAGTCGCCGAAGTCGCCGGAACGGATTCCACTCTGAGTGACCCCCAAGCACAGGATGTGATTGACAAACACGAGAAGGTGCTCGCATTCTATCCGTGTTCTTCGAGTGCGAGTGGTCGCTCGTGTTTTGGTCCTTCAGAGGGGAAACCTGCTCGATGACAGACGTGAATCGCCCCGGCGGTGGGCTCTCCGGGTGGGGGCGGGTGATCACGGCCAGGCCCAGGCTCGCTCTCCTGCTGACCCTGCTGTTCACGGCACTGGCGGTGGTGGCGGGCAGCGGCGTGGCCGACCGCATGGGCAGCGGCGGCTGGCAGGATCCGGGCGCGGAGTCCTCCTACGCGGCCAAGGCCCTCGAGGAGCACTTCCCCGCCTCCCAGCCGAACCTGATCCTCCTGGTGAACAGCGGCAAGGCCACCGTGGACACCCCGGCCGTCGCCGCCGAGGCGCGGCGGCTCGCCGAGCGGCTGGAGCGGGAGCAGTCCGTCGAGGGAGTCGTCTCCTACTGGGCCACCGGCGCGGCCGCCCTGCGGGCTCAGGACGGTCACGAAGCCATGATCACCGCACGGATCGCAGGCGACGAGACCGACGCCGCCAAGGTCTTCGACCGCATCGCCCCCGAATACCGCGGCAGCCACGGCCCGGTGAAGGTCTTCTTCGGCGGTCCGGTCGCGGTCCGCCACGACATGCAGGAACTGGTCAAAGAGGACCTGCTGCGCGCCGAGCTGATCGCTCTGCCGGTCACCCTGCTGCTGCTCGTCCTGGTCTTCGGCAGCGCGGTCGCGGCACTGCTGCCGCTCGGTGTGGGCGTGGTGGCGATCCTCGGTACGAACGCGGTGCTGCGCGGCATCACCGAGTTCACCGACGTCTCCGTCTTCGCCCAGAACCTCACGACCGCGCTCGGTCTCGGACTGGCCATCGACTACGCCTTGTTCATCGTCCGCCGCTTCCGTGAGGAGCTGTCCCGCGGAGCCGAGCCGCTGACGGCTGTGGGGACCACCCTGCGCACCGCCGGGCGGACGGTCCTGTTCTCGGCGCTCACGGTCGCGGTCTCCCTGGCCGCGATGCTGGTCTTCCCGCAGTACTTCCTGAGGTCCTTCGCGTACGCCGGCATCGCCGTCGTGGCACTCGCGGCGATCGCCGCCCTGGTGATCCTCCCCGCCGCGCTGGTGCTGCTCGGGGAGCGGATCAACGCCTGGGACCTCCGCCGCGTCCTGCGACGCCGTTCCCCGGGGAGCGGCGCCACGAAGGACGGGTGGGCCAGGGCGGCGCGGCTGGTGATGCGGCGGGCCCCGGTCTTCGCGATCGCCGCGACCGCCGGGCTGGTTCTCCTCGGCCTGCCGTTCCTGAGCGTGAGGTTCGGCAACGCCGATGACCGGCAACTGCCCGCGAGCGCCGAGTCCCGTACCGTCCAGCAGCACATCCGCGACGGGTTCCCCGGAAGCCCCGGCGCCGCCGTCGAGGTGCTGGCCGAAGGGGCCGCCGCCCAGCCCTCGGCACTGGCCGACTACAGCCGGCGGCTGTCCGAACTGCCCGGTGTCGTCAGGGTGGAAAGCCCTCGGGGCGCATACGCGCAGGGCAGGCTCACACAGGAGCCGGGGCCGGTCGAGGCGGCCCGGGCCGACGGTGACGCGGCCTATGTCACGGTGCTCCGTGAGGGAGCGGCGGGCGACGCGGCCGGCCAGGACCTGGTGCGTGCGGTGCGCACGGAACCGGCCTCCTTCCCGACGTCGGTCGCCGGGCCGGGGGCGGCGCTGGTGGACTCCAAGGCGGTCATCGCGGACCGGCTCCCGTGGGCCCTCGGCATGATCGCGGCCGTGACCCTGGTGCTGGTCTTCCTGCTCACCGGAAGTCTCCTCGTCCCGGTCCAGGCGGTGGTGCTCAACGCGCTGAGCCTGACTGCCATGTACGGCGCCGTCGTCTGGGTGTTCCAGGACGGGCACCTCTCCGGCCTGCTCGGCTTCACCAGCACCGGGGACATCGAGACGACACTGCCCGTGCTGATGTTCTGTGTCGCCTTCGGGCTTTCGATGGACTACGGCGTCTTCCTGCTCTCGCGTATCAAAGAGGAGTACGACCGCACGGGGGACCACCGGAGCGCGGTGGTCTTCGGGTTGCAGCGCACGGGCGGGCTCATCACCGCCGCGGCGGCGATCCTCGCGGTCGTCATGGTCGCGATCGGCGCCTCGCGCGTCACCAACACCAAGATGCTCGGACTGGGGATCGCCCTGGCCGTGCTCATGGACGCGATGGTGGTCCGCAGCCTGCTCGTTCCCGCGGTGATGCGGCTGACCGGCCGGGCCACCTGGTGGGCGCCCGGGCCGCTGCGCAGGCTGCACGCGCGGATCGGCCTGAGCGAGGAGGGAACATCCGGCGGCGCCCCGGCCGCCGAGCAGCCAAGGACGGTCGTCCCCTCCGGGGCGGAGTAGCCCTCGGCGGACGACCGCGCGTGGCCCCGCACCGGACCCCGCGGTGCGGGGCTCACGACATGGCTTCAACTGTGCCCCTGGGACGAGGCATTACATGGAACGCTTTCGTCCGTCGAAGTGTTGTAGGTACCTTTTGAGCATCATGGGAGCGGGGCAGGCGGGGGCATGGCTGCGCGAGAGGTCAGAGAGAAGACGTTCGACCTGCCGACCCGTATCGGCAAGTCCAGGACTTCCCTCCAAGTGCGGCGCCGATGCCCGCACCGCATCCTCGCTCCCGAGGCCGCACGGATTCTTCGACGGTTCGGATTCCGGGCCTTGGCGCCAGAACTCGGTATGCCCCAAAGACGCCGGCATGCCGTGAACGCCATCGATTCATAGCGACGAGCGCCGTAAACCGGCCATTCAGAAGAGAAGCACGTGCGGCGGACACCCACGGGGGACGGCCTTGCGCCGTCGGGTGTCCGAACAGCGCCCCGTTGCCGCTCAATCCGGCTCAGTACGCCGCCCGCGCACAACGAGCGGCGCGTGTTCCTGGACCATGACCACAGGGGTATTGCGTGACAACGGAATTGACAACAGTGGAGCGCGCCGGCACGGACACCGGAGCCGATCGACGGCTCCGCGTGCTGGTCGCGGTCGACAGCGATGTGGTGCGACTCGGTCTGTGCTCCATGCTCGACACCCTTCCCTCGGCCCGCCAGGCGGACGGCCACGGCCCGCTGGACGTGGCACTCAAGTCCCTCCAGACGACGGACTGCGACGTCGTCATCGCCTCGGCCCTGCTGGACGACGACACGCTGGCCAGGCTCAACGACCTGGCCCAGCGCAGCGGCGCCAAGCTCCTGCTCCTGCTCCCGAGCGCGGCGCGGGAGGCGCTGTCCCCCGCCGCCGCCCAGGTGGCCGACGGCTTCATGCTGGAGGCGGCACTGACCAGCTCGGCCCTGGAAGAGGCGCTGCGGCGACTGAAGTCGGGCGACGTGCCGGTGCCGCCCGAGTTAGCCCGCGAGCTGCTCGCGCGGGCTCACTCGGCCGTCCGCGTATCCCGGCAGCGGGTGTATCTGACCCGGCGCGAGAAGCAGACCCTGAAACTGCTCGTCGAGGGACTGAGCAACAGGCAGATAGCCACCCGGATGAACATCACCGAACACGGCGCGAAACGCCACGTCGGGAATGTGCTCGCCAAGCTCAACAGCCCCAATCGCACACTCGCGGCGGCGAAAGCGGTCAGCGAAGGACTCCTCGACGAGTAGCCGATCGGGCACCCCGTTCAACCGGCCCACAGGAGGGTGGCGGGTGAGGACTGTGCGGATTCCGGACCGCTGATTGACTCGGTCCCGTTGGACCTGTTGACCATTCAGACGCCATTCGGGGGGTCTTCCATGCCGGCCGACGAATTTCGCTCACCCGAACCGATGAAACACGCGGCGGACTTCCACGCGATCGACCCGTCGGAAGATCTCGCGACGGACACGGTCGAACTCGCTCCGGGTGAGGCCAAGGAAATCGAGATCCTCGCCCGGCGGATCTCGGACTGCCGCGGCCACCTGCCTCTGCATCACCCCGACCTGATCGAGGCGGTCGAGGTGGAGGCCGGCCGCCTTCCCGTCGCGGTCGCGGGCGCTCTCGCCCGGTACCGGGAGCACGGAACGGGCAGCGGCGTACTGCTGCTCAAGGGCCTGCCGGTCGACGAGCCGCTGCCGCCCACGCCGGAGAACGGCGCCCACCCGGGTGACTGGACCGACCTCGCGATCAGCACGGTCACCGAGCTGATGGTGATGAGCCGTCTGGGGGCGGTCATCGCCTACGCGGACGAGAAGGCCGGGCGACTCGTGCAGGACGTCTGCCCGGTGCGCGGAGCCGAGACCCGGCAGGAGAACACCGGAAGCCGACTGCTGGAACTCCACACCGAAGACGGCTTCCACCCGCACAAGCCCGCCTTCATCGGGCTGTCCTGCCTGCGGCAGGACCACGAAGGCAGCGCGCTGACGGTCGCCGGCAGCATCCGGGCCGTCCTGCCCGTCCTGCCCGCCGAAACCGTGGAGGTGCTGCGCCGGCCGCTCTTCCGGATCCGGCTGTCGAGTTCCTTCACCGGCGGCGGCGTCTCCCGCTACTCGGCACTGATGCCCGTGCTCTCCGGACCGCGGGACGACCCGGAGATGTGCGTCGACTTCCACGCCATGGAGTCCTTCGACGAACGCGGGACCGGTGCCCTGAACCTTCTGCGGGACCACCTGCTCCAGGCCCTGATCGGCGTGGCCATGGAGCCGGGAGACCTGCTCATCGTGGACAACCGGGTGGCCGTGCACGGCCGGACCGGATTCGTGCCCCGGCACGACGGACGAGACAGATGGCTGCGGCGGTGCTTCGCGGTGACGGACATCCGTGCTTCGCGCGGATCACGTCCGCCGGGGTCACGCGTGCACGAGCCGCTCTGACACCCAGGGCATGCCGGCCATGCCCCATGAGACGGAAGAGGACGAAGTGAACGCTGCCCCCACCGGTGCCGTCACCGGCAGAACACGGCACCGCGGCATCATGATGGCGGTTCTGGGTTGCTGCTTCCTCGTTGTGATGATGGACAACACCATTCTCAACGTGGCCCTGCAGACCATCCAGCAGGACCTGAACGCCACCAACTCGGAACTCCAGTGGTCGGTGGACTCGTACATCCTCGTCTACGCCGCCCTGATGTTCTCCGCCGGCGTCCTCGCCGACTCCTTCGGGCGCCGCCGCGTCCTCCTCGCCGGCATGCTGGTGTTCGGAGTCGCGTCCGCGCTCTCCGCCTTCGCGACCGGCCCCGACCAACTCGTCCTCTGGCGTGCCGTCATGGGCCTGGGCGGCGCCGTGGTACCCCCCGCCACCCTCGCCGTCATCAACGACACGTCCACTCCCGAGCAGCGCGGAAAGGCCATCGGCATCTGGTCCGCGATCGGCGGCCTGTCCATCGCCCTCGGTCCCATCGTCGGAGGCTTCCTCCTCGAGCACTACTGGTGGGGTTCCGTCTTCCTCATCAACGTGCCGGTCGTGGTGATCTGCGCCGCGCTCATGCTCCGCTACGTCCCCGAGTCCCGCCCCGGCAACCGGCCCAGGCTCGACATGACCGGCGTCGTGCTGTCCATCCTGGGCACGGCCGCACTCGTCTACGGCGTCATCCGAGGCGGTGAGACCGACGAGTGGCTGAGCCCGCAAGCGGGCGGCGCCATCGTCGCGGGGCTCGTGCTGCTCGCACTGCTGGTGGCGGTGGAGCGGCGGGCCACCGCTCCCGCCCTCGACGTGAGCCTGCTGCGCAAGCCGGCCTTCGCCGCCGGTACGGCGGGTATCGCGCTCGCGTTCTTCGCGCTCACCGGCGGCACCTTCCTGCTCGTGTTCTACGTGCAGGGCGTCCGCGGCCTCACCCCGCTCGAACTCGGCCTGGTACTGCTGCCGGTGGCGGTGGGGACGATCGTCACCGCCACCCTGAGCGGCTCGCTGGCCCGCACCTACGGGCCGAAGGCGGTCGTCGCCTCCGGCCTGGTCCTCATGACGCTGTCCTTCCTCTGGCTGGGCGTGATCGAGAAGGACAGCGCGCTGTGGCAGCTGGAGCTCGCCCTCGGCCTGTCCGGGCTCGGCCTGGGCCTGGTGATGGGCACCACCACGACGGCCATCATGTCCGTGGTCCCCGCCGACAAGTCGGCCGTCGGCGCCGCGGTCAACAACACGCTCCGCCAGGTGGGCGCGGCCCTCGGCGTCGCCGTCCTCGGCTCGGTCCTCTCCCTGAAGTACCGCGACGAACTGGGCGGCGCGGCCGGCATCCTGCCCCCCGGCCTGCGCGAGGAGGCCGGCGACTCACTCGGCGGCACACTTGGAGCGCTGGCCAAGGCTCGGCAGGACCCGTCCGTCATCGGTCCGATCAAGGACCAGGTACCGGGGCTCGTCTCCCGCGCACAGGAGGCGTACATCTCGGCGATGCACCTCACCGTGTACGTCGCCGCCGCCCTGCTCCTGGTCGCCGCGCTGGCCGTCCTGCGCTGGCTGCCCGGACGCCTGCCCGGGACGAGCCCGGCCCCGGCCGCCGACGGCCTGGAGACACCGGCGAAGAGCGGGCAGTGAACCGCACGACGCCCCCGAACCGACGCCCCCGAACGAATCCTTCATCCACCACCATCCACTGACCAGGAGCGCCGAATGACGGCACCCGCCCATGGCATCGCCGCCGACGCGTCGGACATGACGGGCGCGCAGTTCTACGACGAGTTCACCATCCGCAACACCGGGGTCGTCCCCGCGGCCGATCAGGACGTCCTGCGCCGGGCCACCGTGCTCGTCGCCGGCTGCGGATCCATCGGCGGCTCCGCGATCGAACCGCTGGCCCGCCTCGGCGTGCAGCGCTTCGTGCTGGCCGACCCCGGCACCTACGAGCTGAACAACCTCAACCGGCAGAACGCCACCGTGGCCGACCTCGGCCGCAACAAGGCCGAGGTCGCCGCGGAACACATCCGCGCGATCAACCCGCACGCCGAGGTGCTCGTCTTCCCCGAAGGCGTCACCGCGGACAACGTCGGAAAACTCACGGCCGGCTGCGAGGCGGTCGTCGACGGCGTCGACGTCACGACCATGAGCGGCTGGCGCGCCAAACTCCAACTGCACCACCAGGTCGCCGAAGCCCGCCTCCCGCTGGTCACCGGCTGGGACATGGCAGGCGCCCAGTACGTGCGCTGCTACGACTACCGCACGCTGCGACGCGTCCTCGACGGCGCGCTCGTCCCCACCGATCTCGACCGGCTCGGCACATGGGAGCTGCTGCGCCGCCTGCTGCCGGTGCGCTTCGTCCCCGGCGAGATGCTCCAGACCGCCCGGGCCAACCTCCGCAACCCCGACTTCGCGTTCCCCCAGGTCGTCCACTCCGCCATGATGTTCGGCGCCATCAGCGCCCACGCCGTGGCCCAGCTCCTCAACAACCACCCCGTGCGCACCCACATCTACGTCGACGTCCACCAGAGCGTGCGTCCCACCTCGACCCGGCTGCTCACACGCCTGAAGTGGCCGCTCCAGGCCGCTTCCCTGCTCGCCGACCTGCGTTCGCTCGCCGGCCGGAAGTGACCGCGGGACGCACCGCCGCCGGCCGCTGACCGCGGCCGCCATCCCACACGAGACACCCACCACCACATCCGGAGGCTTCGCCATGCCCGCATTCCCGAACGAGGAGACCGCCGCCAAGGTCTTCGGCGAGCTGTTCACCATCCTCGCCGCCGACGAGGAGTTCACCTCCAAGCTGCGCGAGAGCGACCTCTCCGTGCGGCTGATTCACACCAAGCCGGAGTGCACGGTCTTCGTCTCCGCGGACGAGGTCGCCGTGGGCGACGGCGCCCCGGACGAGGCGACCGTCACGATCAAGATGTCCTGCGACACCGCCCACGCCCTGTGGCTGGGCAAGCTGATGATGCCCGCCGCCGTGGCCACCGGGAAGGTCCGCATCCGCGGCAAGGTCGCCAAGGTCCTGGAGCTGGTGCCGATCCTGCGGCCCGCCTTCGACCGCTACCCCGAGATCGCCGCCGCCTACGGCATCGGTGCCTGACCCCGTCCACCCCTACACGCAGCCAGGAGACCGAACACCATGACCACCGCCATCGCGGGCCCCGACCTGAACTTCGACGTCCTGCCCGCCGAGGTCCGGCGCTTCCAGCAGCAGGTCAGGGAGTACGCGCGCGACGAACTCGCCCCCCGGGCACTGGAACTCGACCTCGCGGACGCCGCGGACTTCGACTGGGACATCGTGCAGAAGGGGCACGAACTCGGCCTCACCCGGGCCCTGATGCCCAAGGAGTACGGCGGCCTGGGCGTCGGCGTGCTCGGGGTGGCCGTCGCCATGGAGGAACTCGCGGCGGCCTGCCCGGCCGTGGCCCTGATCTTCGGGGCCACCATGCTCGGACAGACCCCGATCCTGCTCTCCGGCGACCCCCGCCTCCAGGCCCGCTTCCTGCCCCTGTTCGCCGGGGACGAGGCCGTCCTCGCGGCCAACGGCATCGCCGAGGAGGAAGCCGGGTCCGACCTGGTCATCCCGGAGAACTTCGTCCACGCGCGCATGGCCACCACCGCCCGCCGGGACGGTGACTTCTACGTCATCAACGGCCACAAGAAGTTCTGCACCAACGGCAAGGTCGCCGCCTTCGCCTCGATCTTCGCCAACATGGAGGGCCGGCCCGGCGCCACCGGCCTGACCTGCTTCATCGTGCCCCTCGACGAACCCGGCGTCACCCGCGGCGAGGTCGCCGACAAGATGGGCTACCGGGCATGTCTCGGCACCACCCTGCACTTCGACGACGTACGCGTCCCGGTCGAGTACATGATCGGCGGCGAGGGCACCGGCGCCGAGATCGACGTCGCGCAGGGCAACATGGCCCGCTCCTCCGTCGCCGCGATCTCCACCGGCATCGCACGCAACGCCCTCGAGCACGCCGTCGACTGGTGCGGCAAGCGCGTACAGGGCGGCAAGCTGCTGCACGAGCACCAGTTCAGCGCCGGCAAGCTCGCCGAGATGTCCGCGAACGTCGACGCGGCGCGCCTGCTCTACCAGCGCGCCGCCAACAAGGTCGACAACGAGCTCCCGGCGCCCGAGTACGAGCCGGCGGTCGCCAAGCTGTTCGCCGACCGGATCGCCATCGAGACCGCCGGCGCCGCCGTCTCCCTCATGGGCGCCCGCGGCTACTGCCGGGAGTACGGCGCGGAGAAGATCCTGCGTGACTCCTACGGCACCCGCATCTTCGAAGGCACCCAGGAGGCCCTCGCCCTCACCGTCACCGCCAGCCTGTATCGGGAGGAGGACGAGCTGTGACCACGGCCGAGGAGCGGACGAGGCAGCGGCCGGCGGACGAACGCACCGGCGGCACCTGCCCGTTCAGCCCCGAGATACGGCGCTTCACCGACGACATCGTCGGCCTGCACAGCCGCCTCAGTTTCGGCCGGCTGCCGCAGGCCCTCGACGGCCCGCCGCTGTACCTCTCCGGCGACACCGGAGACGGCCTGCTCACCGTCACCATGCGCGAGAGCCAGGTGCCCGCCCGCTATATGAACGGCATTCTCGGCTTCCGGCTGGCCCAGTACCTCAAGCTCGGGCTGATCTCCGACGAACTCGTCTACCAGGAAGCCCTGTTCCACGAGCCGGCCACCAAACCGCACACGGTCGGGAACCTGCACACCGTGACCCTCGACGCGGTCGGCGGACGCATCGTCGGCTACATCGGCCTCGTCTGCTCCCTGGACGAGAAGACGATGCCGCTGGACTCACCGCGCCGCAGCCGGTTCCCGTCCGAGTCCGCACACCACGTCGACCTGGTGTCCCGGTTCGCCGCCCCGGACATCTCCAGCCACCAGGTCTACGAGATCAAGCGCTTCGTACGCGACGTGGACATGGACCGGGGCGAGCAGCGGTGGCGGGTGCCCTGGCACCTCATCCTCGGTCTGGGCAGCGCCGTCCTGGCCGGAGGCGACGAGTTCCGGCTGCTGCTGGGGGACTCCAAGGAACACGGAGCCCTGCGGCACTTCCGGCTCATCGGCTTCGACCCGGTGGTGATCGAGAACACCGAGCCGCGGCTGCCTCCCACGGAACTCATGTGGCCGAGTTACACGCAAGAGGTCAACGCGAAGCCGTTCGTGGCCCCCGTTCCCGACGATCTCGACGCTTGTCTGCGCGTGATCCGCGCCGGGCTGGCCGCGGGCAGCGGCCGGTCCGAGCGGGAACTCGCCGCCCGGTTGTCGGCCCTGCGACGGGACCGGGAACAGGGCGGCCGCGGCTCGCAGCAGACAGCCAAGGAGAGCTGAGCAGTGTCCGAGTTGCACAAGCTGACCGCGGCCGAACAGGCCGCGGCGATCCAGGCGGGCGCCGTGTCGCCCGTCGAGTTCACCGCGCACTACCTGGAGCGCGTCGACGCCCTGAACCCGAGTGTCGGGGCCTTCACCACCGTCATGGCGGAGCAGGCGCTCGACCGGGCCCGGCAGGCCGAGAAGGAAGTGGCAGCCGCGTCCCGGACGGGTGCCGTGCTGCCTCCCCTGCACGGTGTGACGATCGCCGTCAAGGACCTGGTCCAGGTCGAGGACGTGCGCTGGACCCTGGGCTCGGCGGCGTTCACCGACCAGGTCGCCGACATGGACGACCATGTGGTCACCCGCCTGCGCCAGGCGGGCACGGTGCTGCTGGGCAAGACCAACACCCCCGAGTTCGCGCTGCCCTGCTACACCGAGAACGAACTCGGCCCGCCCACCCGCAACCCATGGGACCTGGACCGTTCTCCCGGAGGTTCGAGCGGCGGTTCGGCGGCCGCGGTGGCCGCGGGACTCTCCGCCCTCGGGCACGGCACCGACGCCGGCGGGTCCATCCGCATCCCCGCCTCGGCCTGCGGACTGGTCGGCCTCAAACCCAGCCGGGGACGGGTCAGCAACGGCCCCGTCGACCATGACGTGACAGGCCTGTCGGTGCACGGGCCCCTCGCGAGGACCGTCGCGGACGCGGCGATGCTGCTGGACGCGATGGCCGGGCCGATGCCGGGCGACGTCTACACGGCGCCGCCCCTGGCCGCGGGAGAGACTTTCCTGGCCTGCGTGGACAGGGAGCCCGCACGCCTGAGGGTCGCCGGGCTCCCCGACCCGATGGTCCCGGACGCCGCGGTGCATCCGGACTGCGAGGCGGCGTACCGCAAGACGGTCCAACTCCTCGAAGGCGCCGGTCACCAGGTGGACGAACTGGAGATGCCGCCGGACCCGGACGTCGTCGAGGCGTTCCAGCGGGTCTGGGCGGTGGCCGCCGCCGGCCGGCAGGTCGACGAGGAGGACGAGCCGCTCCTGACCCCGTTCACCCGCCATCTGCGGGAGAAGGGACGGCAGGTGACCGGGCTGGAGTTCGCGGCGGGACTGACGACCTTCCGCGGCCTCGGACAGCTCTTCGCGGACGTCTTCTTCGCCTCGTACGACGTGGTCCTCACCCCGACGCTGGCGCGGCCGCCCGCACTGACGGGAGAGTTCTACGGCAAGGACCCCGCCGCCGACTTCGACGCCATGGCGGCGTTCATGCCCTACACGCCCCTCTACAACATCACGGGCCTGCCCGCGCTCTCGCTTCCGCTGCACTGGAACACGGACGGCCTCCCCATCGGCGTGATGCTCGGCGCCCGCTACGGCGACGAGGCGACACTGCTCTCCCTGGCAGCCCAACTGGAAACCATCGCCGACGAACCCCGCCCACGTCCCGGACTGTGGTGACGCCGGCCAAAAGCACGCACCGCGCACCGCCCGCAAGGCCGACCCCGGGAATACTGGAAGTCCGTGGTGGCGCGGACACGGATCCGCAGGGGGAGGGGAGCGTGCCATGGGCAGGTCGGATCAGGAGCGGGCCGGGGCGGGGGTCGGGCCGGTGGATCCGGAACAGATGATCGCGGAGGCGCGGAAGGCGTTCTTCACGATGTTCGGGTTCCTCGCGGTGGTCTGGCTGGTGCAACTGGCCAACTACACCGGCGGCTACGCCCTCTCACGGCAGTTCGGGGTGGCGTCCGGCGACCTCGGCACGCTGCCCGACATCCTCACCGCGCCTTTCCTGCACTGGAGTTGGGCGCACATCGAAAGCAACTCCGGCCCGCTGTTCATCTTCGGTTTCCTCGCCGCCTACCGGGGCGTGGTCCGCTTCCTGGGACTGAGCCTGCTCGTCGCGGTGACGAGCGGACTCACCGTCTGGTTCTTCGAACGGGGCGGCGTGGAGACCGTGGGCGCCAGCGGCCTGATCTTCGGCTACTTCGGCTACGTCGTGGTCCGCGGCCTCTTCGACCGGCACCTGATCGACACGCTGATCGGCATCGTCATGGCGGCCTCCTTCGCCTACATGCTCACCGTCGCCGTGCCCGGGACACCGGGGGTGAGCTGGCTCGGACACCTCGGAGGCCTGATCGGCGGCCTGGCCGGAGCCTGGCTCTTCCGGGACCGGCGCGCACGGCCCACCGGAACCGGCCGCCCCGACGGCGGCACCGGGGCAACCACCCGCGGCGACCTCCCGGTACAAGCCGACAACCCGCGAGCCGACCTGCACAAGGAACTCGGCGACCTGGGGCTCCTCTAACCAGGGGAGCCCGCAGTCCGCAAGGCCGTGCACGGCGAAGCGGGCGGGATGAGCGCGACGCGAGTCCCCTTCGCCCCCTCCGCCCCCTCCGTCCCCTCCGTCCCCTCCGTCCGCTCCGTTCGCCCAGTTCGCTCAGGACATCTTCGCCAGGCTGCCGGCGATGGTGGCGAGCAGCGCATCGCCGTGGTCGGCGGAGCCGTCCGCGGCCCAGCAGACGTAGCCGTCGGGGCGGATGAGCAGGGCGGCAGCGCCCAGCCCGTCGGGGCAGGTGGCGCGCACGAGGTCGACTCGCGGCGGGAGTCGGAGGCCGGCCGGGACGGCTCCGGCCAGGTCGAGCAGGACGGCGTGCCCCGACGCGAACAGCGTCGACAGCCGGGTGGGGCCGCCTTCGGTGACCAGGTCGGCGTCCGGCACGCGCTGTCCGGTGAGCGGATGATCGCCGGACAGCGGGTAGCGCAGTGAGAGGCCGGACATCAGTCCCGCGAGGTGGCGGTTGGTGTCGGGCAGACGCAGCAGGTCGACGAAGATGTCGCGCAGGGCGGCCACGTCCTCGCTCGGCTTCGGATCCGCCAGGACACGCTGCGCCGACGTGTGGTGCAGGACCTGCGCTCCGACGGGATGCCGTTCGGTGTGGTAGCTGTCCAGGAGGCCGCTCGGCGCCCGGCCCTGGACGGTCGCGGCCAGTTTCCAGCCGAGGTTGAACGCGTCCTGGACACCGAGGTTGAGACCCTGACCGCCCAGCGGCGGATGGATGTGCGCCGCGTCGCCCGCGAACAGGACGTGACCCGACCGGTACTGCTCCAGTTGCCGGGTGGCGTCGCTGAACTGCGAGGAGTTGTCCACGGCGCCGAGGACGGTCTCCGGCCCGTACACGGCCTGGAGCGCGACGGCGATCGCCTCGTGAGTGACGGGGGTGTCGCCGTCGATGCCTGCGTCGGCGCCCGCTTGGTCCGCGCGCCCGAAGGTCAACCGGTACCGGTCGCCGCCGAGAGGGACCAGCATGGCCCAGTAACCCCCCGCGCTTCGGGTCATGGTGCTCATGTGCCCGATCTGCCGCGGCACCAGCGACGACACGGCGGACAGACGGATGTCGGCCAGCACCGCCCGGTGGGTCCCGGGCCTACCCGGGAAGGGCAGCCCCAGCAGTTTCCGCACCGTACTGTGCCCGCCGTCGCACGCCACCAGGTAGCGCGCCTGCACCCGCAGACCGTCCGGCGTCACCACCACCACACCGTCGTCGCCCGACTCGACCCCTGAGACGGCAGCGCCGCGCAGAACCCGCGCACCGGCAGCGAGCGCGCGCTCTTCGAGCACCTCCTCGACCCCCCACTGAGGAATCGCGATCGGAAAAGGGTGCCTGGTCTGCCAGGGGGTGCAGTCCAGGGGCACGGGCAGCGCGGCGAAGTGCCCGCCGACCGGCTCATGGGACGCGGCCCTGCGCAGCAACGGTTCCAGCAGCCCGCGCGACTCCAGCAACTCGGCGGTGCGGGGCTGGATCCCGCCGCCCTTGATCTGCTCGGCACGCCGGGGCAGCTTCTCCAGGACCAGGGTCTCGACCCCTGCCAGCGTCAGCTCGCACGCCAGCGTCAGCCCGGTCGGACCGGCACCCACGACGACGACCTCGGTCTCGATCTCGGTTTCGGTCTCGATCTCGTCCAACACTGTTGCTCCTCCCATTCCTTCCCTCGGAGTAAATGTATACCAGGTGCAGAAATATCCTCGGGGAAGCAAGCGGCTAGGATGGGCGCCGTGGACGGCAAGCCAGGACTACGCGAACGAAAGAAGCAACGGACCCGCGCGGCGATCTCCGACGCGGCCATCGCGCTCTTCCTCGAACACGGCTTCAACCAGGTCTCGGTGGCCCAGGTGGCCGAGGCGGCCGAGGTCTCCAAACGCACGCTCTTCGCCTACTTCCCCACCAAGGAAGACCTCGTGGTGCACCGCCTCGCCGACCACGAGACCGAAGCCGCACGCGTCGTACGGACCCGCCCACCCCGCACCACCCCGCTGACCGCACTGCGCGATCACTTCCTCAAGCGGCTGCACGAACGGGACCCGATCACCGGACTCAACGACCATCCCCAGGTCCTGCGCCTCACCCGCATGATCCTGGACGCGCCCTCACTGGTGGCCCGCATGGATCAGTTCCACACCGGCGCCGAACGCGCACTGGCCCAGGCACTGGAGGAAACGGCGGACACCCCCGAACTCACGGCGAGGTTGGCCGCCACCCAGATCGTCGCGGTCCAAGGCCTGCTGGCCCAGGACAACGCCTCCCGCCTGGCCCACGGAGAACCGGCCGACGCACGCCACGCGGGCGCGGTGGCGGACGCGGAACAGGCGTTCGCGCTGTTGGAGACCGGATTGCGGCGACTCTGGGACCAG
This sequence comes from Streptomyces sp. NPDC004721, assembly GCF_053601495.1. NCBI lineage: Bacteria > Bacillati > Actinomycetota > Actinomycetes > Kitasatosporales > Streptomycetaceae > Streptomyces > Streptomyces sp. NPDC004721. The sequence continues at coordinate 45,563 of NZ_JBSGBZ010000019.1, forward strand.
TGACCCTGTGGGAGCACAGGGATACGACTGGTCGCGTAACGTCCCCGTCCGCCCGCGAATCGAGTGGCGAACCGGGTGGCGAACCGGGTGACGAATCGAGGGATACGGATCCGGCTACCGTCCGCGGACGGCCCCGGCTAGGGTCGGAATTACGGCACCGCGTGCCGGACATCGGCTTGGTGGGGCACGGAGGCGCCGACAAGAGGTGCCGCAGGGAGGCACACCATGAACGTGGAGCTGAACCACACCATCGTCCACGCCCGGAACAAGCAGGAGTCCGCCGAGTTCCTCGCGGACATCCTGGGCCTGGAGGTCGGGGCGCCCTGGGGCCCGTTCGTTCCCGTCGCCACCGGCAACGGCGTCACCCTCGACTACATGGCCGACCCGGAGGGACCGATCGCCTCCCAGCACTACGCCTTCCTCGTGTCCGACGAGGACTTCGACGAGGCGTTCGACCGAATCCAGCAGGCCCACGTGACGTACTACGCCGACCCGCTCCTGGAACACCCCGGCGAGATCAACCACCGCGACGGAGGCCGCGGCCTGTACTTCCAGGACCCGGTGGGCCACGCGATGGAGATCCTCACCCGCCCGTACGGCAGCGGCGACTGAGCACGACCACGAGGGTGGACATGTCCGAGAAAGGCGACGCGCTCGACGCCGAACGGACCGAGACCGGCAACAACGTGAACGGCATCCTGCACGGCTGCCGAGACACCTCATCCGTCGCCGAGCGCTTCGTCGGGGCCGGCTCGACGTCCTTGCTTCCTAGGTCAGGCAAACGCTGATGGCCGTCGAGGGAACTGCTGCCGGCGTGGCCTCGCGCCGCCGTCGGATCTGCGACCGGGCAGTGTGGCAGGGACGCCGGCGGGAGGTGCGTCGGAGCTTCCGATGTACATGCGGAGTTCACCGTGTGAACCAGACTCGGCAACCGAGCCCTTCTCGGAGATCGTCACGGTGTGCCCGGCCCCGTCGAGTCGAGCATCAGTACGGCGGCCCCTTCCCCTGCCGAGCCGCTGACAGGAGCCCGCCGCCGCGATGGACAAGCCACTCCCGAGACCTGCCACCGCTGTCTCCACCGACCGTGCCGGCGGGACGGACCGGGCCAGGAATCCGTGGTGGGACAACACCCGGTTCCTCTCCGCCACGCTGATCGTGATTCTGCACACCGCCGGCAGCATCATGGCGCGAGAGGACGTGCTGCACTCCTTCCACATCGCCAGCTGGGCCTTCCGGGTGCCTGCCTTCGTCATGTTGGCCGGTGTGTTCAGCAACGCGGGGCCGCTCGGCCCCCGTTCCCTGCGCACCCTGCTCCAGAGCATCGTGCTGCCCGCCCTCGCGTTCAGCTTGCTCTACTCGCTGGAGAAGTACTGGCTGGGCAACGAGTTCGTGGTGTACGTCGTCCAACTGCCGTGGACCCTGTGGTTCCTGATGTCCCTCTTCTTCTGGCGGCTGCTGCTGCCGCTGGTGGTCCAGCTGCGTCACCCACTGCTCGTCACCACCGTCATCGCCCTCGCCGTGGGGTACATCGAGGAGTTCGGGCTGGAGTTCTCGGCGAGCCGCACGCTCGTCTACCTTCCGTTGTTCTACCTCGGCTGGCGGATCGGCCAGGGCTTCCTGAACTCCTGGTTCACCAGCCGCTGGAGCCTGTTCGTGGCCGTCGCCGGGGTCCTCGCCTCCTGCCTCGTGGGATGGCTGTGGCACCGGGACATCAAGGGCAACTGGCTCTCCATGCGCCACCCTTACTCCGCCGGCGACCCCCTGAGCCTGGAGTGGGCCTGGATCATCCGGCTGCTGGTGCTGGCCTCGGCCGCGGCTCTGGTGCTCTGCCTGCTGCGCCTGATGCCCCGGCGGCGGCTCCCGCTGATCACCACGCTGGGCGCCGGAGGGTTCACGATCTACCTCCTGCACCCGCTGGTCATCCTGCCCATCCGGGAACAGGGCTGGATATCACGGGTGAACACCCCGGCCGAGATCGCCGGCCTGGTGCTGTGCGCGATCCTGCTGACCATGGTGCTCGGCTCCCCACCGGTACGCCACCTGGTCCGCCCGCTGACCCGCCCCTCCACCGGCTGGCTCTTCGCCCCCACCACACCCGGGTCACAGCAGCCGGAGCGGACGCCTGCCCACGTACCACCCGTACCGGGTCCCGCGCCCACCCCGTAGCCCTCCGCGGCGGACCCCTCGTCACTCCCTGAGCGCGGCCCCCGGATGCCGGGCAACCGAATCCGCCGAAACTGTGGTCTGGAGGACGAGCAGCGCCTGCCGTAGCGCCACCCAGCCGGGGCGCCCCACAGGGGGCGGCGCCCCCGGACCCCGGTCGGAGGTGCGGCATGAGGGCCTTCCGGTCGCCGGTGCGGATGTGGCGATCCACACCGAGCCGGAAGGCCCTGCTGCGGGAGACGGTGTGCGGAGCGTCCGCCATCAGGGCACCCCCGGCGCCGTCTACAGGCCCGTCAGACAGTGAAACGGTCGGGATCGGCGGCCTTCCAGTCCGCTGCCCAGGACTCGGGCGGCTCGATCAGCAACTGGCCAGGAGTCAGCCAGTCGTAGAGCTCCCCGTAGGAGCGGACGGTGACCGGGTCCACGCGCCGAAGCAGCATGTTCGGGCGCAGTTCGGCGGGTTCACTCACGCCCAGCGAGGCGACGATCTGCAGTGCGCTGTTCACCGTGGCGGACTGGAAGCGGTGGACCCGGGCCGACTTGTCATCGACATCCAATGCGCGTGCACGGCGCGGGTCTTGTGTGGCGACGCCGGCGGGGCAGGTGTTGGTGTGGCAGCTCTGCGCCTGGATGCATCCGATCGCGAACATCATGGCGCGTGCCGCGTTGGTGAAGTCGGCGCCCTGCAGCATGCGCTTGACGATGTCGGCTCCGGTGGCCACCTTGCCGCTGGCGCCGATCTTGATCCGGTCCCGAAGGCCGGCGCCGACCAGGGCGTTGTGGACGGTGATCAGTCCCTCGGTGAGCGGACTGCCCAGGTGGTCGGCGAACTCCAGCGGGGCGGCTCCGGTGCCGCCCTCGGCTCCGTCGACGATGATGAAGTCCGGCGCGGTGCCCTCTTCGATCATGGCTTTGCACACCGCCAGGAATTCCCGCCGGGAGCCCACACACAGCTTGAAGCCGACCGGCTTACCGCCGGACAGCTCGCGCATTTCGGCGATGAACCGGATCAGCTCCCGGGGCGTGTCGAAGACCTGATGGTAAGGGGGCGAGATGACGGTCTTCCCCTCGGGAACCTCGCGTACCCGGGCAATCTCGGCGGTGACCTTTTCCCCGGGCAGCACCCCTCCGATACCGGGCTTGGCTCCCTGAGACAGCTTCAGTGACACGCATTTCACGTTGTCGTGAGCGGCCTTTTCGGCGAACCGCGCGCGATCGAAACCACCGTCCGCGGTGCGGCAACCGAAGTATCCGGTGCCGATTTCCCACACCAGGTCACCACCGTGGCGCAGATGGTACTCGGACATGCCACCCTCGCCGGTGTCGTGAGCGAAGCCTCCGAGGGCGGCCCCCCGGTTCAGGGCGAGGACCGCGTTGGCGGACAGCGAACCGAAGCTCATGGCTGAGACGTTGAGCAAGGCCATGTCGTAGGGCTTGGTGCAGTCCGGGCCGCCGACGCGGACCCGGGGCTGCTCCGTCGGCACCGGGCGCGGCCTCATCGACGACTCGAAGTATTCGTAGCCTTCGGCGTAGACGTTCCGCTCGGTGCCGAACGCGATCTCCGCTTCAGTCCCCTTGGCGCGCTGGTAGACAAGGCTGCGCACGTCCCGGTCGAATGGACGGCCATCGGTATTACGCTCAATAAAATACTGCTGCAACTCCGGCCGGATCGACTCCAGCATGAAGCGGATATGTCCCAGCACTGGGTAGTTACGTAGGACGGAATGGCGCTTTTGAAGCAAATCATAAGTGCCGACCCCGGCCACCCCCGCGCACAACACGGCGACCAACCACCACCAAGGCGACACAGTCAACGCCGTGACACCTGCGGAAATGGCGAGAGCTCCAATGAATACGATCACTGCAATTCTGATCATGCGGCGAACGTACAGCCCTCCCCGGGCGCATCACAATGTCCCAAGGATGAGACATCCGCCCCACGGCGCGCCGACGGCCCGCACGGGACCACCCGGCACCGGCACGGCCCCTCGCCACGCCCTGGACCTCACCTGCGGCGACGCCCCAAGATCCCGCCCACAGCCCGCCACGCGGCCGCTTCGAACGGCATACATCTACACGAACACGAAGACCCCGCACTCAGCGTCTCCACTGATCACGTGATCACGGGGGTCTTCCGACACGCTCTTCGAGGTGCCCCGACAGGATTCGAACCTGCGTACACCGCTCCAGAGGGCCCTTCTGTCCCAGGCAAAGCGGCTGGTCCATGCCTCGCGCCTGCCTCCACAGGCGGGGCCCGTCCATAGATCAGCCTCGGTGACATAGCGGTAGTCCGTCGTGGTTCCCATGCCGAACCCGGCCGTGAGCTGGGCACTACCTGCGCCCCACCCGCAGGTGAGCAAGTGTCAGCAGGACCTGGCGGCCGGCGCTCAGGTGCCGCAAACGAGAACCGATCGCACGGCGGTGCCGCCGCAACTGATGGCAAAGCTGTCGTTCCAGACCAGAGGCGACTTCCTCCTGCGCTGACCGCATCGCCTGATCATCGTCGGCCACAACACTGGATCCGTACCTCTGTGTAGTCATCACCATCGCCGACAGAGATTCCAGACAGCCGACATACACATTGACTCAAAAGAGCAGGGGTGATCTCCCGTGTTGTCATCAGCCGACGAACAGTGAGCACTACGGCTTGACCGGTGAAAACACTTCGGTGTCAGCGCGTGGGATGTCGAGCATGAGCCTTCGCAGGCTTGCCCGTTGATACTCCGGCCGTTGCCCGTTGCACATGGCCCGTGGAGTGGTAACACTGGAAATGTATCGGAAAGGAGAAGTGCTATGGATGCGAAGAAGGCCGACCTGTACGCGCTGGATCTGTCCGGTGCGTACTGGACCAAGAGCAGTAAGTCCACAGCGTATCCACCCGGATGCGTTGAGGTGACGGACCTCGGCGGCGGCGCTGTTGCGGTGCGAGACTCCAACAACCCGGAGACGCCCGCGCTGCGGTTCACTGCCCGCGAGTGGGCAGCCTTTAGGGATGGCGTGCGCGACGGCGAGTTCGGCTGACGCTGTTTGCGCAGAGCGCTTGCTCTCGCTGAGACCCCGTCGGCTTTGCCAGGCCTGGCGGGGTCTCGTGCGTTGACCCCGCCACGTGAAGCCTCAGCGGCGCCGGGCCGCACTTCACGGAACGTCACATATTGAGGATTATCCAACCCTGAGTTCCTGATCACAGGGCCGACATCTTAGTTGTCCTGCAGAAAGGCCGTCGTGGGCCGCGGGTGCGGCGAGCGGGGCCAGACCACAGACGACGATGAAAGCCGCGGCAACCGCAACGACCTTAACTCTTAACCCTCAACGCTGATCACTTCGAGATTTCGTTGAGGACGAGGGCGGCCCGAGCGATGTCGCCGATCCGGCTGGGCTGAGGGTCATGTACGGCAGCACAGCCGGCGCTGCAGTGAGCCTTTAACTGAGTGATAACGCCGACGCATAGCGGCGGACAAGTCGCCAGTTGAAGGTGAATAGAGAACACACGACCGAACTTCGAATGGAGCTTCTCATGCAAGCGAGCAACGCTGAACTGTACGCACTCGACCTGACCCGGGCACGCTGGGTCAAGAGCAGTAAGAGCCCCTACACTTCCACTTGCGTCGAGGTGGCAAACCTTGGCGGCGGGGCTGTGGCAGTCCGTGACTCCAACCGTCGAGACCTGCCGCCTCTGCGGTTCACTGCAGAACAATGGGCAGCCTTCCGAGATGGTGTGCGCGAAGGCGAGTTCGGTTGAGCTCGACATCTGCTCCCCGTTCGGGGCAAGTTGGAGACCGCACAGGTGCTGATGACCGCCCCGTGTCGACCAGCGACAGCGCTCAGCAACTCCACCGCTGAGACGTTCAGATCGACCTCAAGGGCTCTTTGCGCCCCGGGGGTTACAGCCGTCTGTGACCGGACAGGGTGGCCCAGCTCGGGTGTGGCTGCTACCGATCGTGCTGCAGTGCTCCCGCCGCCAGCGCGTCGCCGAGCGGGGTGCGCCGGTAGAGGACCGAGCGTCCGGTGCGGGCGCGGTCCAGCAGGCCGGCCCGGCGCAGCACGGTGAGGTGGTCGCCCACTGCGCCCGGGGCGAGGCCGAGACTACGGGCGAGCTGGGTGGTGCTCGCGGGGGCGGCGAGTTCCAGCAGTAGCAGGGCGCGAGTTCGCCCCAGCAGCCCCGCCAGTGCCTCTGGCGGGGCCTCGCTGCTGGTGTCGAGGAGGGCGGCGGTGCCGCGGGCCGCGTAGATGACGGTCTTGGGCCAGGGCTCCTCGTGGTGGCAGGCGCCGCGTGGCCCGACGAAGACGGAGGGGATCAGCAGCAGGCCCTCGCCGTGCAGTCGTACAGGCTCGAGCTCCCCTGACACGTCCGTGAGTTCGAGGCCGCCGCGGCGCCAGGTGCTGCCCGGCTGAAGGCCGCTGACGGTGGCCGCCCAGCCGTGGGCGCCGATGACAGCGAGCCGGTGCTGCACGTCGCGTTCGCAGACCGCGCGCACTCGCGGCCAGTCGGGGGCGAGCAGGTCGTGCCAGGCGCGGTCGAGCGCGGCCGCGAGCCGGGCCACCGCGTCCTCGGCGTTCAGCACGGCGCGCACGCGCGGGTCGCGCACCGGGTGGGCGGCGATCAGCGCGGTGATCTCGCGGCGGGCGACGGCGGCGGGGGTGGCACGGATGGCCGCCAGGTCTTCGGCCCAGGTCCGCGCCGGGCCGGAAGGCGGCGGCGCAGTGAAGTCAGCGCCCCCACCGGGGACGTTCAAGGCGAGCGCGGCGTCGAGCGCGGTGGTGCGGCGCAACCGCTCGAAGGCGGGCCGCAGCCGTGCCGACCAGGCAGGCGGCAGCGGGCACTCCCCGTAGGCGAGGGCGCGCAGCAGGCAGCACAGTTCGAACGCCGGGGAGAGCGCGAAGCGGCTGCGAGCCAGGTCGTCGGCGGCCACCTCGAAACGGAGCATGCCGGGAGGATACGCCCGCCGTGTCCGGGGACCTTACGCCCCTGGACGTAGAAGTGGGCTGCGCCGCCGGCGCGGCGTCAAGCTGCGGGCCATGACCGAGACCGCACGGACCGACGGCCCTGCGAGCGAGGCCGACAACCCAACCACAACTGATGCCGTGACACGAGCCCCCGCCCCGCCCTCGACCGACGGCAGCTCCGTGACACGGCGGACCCGCTACCGGGAAGTCCTCGGCGAGCCCCGGTTCCGACCGATATTCGTCAGCCACACCTTCGCCGTCATCGCCGAGACGCTGCGCATCACGACCTTCTCCGTCCTGGTCTACGCCGCCACCACGTCACCGCTGCTGTCCGCGCTCGCGTTCGCGGCCGGATTCCTGCCGCACCTGCCCGGCTCGATGCTGCTGGGGTCGTTGGCGGACCGACTGCCGCCGCGCGGTCTGATCGCGGGCGGCTACCTGCTGGGCGCGGCGGGGACGCTGCTGGTCGCGCTGCTGCACCTGCCGGTGGGCGTCAGCCTGCTGGTGGTCGCGCTGGTAGCGCTGCCCGGCCCGGTCTTCCACGGCGCCTCAGGCCGACTGGTGGCGGAGTTCTTGGAGGGCGACGCCTATGTGTTGGGCCGCTCGCTCAACAACATTGCAGGTTCCGCCGCCCAGTTGGCGGGCCTGGCCCTGGGCGGCGCGGCGGTGGCGGTCCTGGGCGCGCGTCAGGCGCTGGTGCTGGCAGCCGGGCTGCACCTGGTGGCGGCGGCCGTGGTCCGGCTGGGCCTGCCGCGGCTGCCGGCGCCGCCCGCCGACGGCACGGTGGTCAGAGCCAGCCTGGCGGGCAACCTCCGGCTGCTGCGGACCCGCGCGGTGCGACGGCTGCTGCTGGCGCAGTGGTTGCCGTCCTCGTTCATGGGCGGGGTCGAGGGGCTGATCGTCGCCTACGCCGGTCAGCGCCACTTCCCGGCCGGGGCCTACGCGCTGCTGATGGCCGCGCTGCCGGTGGGCATGCTGGCGGGCGACCTGGTGGTGGGCCGGTTGCTGGACCCGCGCACCCGGGAGCGGCTGGTGGTGCCGCTGACCGCGCTGATGGGGCTGGCCGTGCTGGGCTTCGCGCTGGAACCCGGCGAGGGCGTGGCGACCGTGCTGCTGCTGGTGGCCGGCGGCACCCTCGCGTATCAACTCGGGCTGCAACGGCCGTTCCTGGAGTCGCTGCCGCAGGAGCTGCACGGTCAGGCCTTCGGCCTGCTCGGCTCGGGCATCATGACGCTCCAAGGGGTGGCTCCAGTCGTGCTGGGTGCGGCAGTTGGAGTCGCGAGCATGGCCACCGGCACCGTGATGGGCCTGGCGGGGGCGCTCATCCTGGCCACCGCCGTCTGGGTGGCGACCTTCCACAGTCGCCTCCCGGCCGCTGTCGGCGCGGGACAGCGATCAAGGACCGGTTGACCGAAGCGCGCCGGCGCCAGCCCCAGCGCGTCTTGGCCGAGCGAGCTCTGCTGGGCCGCGGTGACGAGGGTGCGGCTGCGTCCGGCGTAGCGGACGGGGGCTGACGAGCCGTCGCGTGCTTGGCCCAGTGCACTGCACTGCACTGCAGGCTCTATCGCAGGTCTATCGCGATCAGTGCCCAGCAGTGAGAAAGAGCGGAACCCAGTGAGACTGGGCCCCGCTCTCTCATGCCGACATCCGCCCTGGTCAGCGAGTGGTTTCTGCTGACCTTCGGCGAGTGCCCCCGGCAGGATTCGAACCTGCGCACACGGCTCCGGAGGGCGCTTCATCTCAAAGAGGACGCGCTGGTCAGGGCCTCGGGAGGGGCCAGTCGACGGAGATCAGTCCACGGATGGTCCAGAACCAGAAGTTCCAGTGGGTAAGCGTTCCGCCGCCCGAGGGGACGGCGGAACGGTGGGACACCGTGGGGTGAGTCCGGGACTAACGAGATTGCCAGATCAGATGGTGCAGAGGGGCTCCGGCCTAGATCAGCCCGGTGAGCCTGGCGGCAGCCAACACGGCAACGAGCACGGCACTGCATGTGACTCCTGCGGCCATCAGAAACACGAGGCGAAGTGTTCCGTCGCCTGTCCTTAGCGCCTCGTTAATGATTCGAAGGCAGCTTTTGCGCATCGATTTCTCCTTCCGGTCAATTTCGCAATTTGGCTAAGTTGAGGCCATGTAGAAGAATTTTACTTAGCCTAACTAACTAAAATCAGCGTTGAGTTCACCTCGGACTCACCGCTTGAAGTAGCCTCCTGTGAACCGATCGGGAAGCGAGCCTGCTTTGCCCTCTCGTAACCGATCCGTGACGGGGTGAGCTCTGGAGGAACCCTCCCGAGCCCGATCCCGCCACAGGTGGTTGGTCTAGTGCGCCCTGCGGAGAGACCCGATGATCACGTCGTCACGCTCCCGCCTCCATGCGGTCCAGCCGTCCGCCTGTGACCCGGCGGCGGCCACTGCTGCTCCGGATGGAGTTCGATACGGCTTCCCTTCGAATGACAGCCAGCCGTTCGGCAGGACTGTGGCCTCATGGCGGACCCCGAGGCGAGGTCGAGACCAGTAGAGGACCTCGCCAGCCTTCAGGTCGCCAGACTCGATCAAGGGGGCTAGGCCTCCTGGTGTTGTCTGCGTCGCAGGGCCGTCCGCCTCTCTCTCCTGGCTGATGTCGATGTACACATCGCTGCCGACGGTTCTGGTCTTCACGGTGGCGCCGGGAATATCGATACGGATGATCAGGCTCATCTGACCCTCTCAAGCCTTGCAAATCTGACACATCTGAGAGTACCACTGCGGGGGGTCACGTTTAACTCTGCGAGCAGCGGTGCTGGTTCGTGCCGGTAGCGGATTGGTCAGCATGGCGGGCCGAGGCGTCGTCCTCCATGCGGCCGGCAGGGAGGCTTGCTCTTCGGGGTGCTGGTGAGCCAGAAGCGTTCGACTGCTGGCCCCTTTGCGGCCTGGCTGACAGCAGCACGGATGTGTCGTTCAACGAATCGACGGTTTGGGTACGGATGATCCACAAAGCGTTTACATGTACACTGCATCTTCACTGCAACCGGCCGACGCCGCTACCTCCGCCTGGCCAAGCACTGGCCCTGGACCGGCTCCACGCCCTCCCGAACCCCGGCTGACCAGCACGTTCTCGTCCCTGCGAGCGGCACCGCCCCGACCGGAGCCGTGGAACCCGGCGCACACCCGACGCGACAACCGGGCATCAGCCTGCCCAGACTCCGAAAACCCCCGCCAAAACTCACGACAGAGGGCCCGTCAGCAAGCTGACGAGCCCTCATGAACGATCGAGGTTCACCCCAGGCAAGCGGCCGTTGTTGCTCCAGCCACCCGGAATACGTCGAACCCGGGACACCGGAACTTGATCAAGCCCTGCCCCGTCACGGCATCACAACTCCGTGTTGGTTAGCTCGCCGGTTGATCGATCGCCGCCTCGTAGAAGGCATCGGCGAGTGCCACGATGACGCCATTGATCGCGGGCCCGTCGCTGAAGAAGTAGTCAGCCATCGTGTTGTGGGCGTCCTGGTTGTCCACAACCGCCTCGGTGACCGCCGCCTGGAAGTCCTGCGACTCCATGAACTGCTTCTTCGAGTTCACCTTGGTCTGATTGACCAGGTCAGGGTAAGCCAGCAGCCGCTGGACCAGTCCCTGCACGAACTCCCGGACCTGGGACTCGGCGAACGACTCGGCCCCGAAGAGGTCGTTCATCTTGTCGATGACCACCTGGAGCGCGACGTACTTCGGCTCCTTCTTCGCGCCGGTCCCCGCCGCATTGATGCCTTTCAGCTCGCCGTCGCCGGTCAGCGAGATGTCGATCGTGCTCGCCTTGGTGTGCTTCACCCCGACCAGGACCACGTCGGAGAGGTCGACCTCAGCGGCCCAGGCGGACTCGGCGATGACCTTCTCCAGCAGGCGCAGGAAGATCGAGAGCATCTCCATGTATGGGTCGCCGTAGTCGACGATCTGGCTCATGAAGTCGTAGAGCCGCACGTAGGTGGAGACGTCCTTGCGGAACAGGTCGAGGGTGGTAAGCGTGACCTTGTCGTCTTCCTCGATCGCTCTGGCGTAGCGGCGCCGGAAGTCGTGCTGCGCCGGGCTGATCGCTGCCGAGAGCGCGTTGTTGCCCTTGCGGGTGACCCACAGCTCGGCGACCTTTCGGACGTCGTCCTCGGTGTAGATCCCGGCTTGCGCGAGCTTGGTGGCGAGGTGGATGACGACGTACGGGTCGGTCTCGGTCTCCAAGGTGGCGTTCTTGAAGTACGGCTCGAAGGACGCCCTGATGTCCTCGGGCTTGTTCACGAAGTCGATGACGAACGTCTTGCGCTTCTGCTCCCCGCTCGCGGTGCGGTGGGTGCGGTTGAGCCGGGAGAGCGTCTGCACCGCGGTGACGCCGGACAGCTTTTTGTCGACGTACATCGCGGAGAGCAGCGGCTGGTCGAACCCGGTCTGGTACTTGTTGGCGACCAGCATGATCTTGTAGGTCTCGCCTGCGAACGCGGCGGCCAGATCGGAGCCGGCTCCGGGGTTCATGTTCGCCTCGGTGAACTCGTCGTCCTTGGTCGGCGCCGGTCCCCAGTCTGTGCCCCATTCTTCGTCCACGGCCATCGACACTGACCCGGAGAACGCGACCAGGGTCCGGTAGTCGTAAGAGGCGTCCTCCGCCGCACGCTTGGCGATGTAAGCGTCGATCGCCTTCTTGTACTTCACCGCGGCCTTGCGCGAGCCGGTCACGACCATCGCCTTGGCCTTGCCGTCCAGCAGATGCGCGACGTTGGCGTGGAAGTGCTCGACGATGATCTGGACCTTCTGGCCGATATTCGTCGGGTGCAACTGGACCCACCGCATCAGACCTTTACGGGCAGCAGCCTCCTCGACCTCGTCGCCGTCGCTCCCGTCACCGGCCGCCTTGCCCGCGATCTTCAACGCGGTGTCGTAGGACTGATAGCCCTTCAACACGTCGAGGATGTAGCCTTCCTCGATCGCCTGCTTCATCGAGTAGAGGTGGAACTCGACCGGCTTGCCGTCGAGGCCCTTGCGACCGAAGAGCTCCAGCGTCTTGTTCTTCGGGGTCGCGGTGAAGGCGAGATAAGAGATGTTCGGCGACTCGGCGCGCTCGGTCATCTCCGAGGCCAGGACCGACTCGACGCCGACCGCGCCGCCGTCCTCGATCTCCTTGAGCTCATCGGCGGTCAGCACCTGCTTGAGCTTGGTCGAGATCTGGCCGGACTGGGAGGAGTGCGCCTCGTCGGCGATGACGGCGAACCGCTTGCCCTTCAGACCGGAGTCGGCCCGGATCTCCTCCAGCGCGTACGGGAACGTCTGAACCGTCACCGCTATGATCAAGTCGCCGTTTTTCAACGCCTGCGCCAGCAGGCCGGACTTCGACTTCGCGCCCGCCTTGCGGACGTCCTCGGGGCTGATCGTGGCCACGATCTTGCCGGTGCCGTCAAGCTGCCGGATCGCGTCCTGCAGCTGCCCATCGAGCACGGTGCGGTCCACCACCACTATGACCGAGTCGAAGACCTTCTTGTTCTCGACGTGCAGCCGCGCCAGGCGGTGGGCTGTCCAGGCGATGGTGTTCGTCTTCCCGGACCCGGCCGAGTGCTCGATCAGATAGCGACGGCCCACACCCTCTTCGGCCACCGCGGCCACAATGTTCGCAACCGCCTCCCACTGGTGGAACCGTGGGAAGAGCATGCTTGTGCGGCGCACCGAGGTGCCGGTGGCGACGTTCCACTCCTCCTTGGTCTGCACGATCATCAGGCGGCCGATGATGCCCAGCCAGGTGTGCTTCTCCCAGACCCGCTCCCACAGGTACGCGGTCGCGGATTTCCCGTCCTCGCCAGGAGGGTTTCCGCCACCATCGTCGAATCCGGTGTTGAACGGCAGGAAGTGGGTCTTCTCCCCCTCCAGCCTGGTGGTTATCGCGGCGAGGTCGTTTGAGACGGCGAAGTGAACCAGCGCCCGGTGGCCGAAGGACAGCAGCGGCTCGGGACGGCCGTTCGTCAGCGGGTTGCGGTCCTTCTTGTACTGGTTGATCGCCTCATCCAGGGACTGCGTGAAGTCGGTCTTCAGCTCGACCGTGGCCACCGGAAGTCCGTTGATGAAGAAGACCAGGTCGATGCTGCGCTGGTCGGCGGTGGAGAACCGCACCTGCCGCATCACCCGCGCCCGCATTGCGGCGTACTCCGCGTTGGTGGTCTCGTTGAGCGTCGTCTCGGGGCGGAACTGGGCCAGCTTCAGCCGCCCGCCGCCGATGTACTGCACGCCGTTGCGGAGGATGTTGAGCGTGCCGCCACCGTGTTCCAAGGGCTTGTCCAGCGCCGTGACCAGCACGTCGAGGAACTTCTCCTGCGAGCCGGCGGCTTTCAAAGCCTTCTCGTACTTCGGCTTCTGGGTCGCCTCCAGCCAGGCGAACAGGTCCTCGGGGAATAACGCCCGCTCGCGGTCGTAGCCGGTGTCCTTGTCCGAGTACAGCCAGCCGTGGGCGTGGAGGTGCTCACAGATCTCGGTCTCGAAGACCACCTCGTTGTGGTCAGTCATCACGCCGCCTCTCGCACATCGATCTGACCCGTCACCGCGGCCGTGATCAGCGCCGCGCGGCGTTCCCGAGCGAGCTCGATGAACCGCTCGGTCTCCGTGATGAGCTGGTCGACCCTGGCGGCCTGCTCTTCGAGATGCGCAGCTATGCGGCGCTGCTCATCGACTGGTGGCAACGCCAGGGGCAACCGGCCGAACATCGACCAGTTCCGGAAGTCGACGCTCCGTTCACGCACGTTCGGGGCTTGGGTGGCAAGAAATCCGCTGCGTCCCAAGTAACGGAGCAACCGCGCAACATATGCGACATCGTCGCCGGCCGTGGCAACGCAAACGTGATAGACCGGCGTCGCATTTCCGTGGCTGTCGGACACTCCGACCGCACCGGCAAAACCGTCGAGAGCGTGGAACACGAGGTCGCCTGGGCGGACTTCTTGGTATCCGTTCTCGGTGTTGGAGAACGTGTACCCCTCCTCCCGGCGGTTGCTTCGGAGAGTCACAATGCCGTCCCGAAAGGCAGTAACGACGCCGAGTCCTGGCGCGGCGGGGCGAGAAAGAGGTTGAAGCACCCGCTTGACAGTCGTGTGCCGTGCCTCTGACGGCGCCCGGAGAAGGTCATCGGCTTCGGCGTCGCGACGCTCGTGGAGGAGGTTGATGAGGCTCTGCTGCTCCTCTATGAGGGTGTCGATGCGGGCGGTCTCACGGTCCAGGTAATCAGCAATTACTCGCTGCTCCTCGACAGGCGGAAGCGGAAATTCCTGTGCCTTGAGCAGTTGCCACGATAGATTACGCTGAATATCGCCGACGCCCCGCGACGAGATCACGTACGGAAATCGCGCGGCGGTCGATGCGAACAAGTATCCACCAAACCGCCGGTCCAGTCGCGGTGACACCTGGCAGACGATGTAGGCGGGACTGATGATTCCCCGCAACTGAGAAATAGCGACGGACCCGCGCCACGCTTGTTGATTATTCAGCACAAGGTCACCAGGAAGAACGAGCTGGTATCCGGACGTATCCTGGCTCGTCGCATGGACGATTCGATCTGCCTTGTACGGCACTATCCCCTCGCCGAGATAGAGCGACAGCAGCGGAGCGTCTGAGATGTTCGTTCGCTTCACAGGCGTCGCCAAACGGCCAAGCGTTACCGCTTCCCACTCAGCGGGAGTGACTTGGAACCACGGGTTGCCTGTTTCGCACGACTGCCGTGTCACCCTTCCACCTCGCGCAACAGATCGAGGATCTTCGCGACCTGTTTCTCCAGGTCCGCATCGATCTCGGCCAACGGCCGGGGCGGGACGTACTTGTAGAAGTGGCGAGTGAAGGGGATTTCGTAGCCGGTCTTGACCTTGGCCCAGTCGATCCAGGCGTCGGGGACGTGCGGTTTCACCTTGGTGTCGAAGTAGGCCTGGACGACATCGAGTTTGCCGGCCGGGCCGGCGGTCGAGCCGCCGTAGGTGAAGGGCACGTTCTCGGTGTCGCGTTTCTTGGTGTCGGGCTTCGGTTTGCCCTTGCGGTCGGTGACCGGCTTGCCGTCCTCGTTCAGCAGGGGCCGCTCGACGGTGATGGTCCAGTAGCCGAACTCGTCGTTGCGCAGCACCTTGGAGGTGTCGGGGTCGGCGTCGGTGAAGTCGGCGTACAGCTTGACGACCTCGGCGCGGTCGGTGTCGCTGATCTCGCGGCCCTTGGCGCCAAGGTTCTTGCGCATCTTGGTCCAGAACGACGAGCCGTCGATGAGCTGGACCGTGCCCTCGCGGTCGGGGTGCTTGGTGTTGTCGAGGATCCAGATGTAGGTGGCGATGCCGGTGTTGAAGAACATGTTGGTCGGCAGCGCGACGATTGCCTCGACGAGGTCGTTCTCCAGCAGCCACTTGCGGATGTTCGACGGGCCGGTTTCGGCGGCGCCGTTGAACAGCGGGGAGCCGTTCATGACGATCCCGACCCGACCGCCGCCATCTTCCGGCGCCCTCATCTTGTGGGCCAGGTGCAGCAGGAACAGCATTTGACCATCCGAGGTGGCCGGAAGGCCGGGCGCGAAGCGGCCGTAGG
Organism: Streptomyces sp. NPDC004721; assembly: GCF_053601495.1. Classification (NCBI taxonomy): domain Bacteria; kingdom Bacillati; phylum Actinomycetota; class Actinomycetes; order Kitasatosporales; family Streptomycetaceae; genus Streptomyces; species Streptomyces sp. NPDC004721. The sequence goes on from NZ_JBSGBZ010000019.1 coordinate 61,214, forward strand.
GTCCTGCGGAGTCACGCTCCTTGTTGACGGCCTTGGCGTACTGCTTCCAGGCCACGCCGTAGGGCGGGTTGGACATGCAGAAGTCGAACTGGCGACCCTTGAAAGCGTCGTCGGTCAGCGTGTTGCCGAAGGCGATGTTAGTCGCGTCGTGGCCCTTGGCGAGCAGGTCGGACTTGCAGATGGCGTAGGACTGCGGGTTGTACTCCTGGCCGTACAGGCCCAGCCGGGCGCCTGGGTTCTGCGCGAGCAGGTGCTCCTCGGCAAGCGACAGCATGCCACCGGTGCCCGCGGTGGGGTCGTAGAGCGACCGGATGATGCCCGATTCGGTCAGGTCCACGTCCTTTTCGGCAAAGAGCAAGTCGACCAGTAGCCGGATCGCGTCGCGTGGGGTGTAGTGGTCACCGGAAGTCTCGTTGGCTGCCTCGTTGAACTTGCGGATGATGTACTCGAACGCGTCCCCCATGTCCGAGTTGGACACCACGTCGGGATGGAGGTCGACGGCTCCGAACGCCTTGACGATCTCGCGCAAGAGCCCCGCTTTCTCCAGCGCGAGGATCTCCTTCTTGAAGTCGAAGTAGTCGAACACATCGACGTCCGCGGAGAACCGGTCGATGTAGTCGGCGAGGTTGTCCGCGAGACCGTCGGCATCTGCCAGGAGGTTGGCGAAGGAGTAGTGCGAGGTGTTGTAGAACGGCCTGCCGGTCGCCTTGGCGACCTCGACCTTGAGCCGGTTGGGGTTGTCGTACTTGGCGGCCAGCTCGCGCACGGTCGCGCGGTCGGGTTCGAGGATGCAGTCGAGGCGGCGCAGGATCGTGAGCGGCAGGATCACGGTTCCGTACTGGTTGGGGCGGTAGGGGCCCCGAAGCTGGTCAGCAATCGACCAGATGAAGCTACCGAGTGTGCTCACAACAATCCTTACGGGAATCAGCTAGACGGATGTCATCTTGCCGGAGACAGACGTTGCGCGTCCCGTCTTCAGCCGTAGCTGGACCCCAAAGCTTAGCCCTGGCTGTGTGGGGTGCCGGGCAGCGAAGACGAAGTAGTAGTGCTCCACTCGCGCGCGAAGCTCGGCGCCCTGCGGTTCTGTGGTGGCCAGTGCCAGGGCGACCCGCCCCGGCTCTCCGTACACTCGCACGGGGCGTCCGCGACCGTCGTAGCTTTCGAAGAATTCATCTACGGACTCGAACAGCTCATTGGCCACGGCTGGTTCGTGCACGACGAACACGTCGAAGTGAAGTACAGGATCGGCTGGGTCGGTCACCGCCGGTCCCCCTGGGCCGGTGAAAGTGACGTGCCACGCTGCTGCACGATGGTGGCGGAGACTCGGAGCCTCGAGACTTGGCGGCGTTCGATGGCGGCCCGCAGCTCAGTCGGCGTGGGCCAAGGTGCACGACGGTGGATCATTCGATGGCAGTTCGCGCAGATGAGTGCTAGGTCGCTGAGCTTGGTCTTTCCTTCGCCGGCCTCGTGTAGCGGCACGACGTGGTGACACTCGACGTATCCGGCTCCGCGCTCGCCGTAGACCTCCTCGAAGTCGAATCCGCATGCCTCGCATGCGAGTGCGCCTCCCTTCCGGAGGACCGAATTGATCTTCTTCTTACGCAGTCCCTTGTTGCGCTCTCGTGCCTTGTGCCGGCGCAGCAGCAAGCGTCCTTCGGGCGCGCTGAAGTCGTCGTCTAGCTCCTCGTCGTCCGCCTGGGCAAGATCCTGAAGCTCGCCGGTGCTGATGCCCTCCCGGATGAGGCGTGCCACCTCGGTCATCTGGTCCGGGCGCGCAAGGAACTCATGGAGGACTTCAACGTCGAGGGCACCGCCCTTCGTGGGCTTGCCGCGGTAGTCGGGGTGCCGGGTAGCGATGTCGAACGTCTTGCGGGCCACGCCGTTGGGGTTGCGGAACGTCTCGTTGCGGTCCGCGTCCGCGTGGATGGGCAGAAACTGGAGCAGGTCTGACAGCTCGGTGACCCGGCTGTCCTGCGCGTCCAGTCCCTTCCAGCCGTTCGTCATGACAAGGTGGCAAGCGAGGATGATCTCGTCGCGCGCCCAGTCGGGATTCTGGACGGCCTTGGTCTGGAAGCCAAGCCGCTTCAACCACCCGGCCGCATGGTCCTTCCCGCCGCTGAACTCGCTGGGAGCCAGTGCTCGCCCCTGGCCCCACTTGTGCGCCACCCCGGCGATCGCCTTCGAGTCGTACTCCCGCCCCTGATGCACGAGGACGTACGAACGGGCCTTGCCAAAGTCGTACGTCGACAGGAACGCCTCGCGGCCCAACTCGTCGTGCTCGGCAATGGCCTTGAGTACTGACTCCCGTGTGATCGCTCCTCTATGCATGGCCGAAGGCTACGACCGGCCACTGACACACGCGGGCGGTGGAGTCTCAATGGCCGAGTCAAGCGCCGCGGGGCGCGATCCGTAGCCGAAGAAGTGAAGGGTCGGGTTTCTGACCTGCGGCCGTGTAATAGACCAGCGCTGCGACCGGCTGTCGATGGTTGACAGCGCTGGTCGCGGTTCCCCCCCCCGCACTGCCCAGAGATGGCCCAGGCGGGTATGTCATAGTACAGCGATCTTGTCATGCACAATGTCACTGCTGTATGTTCACGAGATCTTCACATGCATGGAGGAACTCGGTGGCTGGACAGGCGTACTGCCCGAAGGGTGACTCGCCTCTTATCTACGTGGGGCCGCGTGACTGGCATTGCCCCGCTTGCGGCCGTCACTACGACGACCCTCCCCGGGGCTGAGCGCCTAGTCATTCATTTAGACCCAGCAATGATCAGAGGATGTGACCAAATTGGCTGACTGGTGGCCCATCAACGGTGGCGAGCACAAGGGCCGCGGGTGTGACGCATGCGGGAGCATGGAAGGCCGCTCCCGGGATGATGAGAACCGCATCTACTGTCACGAGCACCGCACGATGCACGACAGGTAGTAGCTCGAAGTCGCTATCGACCTTGCCGTCCGAGCTTCAGGGTGGCTACGGATCACCAAATACTGCCCCACTCGGGACACTTGGTCATCAAGGTCGGCGGAACGACTTTGGCCAGGAGCTGCTTTGGCGCGAGTGATCATGGCCCCGTAAGCTTCCGGCGCGTCGGGCAGTCTGTGAACCTGCCCGGTAAAGCACGACGTTGGGGCCATGATCTGCGAGGCTCGCGCCAAAGTGGCTGGCTAAAGTCGTGGAGCCGGCCGCCCCAGCCACAGCGGGCTTCTCCTACTCACCAGGTTGCGCCCGCCGTCCGGCCGGTTGCCCGGCGTGGTATCAGCGGGCCGTACGAACGTCGGCGCATCGGTCAGTGTCGGCTCGCATGCCACCGCCACCACGATCCGGCCTCCTGCGGTAACACAAAGCGTCTTTGACCTGCACTGTTGGGACCACCTCGGGCCCGTGCCCATGCTGTGTTTTGGCCGCTGCGAGTGGCGACGGGCGGACGGCGCGCCGCAGCCGGTGGCGGAGACATGGAGGCAGCGGGGCGGCGGCCGACCGGCGCCGCCGCGCTGTGCGCGGCCATCGATCCATGATCGACCTGACCTGTCAGGCAGTCGGGTGGAAAGGGGCGTAGGTCGCCCGGGCCGGTGCGCGGTCGCCGGGCTGCTGTGGTGGTTCCCCCTTCCGAGGCCGGATCGTAGTGGCGGTGGCATGCAGTCCGGAAGCGGCCATTGATGCGTCTGGGCGGAGTCTGTGTCGGTCGGGTTTGGCGGAGATTGTCGAGCGCCGTTGGCCTCCCGGCGAGCGAGCGAAGCGAGCCTTGATGATGTAGAGAAACTTCCACCGCGCGCCGTCCGTGATCGCTGGCAGGGTGAACCTACTCACGGTGTAGCTACACGGCTACGCTGGTGGGCGTCATCGCCGCAACGCAAGTCAGGGGAGTGTGCTCATCGGATGGGACCGAAGTCGGAGCGGGTCTATCGCACGATCCGCGAGTGGATCTCGACGGGCAAGTACGCCTCCGGCTCCAAGATCCCGTCCGAGCGGACCCTGTCAGAAGAGCTGGGCATCGGCCGTACGGCGCTTCGACAGGTGTTGGCCAGGCTCGTCAACGAGCGCGTCATCGAGGTACATGGGCGAAGCTCCTACCGTGTACCGGACCGCTCAGTGACCACGGAGCCGCCGACGAACCTGGAGCCGTGGCAGATCCACGGTGAGCGGACGCTGTATGACAACCGCTGGGTGAAACTGAGCCTCGTGGATGTCGAGCCGCCGGGCGTCGAGCGGTTCGAGCATCACGTAGTGCGGCTGCATCATGTCGCGGTTGCGGCCATCATCGACGATCAAGACCGCGTGCTGATGCTCTGGCGCTACCGCTTCGTTCCAGAGTCGTTCGGCTGGGAACTTCCCGGCGGCATCGTGGATGAAGGTGAAGACCCCGCCCAGACCGCTCTACGTGAGGTTGAGGAAGAGACCGGTTGGCGGCCGGATTCGCTGGAGCACGTAGTCACCTATCAGCCCATGGTGGGGATGGTCGACTCACCACACGAGATCTTCGTAGGCCGTGGCGCCAAACATGTTGGTGATCCCACCGACATCGAAGAGGCTGGACATGTGGCCTGGGTACCCCTCGCGGACATTCCCGGCCTCATGGAACGTGGCGAACTGATGGGGTCGGGGACGCTCGTTGCTCTCCTCCACGTCCTTGCTTCGCGCGCTGCTGCCCCCTCGCCTACAACTGCTGCGTGAGCTGCTCGATACGGCGACGGTGGCGTACCGATCCCGTCCGGCTGGCCAGTAGCCGGGCTTGCCTCAGGTGCTCGTGAGCCTGGTCGTACTCGCCGCGCGCAAGATGGGCTTGCGCAAGGTCGCACCGCAGTCCGGCGGTTGCCCGGACAAACGTCGGGTCTGCGGAGTCCAGCGAGACGTAGAGGTTTTCTACTGCATCGTCGTCGCCTAGCAGCGCGAGCGCGTTTCCTCGCCATCGGGATAGATGTCCGTGATTGAGGAAGATGCTCAACATGTCCGGGTCCCGGGCCCCCTCGCCGGGCGGCAGCAAGCGCATTGCGTTGTCCAGCGCTCGCCGGCAGTCGTCGGCTAACCCGGCTTTGGCGCAAATCTCGGCTTCAGCCGCGTACAGCCATGCTTGAAGCCGCGGGGACATCGCCTTTCCGCCGACACGCTGAGCGTCGCGAACGAGCTGGACTGCCATCGCGGGCCGGCCGGCATCGCAAAGCACGTACGCCTGCTCGGCTGTGGCGTGTGCGAGGTACATGGGCTCGTCAGCTTCCTTCGCTGCACGCTTCCCCAGCTCGTAGTGCCGCCACGCACGTTCGACCGCCCCAACATCGAGAGCCTGCCAAGCTGCTAGCGTCGCTGCTCCGGCCAACGCGCGAGCAACTGGGCGCCTGGTCTCCGGGAGCACGGCAAAGGTCAGTGCATCTTCCAGCGTCGACAGGTGACCGGTCATCTGATCGATAAGGCTTGAGGCACCCATCTGGCGATCGACGGTCCGCAAGAGCTCTGTCTGATCCATGAACGTTTGCACCATGGTCAGGCTGACGCTGCGCGCTGCATCGATGCGCGTGACAAGGTCGTCGTACCCGCCGGCCTGGACTGTCTCAATCAGGGCCGTGGGCCTACCGTGCAACTCATCGTCAGTGACACCGAGTAGAGCCCGAAGGATTCTCGCGTACCGGTCGCCGATCGTCCGCTTCCCGTTCTCCCACTCTGAGACGTAGACGCGGAGGCTCGCCGTAGAAGCGATCGTGAGCATGTGCTGACGTGCATACCGCTCGATCTCGTGGACAAGTCGCTCTTGCGACCACTCACGCGCGATCCGCACTGTCCGAAGTCCGCTGCTCACCTGCACCGCCCTGCATGTGATTCCTGAGCCCTAACAGCAGCATGCCTCACATCGGCGCAGGTCGGCAGGGGTTAACACCTGCCTTAACTGTGCGTTCGTGAACCCTTGTTGGCTACCGGGGCGTTGAGCAGCGCGGTTCCCTAGAGGCGTCGCAAGAAAGCGAGTTGAGAAAGCCGGAGGGCGACACCCCATTGACATCTGGTGCGCACCAGATGCAACCTACTGGTGCGCACCAGTTGGGGACGCAAGCACGCAAAGGCGTCTTCCTTTGAGTCCAACGTCAGTTCAGGAGCGGCGACCCACCGCCAAGCAAGTACGCCGCTCCCGACCCTCTGAAGGGAACTTCCATCATGCGTCAGATCCCCGTCGAGACCTCCAGCGCCACCGTGATGGTGGCCCAGGCCCCGGAACCGAAGATCCGTGACCGCCGTACCGGTGAGGTCGCCACCGACGCCGAGACCGGCGCGACGCTGATGACGGTCAACGTCATGTTCGCGCTGAACGGTGAGGTGGAGATCCTGAACGTGACCGTGCCAGAGACCGGCATCTCCGGTGACCTGGTCATGGGCACCCCGGTGGCGCTGACCGGCCTGATCGCCCGGCCGTGGGAGAACGAGTTCAACGGGCAGAAGCGGCACGGGATCGCCTTCCGCGCGGTCGCGGTCACCTCGCTGGTCGACACCGCGGCGAAGTCGAAGGTGGCCTGAGCCATGACGTGGTTAGTGATCGCGCTCGCGGTCCTGGTCGGGCTGGCGCTGCTGCTGAAGTGGCGCCGCCCCGTCTGGTACTGGCTCACCTTCGGCGTGCTGCTTGCCACGGTGCGGGTGCGCTGGCGCTACGCACACGTGATGGACGCCTGTCACCTGACGGTGCCGGCCTCCCGCCTCCGCCTGGCCTTGGCGCGCTGGTTCCACAAGCCGGTTCCGCAGCAGCGGGTGCCGCGCCTGGCGTGGGTGAAGCCGACCCGGACCGGCCTCCGGTTGCGGATCAAGATGCGGCCCGGTCAGGATGCGTTCGAGTTCTCCGCCGCCGCCGACCGGCTGCGCCACTCCTTCGGCGTCCACCAGGTCACTTCCCGCGAGATCAAGCCGGGCGTCGTTGAGATCACGCTCACCGGCTACGACGTGCTCAAGCGGGTGCAGATGCCCGCGCGGACTGGTCGGGGCGTGTTGAGGATCCCTGTGGCGCTGGTGGAGGACGGCTCGATCCACTACCGCGACTACCGTGAGGTGCCGCACTCGATTACGGTCGGCGCCACGCAGTCCGGTAAGTCCGTCACCCAGCGCACCGTGATCAAGGAACTTGCGGCGCAGCCGGTGGCGCTGGTCGGGATCGACTGCAAGAAGATCGAACTCGGGCCGTTCGCCCGCCGCTTCTCCGCCCTCGCGGACAACCCCGATGATGCCGCCGACCTGCTCCAAGCACTCGTCGAGCGCATGGAACGGATCTACGACGTGATCCGGCGTGAGCAGCGGATCAGCGCGGACACCCCGGATGGCGAGATCGCCGCGAACATCTGGGACCTGCCCGAAGACCTGCGGCCGGTGCCGGTCGTGGTCACCATCGACGAGATCGCCGAACTCACCCTGAGCACCAAGCGCAACGACCCGCGCCGGGAGCGGATCGTGACCGCACTGGTGCGCCTGGCCCAGCTCGGCCGCGCGGCCGGCATGTTCCTCGACGTCTACGGGCAGCGCTTCGGCTCCGAACTGGGCGACGGCATCACCATGCTGCGCGCCCAGCTCACCGGCAGGATGGTCCACCGCGTCAACGACGAATCCACCGCCAAGATGGCCTTCGGCGACATCTCCCCGCACGCCGTGTTCGCCGCCACGCAGATCCCCAACAACCGGCGCGGCATGGCCGTGGTCGGCTACTCCACCGGCGAATGGGTCCGCATCCGCACCCCGCACACCTCCATGCGGCAAGCGGTCGCCGCCTGCAACCGGCACGCCCACCTGACCCCGGACATCCCGGAACTGTCCCGCTTCCGCCCGCTGGTCGACCTCGCCCCCGTCGAGGCACCCGCGGTGACCGAAGCCGCCTAACCCTCTCGCTCCACGGCTGGCGTGACCGCTTCGCGCCAAGTCCCTACCCCTGCCATGCCTGAAGACAAGGAGGGCGCTGGTCATGTGCCCGCAGTACGAGGACTTCCACCGCACGGTGCTGATGCTCGGCGACATCGCCCTGTACGCCGAAGAGCCCGGCGCGGACCTCGACTTCATCGACGCCATCAGCCCGGCCCTTGCGGCCTCGCTGCCGGAGCCGCCGCCCGGCATCTTCCCGCCCGGCTACGACCCCGACAGCGGCCCCGACTACCCCCACCAGGGGCACTGACGATGGCCACCGCGAAGAAGCCGGCCACACGCCGCAAGACGGCCAAGCCGGAGCCGGCCACCTGCCCCGACTGCGACGGCAACGGCGAGATCACCCAAGCCGTCCGCGTCGGCGCCCGCAAAGGCCGCATCACCGACGACCAACAGGCCGGGCTCTGCCTCACCTGCTGGGGCACCGGCGAAGCCCCCACCGACTGAAACCCCGCCGGGACGGGGCGGCCGGGCCAGATCCCCGCCCCGCCCCGCCCCTGGCCCAACTCCCAGGAAGGAGGACCCGATGCGCCCCATGCTTCGCCCGGACGCCGTACTCGTACAGGCTGTGATTGCCGGAGCGCTGTCCTTCGCCCACCTGCACGACTTGGCCTCCGCGGCCGGACAGTCCGGCTGGAAAGCCTGGGCCTACCCCATCTCCGTCGACCTGCTCTTGGTCGCCGCCTGGCGCCGGCTCCGCTCGGACGGCCCGTCCCGGCTGGCCTGGTGCTGGTTCCTGATCGCACTGTTCGCCTCGCTCGGCGCCAACGTCGCCACGGCCGGCTTCCTCGACCTCGCCCACCCCCCGGCCTGGCTGCGCTTCGGCATCGCCGGATGGCCCGCCCTGGCCTTCCTCGGCGGCACCCTCCTCGCCCACACCGCCAGCGAACCGGCACCGGCTGCGACTGTGTCCGAGGCTTCCGCCCCGACGCTGGAGGTCGAGGGCCACCCGGCTCCCGCACCGGCTCCGGAGCCTGCCGCGACTCCCGCCCCGGTTGTCGACGACACCCCGGCCCTGCCCGTCGCCGACCCGGCATCCGACCCCGCCACCACTCCGGCTCCGGCTCCGGCCATGAGCGTGCCCGCGGCCCTCGTGGCGCACGCCCGCAAGGTCGCCGACGACCACCGGTCCCGCACCGGGTCCCCGATCGACACCGACACCCTGCGCGCCCGCCTCGGCGTGCCCGCCCCGATGGCCGACGCCATCGCCGCCCAACTCGCCTAAATCCGAAGGGAGCTCAACCCCATGGGCCTTTACCAGATCTGGCGCACCCTGCACCGCGTCGGCACCACCCAGGTCGGCACCGCGCACGGACGGCGCGGACAGATCAAGTACGTCGCCGCCTGCACCGCCGAGGACTGCGGCTGGTCCGCCGAGTACGACGACGTGAGCCCCGCCATGATCGCCGCCCAGGGCCACCGCTGCCCCGTCCGCTGAGGAGACCGGGCCATGTCCGTGCCGCTGTGGTTCTTCATCGCCTGCCTCGGCCTGGTCGGTATCAAGCTCGCCCGCCCGCCCTGGTGGCTCGTGATCGTCCTGCTGGCCGGCGGCTACCTCCTCGCCGACAGCTTCCTCGCCCCCGCCATCGACACCGCGACCAAGTGAAGGGAGAACACCCGATGCTCCGCCCGAAGATCCCCACCAACCCGATACCGACCGGCATCGTCACCCCGCCCGTCGTCGTCGAGCCGACCGCCGTGATCCCCAGCACCCCGACTCCGGCGCCGCAGCCCGCCCCGCTGGTCCCGGCGGCCCCCGCGTCGTCCCGGCCCACGGTACAGCTCACCCCCGGTGCGCTGGTCGCGGTCGTCGGTGGCGGCACCGCCGCGGTCCTCGTCGTCGGCGCGGTCCTGGTCTCGCTGCTGCTCGCGGTCGCCATCACCGGCGTCTCGGTCGCCGTGTGCGCGGTCGTCCTGCGCTCGCTGCTCACCTCGCAGACCAAGCGCCACCGCTGAACGGCCCCCGGAGCGGCATCCGTCGCCAAACATCCGCCGCTCCGGGCGCCTTCCCACCCTCCAGATCCAACGGACCCGAAAGGCAAGCCCATGATGCCCCAGCACACCCCGACCGCGCGCATCTGCCGCGACTGCGACGGCTTCGCCACCGTCGCCATCACCACCGGCACCCGCCACCGCGACGGCACCCGCGTCACGGTCCGCGTCGCCTGCCCGACCTGCAAGGGCACCGGCCACGCCACCCCCGCCGCCGACCTCGTCCGCGTCGGGAGGTGACGGCCACCATGAGGACCCTCACCACCTCCGCCCACCTGGAGCCGGACACCACCGCCCGCGTGGCCGTGTTCGACCCGACGCCCGAGGACGAAGGCTTCGTCAGCCTCCGCTTCGGTGGCGAACTGCTCGACATCGCGCTGATCGCCCGCCCGGGCACCGCCGACGCCCTGCGCGTCCTGGCTCGCGCCGCCGAGGAAGCCGCCGCGGCACTCGACCAGATCACCGAAATCGCCTCGGACGGTGCCGCGTGACCGACACCGCGACCTTCGCGGGCCTGGACCCGGTCACCCTCGCCGACGCGCTCAGGGTGGCCGGGCTCCCCGGCTTCGACCGCTGGCAAGACCAGATCAAACGCACCGGTGGATGCGCCGACCCGATCCACCTGCGCGGCTGGGTCGTCCACAAGGACAAGACCACCGGTGAGACCCTGCACCGCTACACCACCGAAGGTGAGCCGGGCGGACGGCTCCGCATCGCCTGTGGCAACCGCCGCGCCTCCCGCTGCCCCGCCTGCGCCTGGATGTACGCCGGAGACACCTACCGCCTGATGCGCGCCGGCCTCGCCGGAGACGAAGACAAGGACATCCCGGCCACCATCCGCGATCACCCCCGGGTCTTCGCCACCTTCACCGCCCCCTCGTTCGGCCCGGTCCACAACCGGCCCGACCGCGGTGCCTGCCGCTGCGGCACCCGCCACGCCTCGGACCACCCGGCCCTCGGCACGGCGCTCGATCCGGCCTCGTACGACTACGCGGGCGCGGTTTTGTTCAACAACCATGCCGGTGAGTTGTGGGTGCGCTTGGCCAACCGGCTCCGCCGCGAGATCGCTGCCCGCGCCGGCCTCACTCAACGCGAACTGAAAGAGGTCTGCCGCGTCTCCTACGGCAAGGTCGCCGAATTCCAGAAGCGCGGTGCCGTCCACTTCCATGCCGTAATCCGCATCGACGGACCGGACGGCCCGGACTCCCCGCCGCCCTGCTGGGCCACCACCAACCTGCTCACCGACGCCATCCACGCCGCCGCTCGCCACGCCTACAGCAGCGTGACCGTGCCAGCCGCCGGGGACCAACCCGCCCGCACCTTCCAGTGGGGGCGACAGCTCGACGTGCGGCCGGTCAAGGCATTCGGGGACGGCTCCGACCTGACCGAACAGGCCGTCGCCTCCTACGTCGCCAAGTACGCCACCAAAGCCGCCGAGAACACCGGCACCCTCGACCGCCGCATCGGCGAACTCGCCGAACTCGACCGCCACGGCGTCCCCGACCACGCCCGCCGCCTCATCACCGCATGCCGTGACCTGGATGAGCTGTACCCGGATCGGCGCCTGTGGGCCTGGGCTCACATGCTCGGCTTCCGCGGCCACTTCTCCTCCAAATCCCGCCGCTACTCCACCACCCTCGGCGCCCTCCGCCAGACACGCGCCGATTACCGCGCCACCCAGGAACACGCCGCCCTCGGCCTCGACGATCGCGACCCCGACACCGTCCTGGTTCTCGCCGACTGGCAGTACGCCGGCCACGGCCACACACCCGGCGAATCCGCCCTCGCCGCCACCATCGCCCGTGATCTCCAACTCAACCGTGAGACCGCGCGCGAAGCCCTACGTGACCAACTCAGCCAGGAAGGAGCATTGACGTGAAAGACGAGCTGATGACCGTTTGGGAGGTCTGCGCTGAACTCAAGGGCATCTCACGTCGGACCTTCTATCGCTGGCGCGAGTTGGGGGAGGCACCGCAGGCCTTCAAGTTGCCCAACGGAGAACTGCGCGTGTGGCGCAGCGACTTCAATGCATGGCTGAATGCCCGAGAGCGGGCCGCGGCATGAAGTCTCTTGATGTGAAGGTCTGGGGAGTCCGGAAGAGAAACACCAAGAAGTCGTCTTATGACGTCAGGTGGACGGTCGCCGGCAACGTGTTCTCCGAACAGTTCCGTACCAAGGGGCTTGCGGACCACTACCGGGCCAAGCTCCTTCGAGCCACCCGCGATGGTGAAGAGTTCGACACCGTCACGGGACTGCCTGACTCGATGGTCGAGAAGGAGCCTTCGACGACCTGGTACGCCTTCGCTCTGAAGTACCTCGCCATGAAGTGGCCGCACGCCGCGCCGAACACGCGTAACGGGATCAATGAGTCGCTGACCACCGTGACCATGACTCTTCTCGACGATCGTCCGGGGCGGCCGTCCGATGATCTGCTCAGGAAGGCGCTGCGTAACTGGGCCTTTGTCCTGCCCGGCCCCGGTGATCGCGAATTACCGACCGAGATCGTGAACACCCTGCATTGGGTGACCAAGGCTTCACGCCCTCTGTCCGACCTCGGCGACGCTGCGATCGGCAGGGCAGTCCTGGACTCGCTCAAACTGAAGCTCGACGGGACGGCGGCGGCCGCGGAGACCGTTCAGCGCAAGCGTCGAACACTCGTCAACGCGTTGCACTATGCGGTGGATCTCGGGGAGTTCAAAGAAAACCCGATCACTGCTATCCGCTGGAAGAAGCCGAAGGTTGCTGGGGAAGTCGATCCCCGGGTAGTCGCCAATCCGGAGCAGGCTCGGTCCCTGCTGACTGCGGTCTCGTACGTCGGTGGGTATGGCCGGGCACGTGGTCGTCGACTCGTCGGCTTGTTCGCCTGCATGTATTACGGTGCCCTACGTCCCGCTGAGGCTGTCGGACTCACCAAAGCAGACCTGAAGCTGCCGAAGACCGGCTGGGGGACGGCCCTGCTGAACCGGACGCGTCCCAGTGTCGGCAAGCAGTGGACGGACTCCGGCGAGACCCACGACGACCGCGGCCTGAAGAACCGGCCGGCCGAAGAGGTCCGGCTCGTACCGATCCCGCCTCAGCTCGTCGCCATCCTCCGGCAGCACCTCGACACCTTCGGCACCGCGGAGGACGGGCGCTTGTTCACTAACGAACGCGGGGGAGTGGTCGGCTCCTCGACGTACTACCGCGTCTGGCAGGAGGCTCGGGCGCTGGCGCTCTCGCCAGCTGCGGTCGCTTCGCCGCTCGCTGCCCGGCCGTACGACCTCCGACATTCGGCGCTGTCGACGTGGCTCAACTCCGGTGTGGACCCCACAGAGGTCGCCGAACGCGCGGGCAACAGCGTTGAGGTCCTGCTGAGCCGCTACGCCAAGTGCATCGACGGACGGCAGGAGATCGCCAACCGCAAGATCGAGGAGCTGTTGCGCGAATACGAGTGATCACGTGCACAGGCGTCAGCCCCCAGCCGCCCTGGCCGGGGGCTTCGTCGTGTCTCAGCCGCGCGTCGTCGGCCGTTGGTTGCTGGTTGCACCTGCCGCGTCGTCTTCCGTTTCATTGGTCGACAAGTGCCCCAGGTGTCCCGTCCGGTTCGCGGTCTACGCATGTGCCATTGGGATGGCGACTCTCGCGGTATGGGGGTTTTCGAAGAGGAACCGCGTCGGCTCGGTGGTGGGCAGTCCCGCTGTCCGTACTGCGGGCTGTTGGGGGAGCGGGTGGCGACGCTTGAGCATGATTGGGTGCTGTTGGAGCCGGACATGGCTCCACTGGCCCATACGGTGCCGGCGGAGCATCGGTGGATCGAGCTGTCTGACGGGCGGGTAACGGTCTACGGGGTATGCCCGCCAGATCCGTATCAGCGGTGTCGTATCGAACACCGGCTGGCCTGCGCGGAGCAACGACTGCCGGATCTTTGGCCGTGGCTGACAGCACTGCGAGATGAGAACGCGCGGAGTGCGAAGCGGCAGGAGGGTACGGAGCCGCCAGAGCCCCCGGAGGAATGGCCGGATGCGGGGTAACGGTCCCCACGCAAGCGACGGCTGACCTGGGCAGACGCTTCAAGATCCTGTCCACGAATAGTCCACGGGCCTCGTCCTAGGGCCGCTCAGCGCTGCATACGCCTGCACATACAAGAAGACCCCGGCCTCAGCGTTTCCGCTGGTGACGGGGTCTTTGGGCACCTCATGAAGGGTGCCCCCGGCAGGATTCGAACCTGCGCACACGGCTCCGGAGGCCGTTGCTCTATCCCCTGAGCTACGGGGGCGGGTCGGGCGCGTTTTCTGCGCGGCGACGGGTAGAACACTACCAGTTCCGGGAGGGTGGTCATGAACGTTTTCCGGTGGGGCTCTGGGGTGGGTCCTCCGGACGGGGTGGAAGTGGGGAAAAGCCGGACGCGGTGGCCGGTCCGGACCTACTCTCGAGTGGTGCCAGCCGCTTCGGGTCGGGTGCTTGTTGTGGACGACAACAAGGTCATCCGGCAGCTGATCAGGGTCAATCTTGAGCTTGAGGGGCTCGAGGTCGTGACCGCGGCCGATGGTGCCGAGTGTCTGGATGTCGTGCGTCGGGTGCAGCCCGATGTCGTCACGCTCGATGTCGTCATGCCGCGACTGGACGGGCTGCGGACCGCGGCCCGGCTGCGGGCCGATCCGCTCACCCGTGAGCTTCCGCTTGCCATTGTCAGTGCCTGTTCGCAGTACGAGGTCGAGGCCGGGCTCGACGTCGGTGTCGACGCCTTCCTCGCCAAGCCCTTCGAGCCGGCGGAGCTCGTGCGGCTCGTGCGGCGGTTGATCGATGGTGGGGCCCGTGGGGCCGGGGAGGCCGAGCCCGCCGGGCGCAGCAGCGGTTGATCGGTTCGTGGGTATCAGCAAGTGGGCGGGGGCATTCGACGGTGCCCCAGCTGATCGACGTCTTCGCCCAGGCAGGCAGGGCCGGACTCAGGCGTTCCACGGCCCCGTGGATTCCTCCGGTTTCCGTCCACATGGCGATACCGCCCCCAAATGAGTTCGCATACCCACCCCCCTCCTCCCCTACGCTTGTCCCGTGACCCCCGTGGAGCTCTCCCGTACCGTGCTGAGCGCGGTTCGTCGCGCTGTCGACGTGGGGGAGCTGAGCGTCGGCGTGCCCGAGCGGGTCGTGGTCACGCCGCCTCGGCCCGGCGGTTGTGGCGACTACGCCACCAACATCGCGCTCCAGCTCGCCCGGCCCGCCGGGCGGCCCGCCCCGCTCGTCGCCCATGTGCTCCGGGGCCATCTGCTCGGCCTCGACGGCATTGACGACGTCACCGTCACCGGGCCCGGGTTCCTCAACATCAGCCTCCGCGATGCCGATGCCGAGGCCGCCCTCGTCCGGCTGGTGGACGATATTCGGGGGTCCGGCGAGCGATACGGGTACGCCCCGCGGCCGGCCGGGACCGTCGTCGAGCTGCGCTGTCCCCGCGAGGTCCGCGCCGTTGTCGTCGCGGATGCCGTGGCCCGGCTTCTCCGGTCCCAGGGGAGTGAGGGAAGGGTCAGCTGCGCGAGTGCTCTCCCTGCCGACTGGCAGCGGATCCTTGGCGTCCACGTCGATGCCGCCGGCGACGTGCTCCCCGGTGTCGACATCCGGCCCGTCCCCGCCCCCGCCGACCCCCTCCCTCTCGCCCGCGACGCAGCCCGCTGGGCCCTGTTGTCCCCCGCCGGTCACGACCGGCCCCGTATCGGCGACGAGCATCTCGTCCAGCGCGAGAGCAACCCGCTCTTCCGCGTCCGGTACGCCCACGCCCGCACCCGGGCCCTCGGCCGCAACGCGGCCGACCTGGGCTTCGGCGCCGAGGCGGGGCCCGCAGACGTGGCCCCGTCCGAACTGGTCGCCCTGCTCGCCGACCATCCCCGCGTGCTGGCCCGCGCCGCGGACCACCGCGCTCCCGACGTTCTCGCCCGGCACCTCGTCAGCGTTGCCGATGCCGTGCTGCCCTTCCTCGCGACCGTGCTGCCGCGCGGGGAGGAGAAACCCTCGGCCGCCCACCGCGCCCGGCTCGCCCTTGCCGAAGCCGCCGGGACGGTGCTGGCCGGTGGCCTGTCCCTGCTCGGCATCGACGCACCCGAACACCTCTGAGAGAGTCCACAGAGAGCCGCACTGACATGAGCCGTTCCGCACATCCCGCCGGGCCCCGTCACGCCGATGTCCTGCCCGAGGGGCACTACTCCGCCCCGCCCGCCGACCTCAACGCCCTCGACCCCAAGGTCTGGGCGCAGACCGTCCACCGGCGCGAGGACGGTGTCGTGACCGTCGGCGGTATCGCCGTCACCGACCTCGCCGAACAGGTCGGCACCCCCGCCTACGTCCTCGACGAGGCCGACTTCCGGGCCCGGGCGCGGGCCTGGCGCAGCGCTTTCGGGCACGACGCCGACGTCTTCTACGCCGGGAAGGCCTTCCTGTCCCGGGCCGTCGTGAGGTGGCTCGACGAGGAGGGGCTGAACCTCGACGTCTGCTCCGGCACCGAACTCGCCACCGCGCTCTCCGCCGGAATGCCGGCCGAGCGGATCGCCTTCCACGGCAACAACAAGTCCCCGTACGAGATCCAGCGGGCCGTCGAGGCCGGGGTCGGGCGGATCGTGCTCGACTCCTTCCAGGAGATCGTGCGGGTCGCCCACATCGCGCAGTCCCTCGGGAAGCGGCAGCGGGTGCAGATCCGGATCACGGTCGGCGTGGAGGCGCACACGCACGAGTTCATCGCCACCGCGCACGAGGACCAGAAGTTCGGCATCCCGCTGGCCGGGGGACAGGCCGCCGAGGCCGTACGGCGGGCCCTCCAGCTCGACGGGCTCGAACTCATCGGCATCCACTCCCACATCGGGTCGCAGATCTTCGACATGTCCGGGTTCGAGGTGGCCGCGCACCGCGTGGTGAGGCTGCTCAAGGACATCCGGGACGAGCACGGGGTCGAGCTGCCGGAGATCGACCTCGGCGGCGGGCTCGGGATCGCGTACACCAGCAACGACGACCCGCGTGAACCGCACGAGATCGCCAAGGCGCTGACCGAGATCGTCACCCGTGAGTGCGAGGCCGCCCGGCTCCGTACGCCGCGTATCTCCGTCGAGCCGGGGCGCGCCATCGTCGGGCCCACCGCCTTCACGCTCTACGAGGTCGGCACCATCAAGGCGCTGGAGGGGCTGCGGACATACGTGTCCGTGGACGGCGGCATGTCCGACAACATCCGCACCGCGCTGTACGACGCCGAGTACAGCGTCGCGCTCGTCTCCCGGGTCTCCGAGGCCGAGCCGATGCTCGTCCGGGTCGTGGGCAAGCACTGCGAGAGCGGGGACATCGTGGTCAAGGACGCCTTTCTGCCGGCCGACCTGGCACCCGGTGACCTCATCGCCGTGCCGGCCACGGGTGCGTACTGCCGGTCCATGGCCAGCAACTACAACCACGCGCTGCGTCCGCCGGTCGTCGCCGTCGCGGGCGGGGAGTCCCGGGTGATCGTCCGCCGGGAGACGGAGGAGGACCTCCTGCGGCTCGACGTCGGATGACCCCAATGACTCCCGTAATGCCAACGACAGTAATGCCCACGACGTCAATGACGCCGATGGTGACCACGGCGCGGGGCGGCCGGAAGATCTCCTGTTTTCCAGGCCGACGAAAATGAAATAAACGTCTCACGATCCGGACAAATAGCAGAAACTCCTTTCCGGTGAGTGAGACTGGTCCAACCGTAGACGGTATGAGGAAACGAGGTCGGATGATGCGTACGCGTCCGCTGAAGGTGGCGCTGCTGGGCTGTGGGGTTGTCGGCTCAGAGGTGGCGCGCATCATGACGACGCACGCCGACGACCTCACAGCCAGGATCGGGGCCCCGGTGGAGCTCGCCGGGGTCGCCGTGCGGCGTCCCGACAAGGTGCGCGAGGGCATCCCCGCCGACCTCGTCACCACCGACGCCACCGCGCTCGTCAAACGGGGCGACATCGACGTCGTGGTCGAGGTCATCGGGGGGATCGAGCCCGCCCGGACGCTCATCACCACCGCCTTCGAGCACGGCGCCTCCGTCGTCTCCGCGAACAAGGCCCTGCTCGCCCAGGACGGGGCCGCCCTGCACGCCGCGGCGGAGGCGAACGACGGGGACCTCTACTACGAGGCCGCCGTCGCCGGTGCCATCCCGTTGATCCGGCCGCTGCGCGAGTCCCTCGCCGGGGACAAGGTCAACCGGGTGCTCGGCATCGTCAACGGCACCACCAACTTCATCCTCGACAAGATGGACTCCACGGGGGCCGGCTACCAGGAGGCCCTCGACGAGGCCACCGCGCTCGGGTACGCGGAGGCCGACCCGACCGCCGACGTCGAGGGGTTCGACGCCGCCGCCAAGGCCGCCATCCTCGCCGGGATCGCGTTCCACACGCGCGTACGGCTCGACGACGTCTACCGCGAGGGCATGACCGAGATCACCGCCGCTGACTTCGTCTCCGCCAAGGAGATGGGCTGCACCATCAAGCTGCTGGCCATCTGCGAACGCGCCGAGGACGGCGGGTCCGTCACCGCCCGCGTGCATCCCGCGATGATTCCGCTCACCCACCCGCTGGCCTCCGTGCGCGGCGCGTACAACGCCGTGTTCGTCGAGTCCGACGCGGCCGGGCAGCTCATGTTCTACGGGCCCGGCGCCGGCGGCTCGCCCACCGCCTCCGCCGTACTCGGCGACCTCGTGGCCGTCTGCCGCAACCGGCTCAGCGGGGCCACCGGGCCCGGCGAGTCGGCGTACGCGGCGCTGCCCGTGTCGTCCATGGGCGAGGTCGTCACGCGCTACCACATCAGCCTGGACGTCGCCGACAAACCGGGCGTGCTCGCCCAGGTCGCCACCGTGTTCGCCGAGCACGGGGTTTCCATCGACACTGTTCGCCAGCAGGGCAAGGACGGCGAGGCCTCCCTCGTCGTCGTCACCCACCGTGCTTCCGACGCCGCCCTCGGCGGGACCGTGGAGGCGCTGCGCAAGCTCGACACCGTGCGGGGTGTCGCCAGCATCATGCGGGTTGAAGGAGAGTAACCAGCAATGACCCACCAGTGGCGCGGAATCATCGAGGAGTACCGGGACAGGCTGCCGGTGTCCGACAGCACGCCGGTCGTGACGCTCCGTGAGGGCGGTACGCCCCTCGTGCCCGCGCAGGTACTCTCCGAGCGCACCGGCTGCGAGGTCCACCTCAAGGTGGAGGGCGCGAACCCGACCGGGTCCTTCAAGGACCGCGGTATGACGATGGCGATCAGCAAGGCCAAGGAGGAGGGCGCGAAGGCCGTCATCTGCGCCTCCACCGGCAACACGTCCGCCTCCGCGGCCGCCTACGCCGTACGGGCCGGGATGGTCTCCGCGGTGCTGGTGCCGCAGGGCAAGATCGCGCTCGGCAAGATGGGTCAGGCGCTCGTGCACGGCGCGAAGATCCTCCAGGTCGACGGCAACTTCGACGACTGCCTCACGCTCGCCCGCGCGCTCAGCGACAACTACCCCGTGGCGCTGGTCAATTCGGTCAATCCGGTGCGTATCGAGGGCCAGAAGACGGCCTCCTTCGAGATCGTCGACATGCTTGGCGACGCGCCCGACATCCACGTCCTGCCGGTCGGCAACGCGGGCAACATCACCGCCTACTGGAAGGGCTACCGCGAATACGCGGCGGACGGCGTCGCCACCAGGACGCCCCGCATGTGGGGCTTCCAGGCCTCCGGCAGCGCGCCGATCGTGCGCGGCGAGGTCGTCAAGGACCCGTCGACCATCGCCACCGCGATCCGTATCGGCAACCCCGCCTCATGGACGTACGCCCTGGCCGCGCGCGACGAGTCCGGCGGTGCCATCGACGAGGTGACGGACCGTGAAATCCTGCGCGCATACCGGCTGTTGGCCGCGCAGGAGGGTGTCTTCGTCGAGCCGGCGTCCGCCGCGTCCGTGGCCGGACTGCTGAAGGCGGCCGAGCAGGGCAAGGTCGACCCCGGCCAGCGCATCGTGTGCACGGTCACCGGCAACGGCCTCAAGGACCCCGACTGGGCCGTCGCCGGCGCCCCCCAGCCGGTCACGGTCCCGGTCGACGCGGCCACGGCGGCCGAACGCCTGGGCCTGGCCTGACCGCACCACCCGCACCGTCGACGACGAGCGCGACCACGAGTGCGACGACGGCCACGACGACGACCGACCGCGTCCGGCCCCGTACAGCTCGGCCCCGTACAGCTCGGCCCCGTACAGCTCGGCCCCGCACGGGTCGGCCCCGCCCCGCAGGGGCCGGCGCAGGTCGAGCCGGTGACGGCTGAGCCGTCGCCGGTCGGTCGTCGCCGGTTCAGCCGTCCGCCGCACGTCGTGCCCTGCCCGACCGAGGTGGCTCCGGGTGCCGGACACGTACGGCTCGGGCTGGTCGCGCACGGGGGTTTCGGGGCGGGGCGGCCGTCGTCGTCCTGTCCCCGAGCGCGGCCCGGTCGGCGGCACCCGCCGTCGACGCTCCCGGTGCCCTCTCCCGCCGACGGCGCCTGTCGGTCCCGCGCTCAGGCCGCTCGCCCGCCGCGTTTCCCCCGGTCGGCGCAACGCGCGCGCACCGCGCAAGGTACGCAACCGCGTGGCGTGCGGAGGCGTCTGTCCCAGGAGACTTCGGAGGAGGGTGGCACGGGGGGCTTGCGACACGCATCGTGCGCCTCCCGTGCGCCCTATGTCGCCACTGAACTTTCCTTCGATAGGCTGTAGGGAACCCGACCGCCGCACACGCCCACGCAGGTGGCGGTGGTGCGCCGTCTCCGCGGCCTGAGGGTCTTCCCCGTTCCTATCGAGTGTCATTCGACCATCACGCAGCTCAAGGAGAGTCAACGAGCGATGGCCGGTCCCGCGTTCCGCGCCGCCGCCGTCCGGGTGCGCGTCCCCGCCACCAGCGCCAACATCGGCCCAGGCTTCGACGCCTTCGGCCTGTCGCTGGGGCTCTACGACGACGTCGTGGTCCGGGTGGCCGACTCCGGGCTGCACATCGACATCGCCGGCGAGGGCAGCGAGACGCTGCCGCGGGACGAGAAGCACCTGCTCGTCCGCTCGCTGCGCACCGCCTTCGACGTCCTCGGCGGACAGCCGCGCGGCCTGGAGATCGTCTGCGCCAACCGCATTCCGCACGGCCGCGGCCTCGGCTCCTCCTCCGCCGCCATCTGCGCCGGAATAGTCGCCGCCCGCGCCGTGACCATAGGCGCCGAGGCCAGGCTCGACGACACCGCGCTGCTCGAGTTGGCCACCGAGATCGAGGGCCACCCGGACAACGTGGCGGCCTGTCTGCTGGGCGGGTTCACCCTGTCCTGGATGGAGGCCGGAGCGGCCCGGGCCATCAGGATGGAGCCCTCCGATTCCATCGTTCCGGTGGTTTTCGTGCCGGGAAAGCCGGTGCTCACCGAAACCGCGCGCGGCCTGCTGCCGCGCACCGTGCCGCACGTGGACGCCGCCGTCAACGCGGGCCGCGCCGCCCTGCTCGTCGAGGCCCTCACCCGGCGCCCCGAGCTGCTGTTGCCGGCCACCGAGGACCGCCTCCACCAGGAGTACCGCGCCCCTGCCATGCCGGAGAGCACGGCGCTGGTGGAGCGGCTGCGGGCGGACGGCATCCCCGCAGTCATCTCCGGCGCCGGACCCACCGTCATGGCGCTCGCGGACACGGACACCGCGGACAAGGTGGAGCAACTGGCGGGCGCCGACTGGGCCGCCAACAGACTGAGTCTCGATGTGCAAGGAGCCTGCGTACTGCCACTCGCGGCAGGCGGGGAGATCTGAAATCCGGCGGTTGCCGGATTTCGAGAGGGGGAATGTTTGTTGGATCCGGTAGTGTTAACCTCAAGTCTGCACCCGACCCCACCATGGCGAGGTGCTTTGTGTCCCCGTCCGGGACAGACATTCCTCCGGGAGCCCCCCAAGCCGCACTGTGTGGTGTACGTCGTACCTGGGCAGTACCTCGTATGCGCACACTGAGCGGTCCGCCGGGCACGCTCCGGAATCGGTGCGACCACGCCACGTGACTCAGTGACACTCGGTGCCGCTGATGGTCGAGGAAGCGCCAATCACCAGAAATCTCTTCCGCCGCTTTGGGCGGACCACCGCCCCGGCACGGTTCACCAGCAAGGACCGAAGCCGGACAGCACAACCGGTCGCCGAGCCAGACAGGCCGACGTCCGCTCCAGGGAAGGACCCTTCGTGAGCGACACCACCGATCTGATGGGCGCACGTGTCGAGGAGACCGCTGCCGCGCCCGCCACGGACGCCTCCGCGCCTGCCACCGGTGCCGGCTCCCGGCGGCGCCGCGGTACCGGCCTCGAGGGCATGGTGCTGGCCGAGCTGCAACAGGTCGCATCCGGCCTCGGTATCAGGGGCACCGCGCGCATGCGCAAGAGCCAGCTGATCGAGGTCATCAAGGAGGCGCAGGCGGCCGGGGGCGCCCCCGCCGCGAAGGCCGCGCCTGCCGCGGGGGACGCCACCGAGACCAAGCCGAAGCGCCGCAGCACCTCCCGCACCCGTACGGGCGACGAGGCCGCGCCCGCGAAGAAGGCGGCCGAGGCCCCCTCTGCCAAGCCCTCGAACGACGTGGAGCAGTCGGGCGCCCCCGCCAAGGCCGTGGCGCAGCAGCAGATCGAGATCCCCGGCCAGCCGGCCAGCGAGGACGCTCCGGCCGAGCGCCGCCGCCGTCGGGCCACCGCGGAGGCGGGCGCCCCGTCGGGCAGCGCCGAGACCGTCGCCGCCGAGGCGAAGAGCGAGCCGAAGGCCGAGACCCCGGCCCAGCAGCAGTCGCAGGGCGACGCCGGTGACGGCGGCGAGGGCCGTCGTCGTGACCGCCGTGAGCGCGGCCGCGACCGCGACCGCGACCGTGACCGCCGCGGCAAGGGCGACGACCAGCAGGGCCAGGGCGGCCAGCAGCAGCGCCAGCAGGGCCAGCAGCAGGGCGGCGGCCGGCAGGACCGTCAGCAGCGGCCCGACGAGGACGGGGACGACTTCGAGGGCGGCCGCCGGGGCCGTCGCGGCCGCTACCGCGACCGCCGTGGCCGCCGTGGCCGCGACGACGTCTCCGAGCCGCAGATCGCCGAGGACGACGTCCTGATCCCCGTCGCGGGCATCCTGGACATCCTCGACAACTACGCCTTCATCCGCACGTCGGGCTACCTGCCGGGTCCCAACGACGTGTACGTCTCCCTCGCCCAGGTCCGCAAGAACGGCCTGCGCAAGGGCGACCACGTCACCGGTGCGGTCCGCCAGCCGAAGGACGGCGAGCGCCGCGAGAAGTTCAACGCGCTGGTCCGCCTGGACTCCGTCAACGGCATGGCGCCCGAACACGGCCGTGGGCGGCCGGAGTTCAACAAGCTGACGCCGCTGTACCCGCAGGACCGGCTCCGTCTGGAGACCGACCCGGGCGTCCTGACCACCCGCATCATCGACCTGGTCTCGCCCATCGGCAAGGGCCAGCGCGGTCTGATCGTGGCCCCGCCGAAGACCGGCAAGACCATGATCATGCAGGCGGTCGCCAACGCGATCACGCACAACAACCCCGAGTGCCACCTGATGGTCGTCCTCGTCGACGAGCGTCCGGAAGAGGTCACCGACATGCAGCGGTCGGTCAAGGGCGAGGTCATCTCCTCGACCTTCGACCGCCCGGCCGAGGACCACACCACGGTCGCCGAGCTCGCCATCGAGCGCGCCAAGCGCCTGGTGGAGCTGGGTCACGACGTGGTCGTGCTGCTGGACTCGATCACCCGTCTGGGCCGTGCGTACAACCTGGCGGCCCCGGCCTCCGGCCGGATCCTGTCCGGTGGTGTCGACTCCACCGCCCTGTACCCGCCGAAGCGGTTCTTCGGTGCGGCCCGCAACATCGAGGACGGCGGCTCGCTCACCATCCTCGCCACCGCCCTGGTGGACACCGGGTCCCGCATGGACGAGGTGATCTTCGAGGAGTTCAAGGGCACCGGCAACATGGAGCTCAAGCTCGACCGGAAGCTCGCCGACAAGCGCATCTTCCCCGCGGTGGACGTCGACGCGTCCGGCACCCGCAAGGAGGAGATCCTGCTCGGCGCCGAGGAGCTCGGCGTCGTCTGGAAGCTGCGCCGGGTGCTGCACGCGCTCGACCAGCAGCAGGCGATCGAGCTGCTCCTCGACAAGATGAAGCAGACCAAGTCGAACGTCGAGTTCCTGATGCAGATCCAGAAGACCACCCCGACTCCCGGCAACGGCGACTAGGCGTTACGCCAGGTCAGCCGGACCAGCCGGGTAAGCCGGCAAGAGTCGCACCGAAGGCCGCCCCCTGTTTTCAGGGGGGCGGCCTTCTGCTGTTGCGGGCGGGCCGTACGAGCGTTGGCCCGTACGAGACCTTCGCCACAGGCACCGCGCCCCGTTCCGGCTCTCCACGGCGCCGTCCCGCCCCGTGTCATCGCAGGTGAGCCGGGTTACCAAGCGGTACACAGTCGCGCATGGTGCCTATGTCCGTATGTGGTGGACACGCAGCGTTGTGCAACCCTTTCCCGAGTTCCCCCGTCTGACCGTACGAGCGACGATAGTGCGGTACGGGTCAATCGACCGAGAACAGACCGGGGCCCGACCTCGACCGCAGGGGGCAACCGACCGTAGACACGAGAACCGAGGAGCGCATGCCTGCCGACAGCACGCGAGGACCGGGCATACCAGGGGAGTCCGGCGACACCGGGCCCCGCCGCCGCGCCAAGGGCCGCCGTCGCAAGCCCCCCACCGGGCGGCGCAGGGCCCTGACGGCCATGGCCTGGACCGCCGCGGGGATCGTCGTGCTCGGCGGCGCGGGGGCCGGCTTCCTCTACTTCAAGCTCAACGGCAACCTCAGGACGATCGACATCAACCAGGCCCTCGGCGGCGACCGGCCCACCAAGGCCGACAACGGCTCCGAGAACATCCTGGTCCTCGGCTCCGACACCCGCGCCGGCGGCAACAAGAAGCTCGGCGGCGGCACCGACGACGGCAGCGCCCGCTCCGACACGGCGATGATCGTGCACATCTACGAGGGCCACAAGAAGGCCGGCGTCGTCTCCATACCGCGCGACACCCTCGTCGACCGCCCCGAGTGCACCGACGCCAAGGGCGGCACGCACGCCGCGACGCACGACGCGATGTTCAACGAGTCGTACTCCACCGGCGGCGCCGCCTGCGCGGTGAAGACCGTCGAGTCGATGACCGGCCTGCGCATGGACCACTACCTGGAGGTCGACTTCAGCGGCTTCCGGAAGCTCGTCGACGAACTCGGCGGAGTCCCGGTCACCACGACGAGGAACATCGAGGACCCACGGAGCCACCTCGACCTCAAGGCCGGCACGCACACCCTCGACGGACAGCAGGCCCTCGGCCTGGTCCGCACCCGGCACGGCGTCGGCGACGGCTCCGACCTCGGCCGCATCCAGCTCCAGCAGGCCTTCGTCAAGGCCCTGGCCGACCAGGTCAAGCACATCGGCGTGCTCACCAACCCCAAGAAGCTCTACGACCTCGCCGACACCGCGACCAAGACCGTCACCGCCGACTCCGACCTCGGCTCGGTGAACGCCCTGATCGCCTTCGCCGATGGCCTGAAGGGCATCAGCTCCTCCCACATGACCATGGTCACGATGCCGGTGCGGTACGACCCGGCCAACCCGAACCGCGTCCTCGTGGAGAAGGCCAAGGCCCAGCAGATCTGGAACGCCCTGAGGAACGACCGGCCCATCCCGAAGACGGCCACGGAAGGCACGGCCACCGGCAAGGCAAGCGGAGTGGTGAGCGCCTCCTAGTGCTGCGACCGGACTAGGGACGCGGGAAACCCGCCCCCGCCCCGCGGGAGACGCGCAGGGAATACCCGACCCCACCCCCCGGTTTGGGTGGATGGCCCCAGTCCTGGCAGACTGGTACGTCGGCTCCGGTTCACGCTCCGCATCCCGCGGCTGCGACCCGGCGCCCTCCAGGAACTCTAGGAGACACCTTGAAGCGCGACATCCACCCCGCGTACGTCGAGACGCAGGTCAGCTGCACCTGCGGCGCGTCGTTCACCACCCGCAGCACCATCGAGTCCGGCAGCATCCGGGCCGAGGTCTGCTCCGAGTGTCACCCGTTCTACACGGGCAAGCAGAAGATCCTCGACACCGGTGGCCGTGTGGCCCGCTTCGAGGCCCGCTTCGGCAAGGCTGCCGCCGGCTCCAAGAAGTAGCGAGCCCCTTTTCGCCGGTCCACGGTCGTGCCCCCACCGCGGGGTGCGCCGGGACCGGCGTTTTTGGTCGCCCGCCTTCCCCCACCCCAGTAGTACAGGCAGTACAGGAGCCGAAAGATGTTCGAGGCCGTCGAGGAACTCGTCGCCGAGCACGCCGATCTGGAGAAGAAGCTCGCCGACCCGTCGGTCCACGCCGACCAGGCCAACGCGCGCAAGCTCAACAAGCGCTACGCCGAGCTCACCCCGATCATCGCCGCGTACCGCTCCTGGAAGCAGACCGGCGACGACATCGACACCGCGCGCGAACTCGCCGCGGACGACCCCGACTTCGCGGCCGAGGTCAAGGAGCTGGAGCGGCAGCGCGAGGAGTTGACCGAGAAGCTGCGCTTCCTGCTCATCCCGCGCGACCCCAGCGACGACAAGGACGTCATCCTCGAGATCAAGGCGGGCGCGGGCGGCGACGAGTCGGCCCTGTTCGCCGGCGACCTGCTGCGCATGTACCTGCGGTACGCCGAGCGGGTCGGCTGGAAGACCGAGATCATCGACGCCACCGAGTCCGAGCTGGGCGGCTACAAGGACGTCCAGGTCGCGGTGAAGACCCGCGGGCAGACCGAGCCCGGCCAGGGTGTGTGGGCCCGGCTGAAGTACGAGGGCGGGGTGCACCGCGTGCAGCGGGTTCCGGCCACCGAGTCCCAGGGCCGTATCCACACCTCCGCGGCCGGTGTGCTGGTCACCCCCGAGGCCGAGGAGGTGGACGTGGAGATCAACCCCAACGACCTCCGCATCGACGTCTACCGGTCCTCCGGGCCCGGCGGCCAGTCCGTCAACACCACCGACTCCGCCGTGCGCATCACACACCTGCCCACCGGAGTCGTCGCCTCCTGCCAGAACGAGAAGAGCCAGCTGCAGAACAAGGAGCAGGCGCTGCGTATCCTGCGCTCCAGGCTGCTCGCCATGGCGCAGGAGGAGGCGGAGCGGGAAGCCGCCGACGCCCGCCGCAGCCAGGTCCGCACCGTCGACCGCTCCGAGAAGATCCGCACCTACAACTTCCCGGAGAACCGTATCTCGGACCACCGCGTCGGCTTCAAGGCGTACAACCTTGACCAGGTCCTGGACGGCGAGCTGGACGCGGTGATCCAGGCCTGCGTCGACGCGGACTCGGCCGCCAAGCTCGCGGCCGCGTAAGACACGTACGCACGCGGGACGTGCGCACGTACGAGCACCAACGGAGGACCAGCGTGCAGCAAGAATCCGGGGGGCGACCCCCGAGCCCGCGCAGCGTGCTGCTCGCGGAGGTGGCGCAGGCCACCCAGCGGCTGGCCGACGCGGGCGTGGACTCGCCGCGCACCGACGCGGAGGAACTCGCCGCGTTCGTGCACGGCGTCAAGCGGGGCCAGCTGCACACCGTGAAGGACGCCGACTTCGACGCCCGCTACTGGGAGGTCATCGCCCGGCGCGAGCAGCGCGAGCCGCTCCAGCACATCACCGGGCGGGCCTACTTCCGGTATCTGGAACTCCAGGTCGGGCCAGGGGTGTTCGTGCCCCGGCCGGAGACCGAGTCCGTGGTCGGCTGGGCCATAGACGCCGTACGGGCCATGGACGTCGTCGAGCCGTGCATCGTCGACCTGTGCACCGGTTCGGGGGCCATCGCGCTCGCCCTCGCCCAGGAGGTGCCGCGCTCGCGCGTGCACGCCGTGGAGCTGAGCGAGAACGCCCTGAAGTGGACCAGCAAGAACATGGAGGGGTCCAGGGTCGACCTGCGCCAGGGCGACGCCCTGACGGCCTTCCCGGATCTCGACGGCCAGGTCGACCTCGTCATCTCCAACCCGCCGTACATCCCGCTCACCGAATGGGAGTACGTCGCCCCCGAGGCCCGCGACTACGACCCGGAGCTGGCGTTGTTCTCCGGGGAGGACGGCCTCGACCTGATCCGCGGCATCGAGCGCACCGCGCACCGGCTGCTGCGGCCCGGCGGAGTCGTCGTCGTCGAGCACGCCGACACCCAGGGCGGACAGGTGCCGTGGATCTTCACCGAGGAGCGGGGCTGGGCCGACGCCGCCGACCACCCCGACCTCAACAACCGGCCGCGGTTCGCCACCGCCCGCAAGGCGCTGCCGTGACCCCCATCAGGACTTCTGACCAGCAGTACGTGTACGAGGAGGCCCGCTGACAATGGCACGGCGATACGACACCAACGACGCCACCGACCGCGTGACGGGTCTGCGCGAGGCGGCGTCCGCCGTCCGTCGCGGCGAACTCGTGGTGCTGCCCACCGACACGGTCTACGGCATCGGCGCCGACGCGTTCTCCTCCGAGGGCGTGGCCGACCTGCTCGCCGCCAAGGGCCGGGGCCGCAACATGCCCACTCCTGTCCTCATCGGCTCCCCGAACACGCTGCACGGACTGGTCACGGACTTCTCCGAAATGGCCTGGGAACTCGTGGACGCCTTCTGGCCGGGCGCGCTGACGCTGGTCGCGCGGCACCAGCCGTCCCTCCAGTGGGACCTCGGGGACACCCGGGGCACGGTCGCGGTGCGGATGCCGCTGCACCCGGTCGCCATCGAACTGCTCACGGAGGTCGGCCCGATGGCCGTGTCGTCGGCGAACCTGACCGGCCACCCCGCGCCGGAGGACTGCGGCGCCGCGCAGGACATGCTCGGCGACTCCGTCTCCGTCTACCTCGACGGCGGCCCGACCCCCGGAAACGTCCCGTCCTCCATCGTCGACGTCACCCGCAAGGTGCCCGTGCTGCTGCGCGAGGGCGCCCTGTCGCCGGAGGAGCTGCGCAAGGTGGTACCCGACCTCGAGGTGGCGAATTGACGGCCCCTGACGCGGGGCGTGGCATAGGCGACACCTTCCGCATCCTGCACGTCAGCACCGGCAACGTGTGCCGTTCGCCCATCACCGAGCGGCTGACCCGGCACTTCGTGGCGGACCGGCTCGGGGATTCGCGGGGCGGCGGGCTGATCGTGGAGAGCGCGGGCACCTGGGGCCACGAGGGCGCGCCGATGGAGGCCAACGCGGAGACCGTGCTGGCCGACTTCGGCGCGGACGCCTCCGGCTTCACCGGCCGGGAACTGCTGGACGAGCATGTGATCTGCGCCGACCTGGTGCTCACCGCGACCCTGGACCACCGTGCCCAGGTCATCTCCATGGGCCATTCGGCCGGCCTGCGCACCTTCACCCTCAAGGAGTTCACCCGCCTGGTGAAGGCGATAGACCCGGCCACGCTGCCTCCCCTGGAGGACGGCGTGGTCGAACGCGCCCGCGCCCTGGTCCGTGCCGCCGCCGCTCTACGCGGGTGGCTCCTGGCCCCGACCGCCGAGGCCGACGAGGTCTACGACCCCTACGGCGCCCCGCTGACGTTCTTCCGCTCGGTCGGCGACGAGATACACCAGGCCCTGGACCCGGTGGTAACGGCCCTGACGGGAGTCCCGGCCCGCGCTTGACGTCCGCCGGCCCCGCAACCGACTGGTATCCGCCCCGGGGTCGGCCACCGACCAACCAGCACCTGCCGACGGGCGCCGCGCTCCGACGCGGGCACAACCGCCGGCGCCGGTCGGTGGCATCGCGTCGGTGACGGCCTTTGGCGTGTGCCTGTGAGGCGCCTGGCGTTGGAGGGCCCGAGCCTCAGCCCGAAGTGCCCCGCGGGGCCGTGCACGGGGCGCGTCGGGTCCGGTCGGCCTGCTCTGGCCGGTGGGCATGGTGCGGGTGCGTCGGTGATGGCCTCGACGCATGTCCGCGGGGTGTCCGGCGGGCCGGGAGGCCCGGGGCCGGGGTGCCCCGCTCGGGCGTGCACGGGTCCGGGCGGCCTGCTCCGGTCGGTGCGTGGTGCGGGTCGTGCGTGGGCTGCGTCGATGGTCGGCCTCGGCGCGTGCCTGTCGGGCGTCTGGCGGCTCGCAAGCTCGTGCGCGGCTCCGGGGCCCGACCGGAGGCTTCCTGGACCGGTACGCCCCGGCTGGAGGCTCCTGGAGGGGCGTACCGGCCTGTGGGTGACCCGGCGCTCGTCGCGCGCCATGGTTTCCCGGGCCCGGCTGCCGGCGTTGCGTGGGTGTGAGCAGAGAGGCCCGTGACGGGTAGCCGTGTCGGCGTAAGGGGCCGCGCGGGGTGGGGTTGGTGGGCCTACATTGGACGTACGTCAACGTCGACCGCCCGGAGCCCGACATGTCGGTCATCCCCGTTCTCGAGGCCGATCTCCTGCGCCGGCAGGACCCCGAACTGGCCGACGTCCTGCTGGGGGAGCTCGACCGGCAGTCGACGACGCTCCAGTTGATCGCGGCGGAGAACTTCACCTCGCCGGCCGTGCTCGCCACACTCGGCTCGGTGCTGGCGAACAAGTACGCCGAGGGCTATCCGGGCGCCCGGCACCACGGCGGCTGCGAGATCGTCGACGCGGCCGAACGCCTCGCCGTGGCGCGGGCCAAGGCCCTGTTCGGTGCCGAACACGCCAACGTGCAGGCCCACTCGGGCTCGTCCGCGGTGCTCGCCGCGTACGCGGCGCTGCTGCGGCCCGGCGACACCGTCCTCGCCCTCGGCCTGCCCTACGGCGGCCACCTCACGCACGGCTCGCCCGCGAACTTCTCCGGCCGCTGGTTCGACTTCGTCGGCTACGGCGTCGACGCCGAGACCGGACTCATCGACCACCAGCAGGTGCGCACGCTCGCCCACGCGCACCGGCCCAAGGCGATCGTGTGCGGCTCCATCGCCTACCCGCGCCACATCGACTACGCCTTCTTCCGCTCGGTCGCCGACGAGGTCGGCGCCTATCTGATCGCCGACGCGGCCCACCCCATCGGACTCGTCGCCGGCAGGGCGGCGCCCAACCCCGTCCCGTACGCCGACGTGGTGTGCGCCACCACCCACAAGGTGCTGCGCGGGCCGCGCGGCGGGATGCTCCTGTGCGGCGGCGAGCTGGCCGAGCGCGTCGACCGCGCCGTCTTCCCCTTCACCCAGGGCGGCGCCCAGATGCACACCATCGCCGCCAAGGCCGTGGCGTTCGGCGAGGCCGCGACCCCGGCCTTCTCCGCCTACGCCCACCAGGTCGTCGCCAACGCGCGGGTGCTCGCGGCCCGGCTGGCCGCGGAGGGCCTGACCGTCACCACCGGCGGCACGGACACCCACCTGATCACCGCCGACCCGGCGCCGCTCGGCGTCGAGGGGCGTACCGCGCGCGGACGGCTGGCCGCCGCCGGTATCGTCCTCGACTGCTGCGCGCTGCCGCACGCCGACGGCCGCGGGCTGCGGCTGGGCACCGCCGCGGTGACCAGCCAGGGCATGGGCCAGCAGGAGATGGAGTGGATAGCCGTCCTGTTCGGCAAAGTGCTGCGCGGCGAGGTCGACGGGGCGAGCGCGCGTGAGGATGTGCGCGAACTCACTGGCCGGTTTCCGCCGTACCCCGGCTGAGACGGGGTAGCAGAACGGTCGTACAAAACCGTACACAGCCACACGTGCAACCATCGTCGCTACCCGGAAGTCCACATACATATGCCTGCGTCGCTAGGGTGTGGGGCTGAGAAGGCCAGCGAGACCTGTGGGGAAGCCCGTGCGTGAATACCTGCTGACGCTCTGCATCACGGCCGCGGTGACGTATCTGCTGACAGGGCCGGTACGTAAGTTCGCGATCGTCGCAGGAGCGATGCCGGAGATCCGGGCACGTGACGTGCACCGTGAGCCCACTCCCCGGCTCGGCGGGATCGCGATGTTCTTCGGCCTGTGCGCGGGCCTGCTGGTCGCAAGCCACCTCGCCAACCTCAACGAGGTCTTCGAGAAGTCGAACGAGCCGCGCGCGCTGCTCTCCGGCGCCGCCCTGATCTGGCTGATCGGCGTCCTCGATGACAAGTTCGAGATCGATGCCCTGATCAAGCTGGGCGGCCAGATGATCGCGGCCGGTGTGATGGTCATGCAGGGTCTGACCATCCTGTGGCTGCCCGTGCCCGGCGTCGGCACGGTCGCGCTCACCCAGTGGCAAGGCACCCTGCTCACGGTCGCGCTGGTCGTCATCACCATCAACGCGGTCAACTTCGTCGACGGCCTCGACGGCCTGGCCTCCGGCATGGTGTGCATCGCGGCCGCCGCGTTCTTCATGTACGCCTACCGGATCTGGTACTCGTACGGCATCGAGGCCGCCGCCCCCGCCACCCTCTTCGCGGCCGTCCTCATGGGCATGTGCCTTGGCTTCCTGCCGCACAACATGCATCCCGCGCGGATCTTCATGGGCGACTCGGGATCGATGCTCATCGGCCTGGTGCTGGCGGCCGGCGCGATCTCGGTGACCGGGCAGGTCGACCCGGACGTGATGAAGCTCTTCTCCGGGTCCGAGCGCAACGCCGTGCACCAGATGGTGCCGGTCTACATCCCGCTGCTGATGCCGCTGACGATCATCGCCATCCCGGCCGCCGACCTGGTC
Organism: Streptomyces sp. NPDC004721; assembly: GCF_053601495.1. Taxonomy (NCBI): domain Bacteria; kingdom Bacillati; phylum Actinomycetota; class Actinomycetes; order Kitasatosporales; family Streptomycetaceae; genus Streptomyces; species Streptomyces sp. NPDC004721. The sequence continues at coordinate 93,621 of NZ_JBSGBZ010000019.1, forward strand.
CTGGCCATCGTGCGGCGCACCTGGCACGGCAAGTCGCCGTTCGCCGCCGACCGCGGCCATCTGCACCACCGCCTGCTGGAGATCGGCCACTCGCACAGCCGGGCCGTGCTGATCATGTACTTCTGGGCGGCCCTGATCGGCTTCGGCGCGCTCGCCTACTCGGTCAAGTCGGCGTCCATGTGGATCGTGCTGGGCATCGTGATCCTCAGCTTCATCGGCCTGGTGCTGCTCCTGCTGCCGCGCTTCACCCCGCGAGCCCCCCGCTGGGCCGAGCAGTTCGTGCCGCCGCGCTACCGGCGCCGGGGCGGGGTGATGGCCCCGGATGCCTCCGCGGCGGCGCCGTCCGCGTCGTCCACGGACTCCGCGCCGCAGGAGGCGTCCGTGGGGGTTTCCGCGACCGCGGAGAGCCCTGTGCCGGAGGAGACGCCCGTGGCCGCGGGCGTGCGGGTCCGTGCCGGGTCGGCCGGTGTCAACGGAGCGACCGCCGTCGGAACTCGTTCGCGGGTTCTGGACGGGCGGAAGGCCGGAACGTCGCGCTGACGGCCAAGGTAAGAATCTGACTAAGGCGTTGCCAACCCGTGGGGCACTAAATCCCCCCAATATCGGGCGAAAAGAGCTGGATTTTGCACAGAAGTGCAGCTGTACTCTCACGTGTGAGGGTCAGCACACCATGGAGGTAAAGACCTCATCAAATAGTTTGTGATACCGTTCACGAGTATCCCGGAGAGCCGAAGGGCCACAGTGAGAAGGTCCTGGTGGGGCCGAGGTTTCCTCCCTCGGCACCGGGACTACGCTCGTCCCATGACGACGCCCTGCCCCCTGTGAATGCGGAGTTGCCGCGATGCCGTCCAATGACGCCCGGATCCTGGCCGAGGCCGCTGTGCCCACAGCCGCCGTCGGTGCGGTCGCCGCCGTCGTCAGTGGTGTGGCCGCCGGTGGCAAAGGGGCGATCGGCGCGGTCGTCGCGACCCTGGTCGTGATCCTGTTCATGGGGCTCGGCCTCTACGTCCTGCAGCGCACGGCCAAGTCGCTTCCGCACCTCTTCCAGGCGATGGGCCTGATGCTCTACGCGGCCCAGATCCTGTTGCTGTTCGTCTTCCTGGCCGCGTTCAAGCACACCACGCTGTTCAACCCCAAGGCCTTCGCCTTCACCCTGCTCGCCGCCACGCTGGCGTGGACCGCGGCGCAGACGCGGGCCCATATGAAGTCCAAGATCCTCTACGTCGAGCCCGACTCGGCCCCGTCCACGGCGGGCGAGAAGTCCGAAAAGACGGAGCGCTCGTCGTGAGCGGTAGGGCCGGGATAAAGGCGCTTGAGAGATCCTGCTATCGTCCGGTGCCAACTGCGGCATCGCGGGCGCGGGCATCACAGCTGACGCCTGTTCGATCGCGAGGCGAGATGCCCCACTGCCGCCCCCACATCCGTAACACCAGTCCCGTGCCGAACCGCGGCCGCACGCCGCGCCGACACAACGAGGTTGCCGTACCTATGCGCCACGCTGAAGGAGCCCGCGGTGAGTGCTGACCCGACGCAGGTGCTCGCCTTCGAGACCGACTGCCACATCTTCGCCGGCTGTGGCTTCCCCGCTCCGGGCCTGCACTCGTTCCTGTTCGAGCCCCTCTGGGGCAACGCGGACAGCAACCTGTACTTCAACAAGCCGATGCTGCTGGCGCTGCTCGGCTCCATCATCGTCGTCGGATTCTTCTGGGCGGCCTTCCGCAGGCCCCAGGTCGTCCCGGGCAAGCTCCAGATGGTCGCCGAGGCGGGCTACGACTTCATCCGGCGCGGAGTCGTCTACGAGACGATCGGCAAGAAGGAAGGCGAGAAGTACGTTCCGCTCGTCGTCTCCCTGTTCTTCTTCATCTGGATGATGAACCTCTGGTCGATCATCCCGGTCGCCCAGTTCCCGGTGACTTCGATCATCGCGTACCCGATCGTGCTGGCCCTGATCGTCTATGTCCTGTGGGTCTCGCTGACCTTCAAGCGTCACGGTTTCGTGGGCTTCTTCAAGAACGTGACGGGCTACGACAAGTCGCTGGGCCCGGTGCTCCCGCTGGCCATGCTCATCGAGTTCTTCTCGAACCTGCTGGTCCGGCCCTTCACCCACGCGGTCCGGCTCTTCGCGAACATGTTCGCGGGCCACACGCTGCTGCTGCTCTTCACGATCGCCAGCTGGTACCTGCTCAACGGCATCGGCATCGCCTACGCGGGCGTCAGCTTCATCATGACGATCGTGATGACGGCCTTCGAGCTCTTCATCCAGGCACTGCAGGCGTACGTCTTCGTCCTCCTGACCTGCACGTACATCCAGGGCGCGCTCGCAGAGCACCACTGAGCACCCCGCAGAGCAACCCCCTGATCGTCCGGTGGCCAACCCCCACCGGTCCGTAAAGAAAAGGAAGAACTGGCATGTCCCAGACCCTTGCCGCTGTTTCCGGCTCGCTCGGCTCCGTCGGTTACGGCCTCGCTGCCATCGGTCCCGGCGTCGGCGTCGGCATCATCTTCGGTAACGGCACCCAGGCCCTGGCCCGCCAGCCCGAGGCCGCCGGCCTGATCCGCGCCAACCAGATCCTCGGCTTCGCCTTCTGCGAGGCGCTGGCTCTGATCGGTCTGGTCATGCCGTTCGTCTACGGCACCTGATTCGCCGATCAGCGAAAGCTTCCTAGACGAAAGGCAATGACATGAGCCAGCTGCTCATTCTGGCGGCCGAGAAGGAGAACCCTCTCGTCCCGCCGATCCCCGAGCTCGTCATCGGCCTGCTCGCCTTCGTCATCGTCTTCGGTCTCCTCGCCAAGAAGCTCCTCCCGAACATCAACAAGGTTCTGGAGGAGCGCCGCGAGGCCATCGAGGGCGGTATCGAGAAGGCCGAGGCCGCGCAGACCGAGGCCCAGAGCGTTCTTGAGCAGTACAAGGCTCAGCTCGCCGAGGCCCGGCACGAGGCCGCGCGCCTGCGCCAGGAGGCGCAGGAGCAGGGCGCCACGCTCATCGCGGAGATGCGGGCCGAGGGCCAGCGTCAGCGCGAGGAGATCGTCGCCGCCGGCCACGCCCAGATCGAGGCCGACCGCAAGACCGCCGCGTCCGCGCTCCGGCAGGACGTCGGCACGCTGGCCACCGAGCTGGCCGGCAAGCTCGTCGGCGAGTCCCTCGAGGACCACGCCCGGCAGAGCCGTGTGATCGACCGCTTCCTCGACGAGCTCGAGGAGAAGGCCGAGGCGACTCGATGACCATGCACGGAGCCAGCCGTGAGGCACTGACCGCCGCACGTGAGCGTCTGGACGCGCTGACGGACTCCACCTCGGTGGACGCCGGCCGGCTTGCCGACGAGCTGGCCGCCGTCACCGCGCTGCTCCACCGCGAGGTGGGCCTGCGTCGGGTCCTGACCGACCCGGCGCAGTCCGGTGAGGCCAAGGCCACGCTGGTGCAGCGCCTGCTCGGCGGGCAGATCGGCGGCACGGCCGTCGACCTGGTGTCCGGCATGGTGCGTTCCCGCTGGTCGCAGCCCCGCGACCTGGTCGACACGCTGGAGGAGCTGGCGGACGTCGCCGACCTCACCGCGGCGCAGCGGGCCGGCACGCTCGACAACGTCGAGGACGAGCTGTTCCGCTTCGGCCGGATCGTCTCCTCGAACACCGGGCTGCGCGCGGCCCTGACCGACCGCGCCGCGACCGTCTCGGCCAAGAAGGAGCTGCTGCGCCGGCTGCTCGGCGGCCGTGCGGCCGCGACCACCGAGCGTCTGGTGACGCGCCTTGTGACCGCGCCGCGGGGACGTAGCCTGGAAGCGGGACTGGAGTCCCTGACCAAGCTCGCCGCCGACCGTCGCAACCGCATGGTCGCCGTCGTCACCTCGGCGGTCCCGCTGAGCGACACGCAGAAGCAGCGCCTCGGCGCGGCCCTCGCCAAGCTCTACGGCCGTCAGATGCACCTCAACCTCGACGTGGACCCCGACGTCGTCGGCGGGATGCGGGTGCAGGTCGGCGACGAGGTCATCAACGGCTCCCTCGCGGACCGGCTCGAGGACGCCGCCCGCCGTATGGCGAGCTAGCAGCAACTCAACACGCAAGACGTACACGACGGCCCTGGTTGGGCCGTGCAGAGGATTCACCTCTTTTTGGGGGGAGTCCGGGACTCGCAATACCCCCAAGTGAAACTTCGGGCCCAACAAGGAGAGCAGGGAACCCAGATGGCGGAGCTCACGATCCGGCCGGAGGAGATCCGGGACGCGCTGGAGAACTTCGTCCAGTCGTACAAGCCGGACGCGGCCTCGCGCGAGGAGGTCGGTACGGTCACCCTTGCCGGCGACGGCATCGCGAAGGTCGAGGGGCTTCCCTCGGCCATGGCCAACGAACTGCTGAAGTTCGAGGACGGCACCCTCGGCCTCGCCCTCAACCTCGAGGAGCGCGAGATCGGTGCCATCGTCCTCGGTGAGTTCAGCGGCATCGAGGAGGGCCAGCCGGTGCAGCGCACCGGTGAGGTCCTGTCCGTGGCCGTGGGCGAGGGCTACCTCGGCCGCGTGGTGGACCCGCTCGGCAACCCGATCGACGGCCTCGGCGAGATCGAGACCGAGGGCCGCCGCGCCCTCGAACTGCAGGCCCCCACGGTCATGCAGCGCAAGTCGGTGCACGAGCCCATGGAGACCGGCTACAAGGCCGTCGACGCCATGACCCCGATCGGCCGCGGTCAGCGTCAGCTGATCATCGGCGACCGGCAGACCGGCAAGACCGCCCTCGCTGTCGACACGATCATCAACCAGCGTGACAACTGGCGCACCGGCGACCCGAACAAGCAGGTCCGCTGCATCTACGTCGCCATCGGCCAGAAGGGCTCCACCATCGCGTCGGTCCGGCGCTCGCTGGAGGAGAACGGCGCGCTGGAGTACACGACCATCGTCGCCGCCCCGGCGTCCGACCCGGCCGGCTTCAAGTACCTGGCGCCGTACACCGGTTCCGCCATCGGCCAGCACTGGATGTACCAGGGCAAGCACGTCCTGATCATCTTCGACGACCTGTCGAAGCAGGCCGACGCCTACCGCGCCGTATCGCTGCTGCTGCGCCGTCCGCCGGGCCGTGAGGCCTACCCGGGCGACGTCTTCTACCTGCACTCCCGTCTGCTGGAGCGCTGCGCGAAGCTGTCCGACGACATGGGCAAGGGCTCGATGACCGGTCTGCCGATCGTCGAGACCAAGGCCAACGACGTCTCGGCGTTCATCCCGACCAACGTCATCTCCATCACCGACGGCCAGTGCTTCCTGGAGTCGGACCTGTTCAACGCCGGTCAGCGCCCCGCGCTGAACGTCGGTATCTCCGTCTCCCGAGTCGGTGGTTCCGCCCAGCACAAGGCGATGAAGCAGGTCTCCGGCCGTCTGCGCGTGGACCTGGCCCAGTTCCGTGAGCTGGAGGCGTTCGCCGCCTTCGGTTCCGACCTGGACGCCGCCTCGAAGTCCCAGCTGGAGCGCGGTCAGCGCATGGTCGAGCTGCTGAAGCAGGACCAGTACCAGCCGATGGCCACCGAGGACCAGGTCGTCTCCGTCTGGGCCGGCACCACCGGCAAGATGGACGAGGTGCCGGTCGCCGACATCCGCCGCTTCGAGAAGGAGCTCCTGGAGTACCTGCACCGCAAGGAGCAGGGCCTCATGACCTCCATCAAGGAGGGCGGCAAGATGTCCGACGACACGCTGCAGGCCGTCGCCGAGGCGATCGTCGAGTTCAAGAAGCAGTTCGAGACGGGCGACGGAAAGCTGCTCGGCGAGGACACCCCGGCCGCTGCCGCCAAGTGACGTAAGGAAGGGACCTGACTCATGGGAGCCCAGCTCCGGGTCTACAAGCGTCGCATCCGATCCGTCACCGCGACCAAGAAGATCACCAAGGCGATGGAGATGATCGCCGCCTCGCGCGTCGTCAAGGCGATGCGCAAGGTGTCGGCCTCCACGCCGTACGCGCAGGAACTGACCCGCGCGGTCACGGCGGTCGGCACCGGGTCCAACACCAAGCACCCGCTGACAACGGAGGCGGAGAACCCGACCCGCGCCGCGGTACTGCTCCTGACGAGCGACCGCGGTCTGGCCGGCGCCTTCAACTCCAACGCCATCAAGGCGGCGGAGCAGCTGACCGAGCGGCTCGAGCGCGAGGGCAAGCAGGTCGACACGTACATCGTCGGCCGGCGCGGTGTCGCCCACTACAACTTCCGTGAGCGCACGATCGCGGAGTCGTGGACCGGCTTCACCGACGAGCCCTCGTACGCGGACGCCAAGACGGTGGCGGCCCCGCTGATCGAGGCCATCGGGACGGACGCCGAGAACGGCGGCGTAAACGAGCTCCACATCGTCTACACCGAGTTCGTCTCGATGATGACGCAGACGGCGATCGACTCCCGGCTGCTTCCGCTGCGTTTGGACGAGGTCGCCGCGGAGGCCGTGCCGAAGGGCGAGATCCTTCCGCTGTACGACTTCGAGCCCTCGGCGGAAGACGTCCTCGACGCGCTGCTGCCGCGCTACGTGGAGAGCCGTATCTACAACGCGCTGCTCCAGTCGGCCGCTTCGAAGCACGCCGCCACGCGGCGCGCGATGAAGTCGGCCACCGACAACGCGGGCGAGCTGATCGACACGCTCGCGCGTCTTGCCAACGCGGCCCGCCAGGCCGAAATCACCCAGGAAATCAGCGAGATCGTCGGTGGCGCGAGCGCCCTGGCCGACGCGACCGCGGGGAGTGACAAGTAATGACCACCACTGTTGAGACGGCCACGGCGGCGGGCCGCGTCGCGCGGGTCATCGGCCCGGTCGTCGACGTGGAGTTCCCCGTCGACGCGATGCCGGACATTAACAACGCCCTTCACGTCGAGGTCGCCGACCCGGCGAACGCGGGCGAGAAGAAGACGCTGACGCTCGAGGTCGCCCAGCACCTCGGTGACGGCATCGTCCGCACGATCTCCATGCAGCCCACCGACGGCCTGGTCCGCCAGTCCCCGGTGAAGGACACCGGCTCGGCGATCTCCGTCCCGGTCGGCGACTTCACCAAGGGCAAGGTGTTCAACACCCTCGGTGAGGTGCTGAACGTCGACGCAGAGTACGACGGCGAGCGCTGGGCGATCCACCGCAAGGCGCCGAACTTCGACGAGCTCGAGTCGAAGACCGAGATGTTCGAGACCGGCGTCAAGGTCATCGACCTGCTGACCCCGTACGTCAAGGGCGGCAAGATCGGTCTGTTCGGCGGCGCCGGCGTCGGCAAGACGGTGCTCATCCAGGAGATGATCTACCGCGTCGCCAACAACCACGACGGTGTCTCCGTGTTCGCCGGTGTCGGCGAGCGCACCCGTGAGGGCAACGACCTCATCGACGAGATGAGCGAGTCCGGCGTCATCGACAAGACCGCGCTGGTCTTCGGTCAGATGGACGAGCCCCCGGGCACCCGTCTGCGCGTCGCGCTGGCCGGCCTGACCATGGCCGAGTACTTCCGCGACGTCCAGAAGCAGGACGTGCTGTTCTTCATCGACAACATCTTCCGCTTCACGCAGGCCGGTTCCGAGGTCTCCACGCTGCTCGGCCGTATGCCGTCCGCGGTGGGTTACCAGCCGAACCTGGCCGACGAGATGGGTCTGCTCCAGGAGCGCATCACCTCGACCCGCGGTCACTCGATCACCTCGATGCAGGCGATCTACGTTCCCGCGGACGACCTGACCGACCCGGCCCCGGCCACCACCTTCGCCCACCTCGACGCGACGACGGTTCTGTCCCGTCCGATCTCGGAGAAGGGCATCTACCCGGCCGTGGACCCGCTGGACTCCACGTCCCGGATCCTGGACCCCCGCTACATCGCGGCGGACCACTACAACGCGGCCATGCGCGTGAAGAACATCCTGCAGAAGTACAAGGACCTGCAGGACATCATCGCGATCCTCGGTATCGACGAGCTCGGCGAGGAGGACAAGCTCGTCGTCCACCGTGCCCGTCGCGTGGAGCGCTTCCTGTCCCAGAACACCCACGTCGCCAAGCAGTTCACCGGTGTGGACGGCTCGGACGTGCCGCTGGAGGAGTCGATCGCGGCGTTCAACGCGATCTGCGACGGCGAGTACGACCACTTCCCCGAGCAGGCGTTCTTCATGTGCGGTGGTATCGAGGACCTGAAGAAGAACGCGAAGGAGCTGGGCGTCTCCTGAGCATCGAGCTCATCTGAGGGGGCGGGTGCGTCCCGCCCCCTCGTCCACGCCCCTTAGAATTGACCCCAACACCCGGCACTACCGCCGGGTGGTGACCCGAGGAGCCACCCTTGGCTGCTGAGCTGCACGTCGAGCTGGTCGCCGCCGACCGCCAGGTCTGGTCCGGCGAGGCCACCCTGGTCGTCGCGCGCACCACGTCCGGCGACATCGGCGTCATGCCCGGTCACCAGCCGCTGCTCGGTGTGCTGGAGTCGGGCCCGGTGACCATCCGTACGAGTGAAGGTGGGACGGTCGTCGCCGCTGTGCACGGCGGTTTCATCTCGTTCGCGGACAACAAGCTGTCGCTGCTGGCGGAGATCGCCGAACTCTCGGACGAGATCGATGTCCAGCGCACCGAGCGAGAGCTCGAACGCGCGAAGGCGGAGGGCGACGCTCATGCCGAGCGCCGCGCGGAGGTCCGACTGCGCGCGGCGACGGCCAGCTGAACCCAGCCAGCCGTGTGATGACGTCACTCAGCCGCGGCCGGTACCGGAGCAATCCGGTACCGGCCGCGGCTGAGGTGAATGTGGGTGTTTTTTCCGTTCCATTACCTAGGAGACGAGGAGGTCGGTGTCGATGGTCCTCGCTCTGACTGTGTGCGGGCTGGTGGTCTTGCTCGTGGTGGTGGGACTGTTCGTCTTCGGCCTGCGACGCAGGCTCATCCAGCGCTCCGGCGGCACCTTCGACTGCAGTCTGCGCTGGGACGTACCGGAGAAGACCGACACCAGCGGCAAGGGCTGGAGCTACGGAGTCGCCCGCTACAACGGCGACCGCGTCGAGTGGTTCCGTGTCTTCTCCTACGCGCTCCGTCCGCGCCGCACTCTGGAGCGGGCGTCCATCGAGGTGGCCGGCCGCCGTCTGCCCGAGGGCGAGGAGGAACTCGCCCTGCTCTCCGACGCGATCGTCCTCACCTGCCTGCACCGCGGTACGCGCCTGGAACTCGCGATGAGCGAGGACGCGCTGACCGGCTTCCTCGCCTGGCTGGAGGCGGCGCCGCCTGGACAAAGAGTGAATGTGGCGTAGCCGCATTCACTCGTTGGTGTAGTACGACAGGAGAGCTCCCCCGGACCACGTCCGGGGGAGCTCTCCTGGTCTCGGGGCCGGTGGGCCCTTACGACAGACCGCTGTTGATGGCGTTCACCAGTTCGCCGTTGCTGGTGTCACCACTGAACTCCCAGAAGAAGGCGCCGCCCAGGCCCTGGGTCTTCGCCCAGGACATCTTGGTGCCGATGGTGGCTGGGGTGTCGTAGGACCACCAGTTGCTGCCGCACTTGGCGTAAGCCGTGCCCGCGATGGTGCCGGTGGCCGGGCAGGACGTCTTGAGCACCTTGTAGTCCTCGATGCCCTGCTCATAGGTACCGGTCGCCGGGCCCGTGGCCGTGCCGCCCGGGGCGTCCTGGGTGACGCCGGTCCAGCCGCGGCCGTACAGGCCGATGCCGACGAGCAGCTTGCTCGCGGGTACGCCCTTGGCCTTGTACTTGGCGATCGCGTCGGCCGTGGTGAAGCCGGCCTGCGGGATGCCGTTGTACGAGGTGAGCGGGGAGTGCGGGGCGGTGGGGCCCTTCGCGTCCCAGGCGCCGAAGAAGTCGTACGTCATCACGTTGTACCAGTCGAGGTACTGCGCGGCGCCGCCGTAGTCGGCGGCGTCGACCTTGCCGCCGGAGGTGCCGTCGGCGGAGACCGCCGCAGTGACCAGGGCGCCGTTGCCGAACTTGGCGCGCAGTGCGGCCGCCACGTTCTTGATGGCCGCCGGCCCGCTGGTGTCACAGGTCAGGCCGCAGGCGTTCGGGTACTCCCAGTCGATGTCGATGCCGTCGAACACATCGGCCCAGCGGGAGTCCTTCACCAGGTCGTAGCAGGACTGGGCGAAGGCCGTCGGGTTCTTGGCCGCGTCCGCGAAGCCGCCGGACCAGGTCCAGCCGCCGAAGGACCACAGCACCTTGATGTTCGGGTACTTGGCCTTCAGCTGGCGCAGTTGGTTGAAGTTGCCGCGCAGCGGCTGGTCCCAGGTGTCGGCGACGCCGCTGACCGACTGGTCGGCGGTGAACGCCTTGTCGTAGTCGGCGTAGGAGTCGCCGATCGCGCACTTGCCGCCGGTGACGTTGCCGAAGGCGTAGTTGATGTGCGTGATCTTCGACGCGGAGCCGGACGTCACGATGTTCTTGACGTTGTAGTTGCGTCCGTAGATGCCCCACTCGGTGAAGTAGCCGAGCCGGACCTTGTTGCCGGGCGGGGGAGTGCCGCCACCGCCGCCGGTGGTGCGCACGGCGACGGAGCCGCTGACCGGGCCGGTCTGGTTGGCGGTGTCACGGGCCTGCACGCTGTAGGAGTAGTCGGTGCCGGCGGTCAGACCGGTGTCCGTGTACGAGGTCGTTGTCACGGTCGCGACCGTCCTGCCGTCGCGCAGGACGTCGTAGTTCTTGACGCCCTTGTCGTCGGTGGCCGCGCCCCAGGTGAGCTTCACCGAGGTGTCGGTGATGTTCGAGGCGGTCGGGGTGCCCGGCGCGGAGGGCGGGTTGTCACCGGGAACCGTGCTGCCGCCGTCACAACTGCCGCCGTTGAGCTTACAGTTGCTGGGGGAGCCGGCGCCGGCGCCGTTGAAGCCGAAGGAGACGGAGGCGCCCGGGGCGAGGGTGCCGTTGTAGGACTTGTTCTTGGCGGTCCAGTGGGTGCCGGAACTGGTCACGTCCGCGTCCCAGGCGGAGGTGACGGACGTGCCGGAGGGGAAGTCCCACTCGATCGTCCACGAACTGATGCTCGTGGTGCCGGAGTTGGTCACCGTCCACTTGCCCTCGAAGCCGGAGCCCCAGTCCTGGGTCTTGGCGTAGGTGGCGGTGGCCGATGCCGCGGCCTGAGCGGAGCCCGCGAGGCCGACAAGGCCGGCCAGCGGGAGCAGCAGGGTCGCGAACCCGGCCGCGGCTCTGTGTCTGAAGCGCATACCGCGCCTCCTCTTGTGATGTCGCCGGCGGGGCGCTACGGCCACCCCTTCGGCGGTGGGGGTTGTGGTCGGGGGCGTGACTGAGCCATCACGCCCACCGGTGCCGCGAGAATAGAAAGGTCTGGACCACGGGTCAATAGGTCTGGACCAGTTGTTCCCGTTGCTCCTCAGATCCCCAACTCCTGGGCCAGTACCGCTGCTTGGGTCCGGCTGCGCAGCTCAAGCTTGCCCAGCAGGCGGCTGACGTGGGTCTTCACGGTGCCCTCCGCGAGGTCCAGACGGTCGGCGATCCCGGCGTTGGACAGCCCTTCACCCAGACACGACAGCACCTCGCGTTCCCGGGGGGTGAGGGTGCCCAGCGCGGCCGGCGCCGCCTTCGCCTCGCGTACCGGTCCGGCGGCGAACTCGGCGATCAGACGCCGTGTGACGGCGGGCGCGACGATCCCCTCCCCGCGCGCCACCGTGCGCACCGCCTCGACCAGTTCCCGCGCCTCGGCGTTCTTGAGCAGGAAACCGGCCGCTCCCGCGCGCAGCGCCCCGAAGACGTACTCGTCGAGGTCGAAGGTGGTCAGCACGAGGACGTCCGCCAACCGCTCCGCGACCACCTGCCGGGTCGCCGACACCCCGTCCAGCCGTGGCATCTGAATGTCCATCAGCACCACGTCCGGGCGCAGCTCGCGGGCCAGCGCCACCGCCTGCTCGCCGTCCGCCGCCTCGCCGGCCACTTCGATGCCGGGCGCGCTGCGCAGGATCAGGACCAGCCCGGCGCGGACGGCGGACTGGTCCTCGGCGACGAGGACACGGATCATGCGGGATCTCCTTCGCCATCACCCAGGGGCAGGGTGGCACGGACGGTCCAGACGGCGCCCTCTGGACCGGCCGCGAACGCGCCACCGAGCAGCGCGGCCCGCTCCCGCATCCCGACCAGACCGGCACCGGAGCCCGGGGCGCGCGGTCCGCCCCGATGCCCGTAGGGGCTGGTCACCGCCACCTCGAGCGCGCCGTCGCGCCGGGCCAGGGCGACGGTGACGCGGCCCGGAGCCGCGTGTTTGAGGGCGTTGGTCAGCGACTCCTGCACGATCCGGTACGCCGCCAGCTCCACCGGCGTCGGCACCTCGCCGTGCCGGGCGTCGAGCGTGACTTCGAGGCCGTTGCCGCGGGCCGCGTCGGCCAGCGCCTCGAGACCGTCCAGGGTCGGCGCGGCGGCCGGGGCGTGCTCGCCCCCGCTGTCGCGCAGGATGCCGATCAGCCGCCGCATCTCCGCCAGTCCCTCGACGCTGTTCTCCCGGATCACGGTGAGCGCGTGCCGCGAGGTCTCCGGGTCGTCCAGGGACAGCGCGGCCGTGGAGTGGATGGCGATGGCGGACATGTGGTTGGCGATCATGTCGTGCAACTCCCGTGCCACCCGGGCGCGTTCGGCGACGACCGCCTGCGCGCGGTCCATGTCCGCGAGCAGCGCGGTCTGTTCGGCCCGCAGCCGCTCGGCGACGGCCGTGTCACGGTGGTTGCGCACCACCCAGCCGGTGGCCGCCGGCACCAGGCTGACCAGGGCGACGCCCACGCCAAGGAGCAGTGCCTGCGGCGTGCGCCAGACCACGAGCGGCACGACCGTGCCGATCACCGTGAGCAGACCGGTGATCCAGGGAAGGCGGCGGGCGAAGGCGGGCGGGCCGTACAGCACCGCCGCGTAGACCAGGTCGGTGAACATCACCACGGTGGCCAGGCTGCCCCGCGTCGGGAGGTCCGCGACGACCGCCGCGGTGCCGACGAGCAGGGCGGGCCCCGGCCGGGTGCGGCGCAGCAGCTCGCACCCCGCCATCGCCAGCAGCGGGACGGCGACCGCCCAGTCCTGGTCCAGGACGGAGGCCGGGGCGTGGCGGGTGCGGGTGTGCAGCCCGATGCCGATCAGCACCAGCCCGCCGAGCAGCCCGCCCACGGCGATGTACACGTCGTGGCGGTGCGGGCGCAGTCCTCGGGCCATGCGTCCATCCAACACGGGGGAGCCGTTCGCCGCCTGATGCCCCGGGAGGGTCCGCGCGTACATCGAAGGATGCACGCGCGGTTCGTCACCGCCGACGACGCACCGGACGCGGTCCGCCGCGAGCCTGGAGGAGGAACCGAGAGGAGCAATCGTGATCGTCGCGCTGATCATCGCCTGCGAGGTGGGCTTCTGGGTACTGCTGGCGCTGGGCCTGACCGCCCGCTACCTCCTGCGGTGGCGCCGCACCGGCACGGCCCTGCTGCTGTGCGAGCCGGTGCTGGAACTGGTCCTGTTCGCGGCCACTGCCGTCGATCTGCGGAACGGCGCGGAGCCCGGCTGGGAGCACGGACTGGCCGCCCTGTACATCGGCTTCACCGTCGGCTACGGCCACTACACCGTCGGCCGGCTCGACGCCCACGCGGCCCACCGCCTGGCCGGCGGCCCGCGCCCCGAGAAGCCGCCCCGTCACGGACTGGCCCGGGCGCGCTACGAGGGCGGCCTCTGGCTGCGCACCCTCGTCGCGTCGTGCGTCTCCCTCGCCCTGCTCCAGGCGGCGATCCTGTACGTCGGCGACCCGCCCGCCGCCGAGCCGCTCAGGTCCTGGCAGGGGACGACGCTGCGCATCGCCGGGATCCACGGGCTGATCGCGCTGTCCTACTTGCTCTTCCCCAAGAAGGCTCCGGCCGGGTCGGCCCGCCCGGACGAGGAGCGCACACGGGCCGGACGGTGAACGGGCGAGGGACGCCTCGGTGGGAAGGAGCGCTCAGCGTTCGCCGCCCGGCACCCACAGCACGTCCCCGGTGGCCTTGTTGGCCGTGCGCGCCAGGATGAACAGCAGGTCGGACAGCCGGTTGAGATAGGTCGCGGTGAGCGGGTTCATCGTCTCGCCGTGCGCCTCCAGGGCGGCCCAGGTCGAGCGTTCGGCCCGGCGGACCACCGTGCACGCCTGGTGGAGCAGGGCCGCGCCCGGCGTCCCGCCGGGGAGGATGAAGGAGCGGAGCTTGTCGAGTTCGGCGTTGAAGCGGTCGCAGTCCGCCTCCAGCCGGTCGATGTAGAACTGCTCGACCCGCAGCGGCGGGAACTCGGGGTTCTCCACCACCGGCGTGCACAGGTCCGCGCCCACGTCGAACAGGTCGTTCTGCACCCGGGTGAGGACCTCGACGACGTCCTCGCCGAGCTCGCCCAGCGCGATCGCCGTGCCGAGCACCGCGTTCGCCTCGTTGGCGTCGGCGTACGCCGAGATCCGCAGGTCGGTCTTGGCGACCCTGCTCATGTCGCCGAGGGCGGTGGTGCCCTTGTCCCCGGTCCGGGTGTAGATGCGTGTGAGGTTGACCATGAGGCCAATCTAGACGTTCCCGCGACGGGCGCGATGCGGCGATTTCGCGGTGGCGCCAACCCGGCCCGAGGCGGGAGGATTTCATGGCCGAGTCCGCCGCACCGGACGTGACGGGCGTCTCACGCCCTGAGACAGTGACACGCATTACTTACGGGTCTCAAGGCCCCGCGTGAGCGCTAATGTCCGCACAGGAGCCATGCGTAAGCAGCGGGTAAGCGCCAAGCGCTCGCGCAGTCGTCATGCAGTCGTTTCGAAGGGGAGTCGTCAGTGTCACGGAAGCTCGCCGTCATCGGGGCCGGTCTCATGGGGTCCGGCATCGCCCAGGTCGCCGCGCAGGCGGGCTGGGACGTCGTCCTGCGGGACGTCACCGACGAGGCACTGAGGCGCGGCACGGACGGCATCAAGGCCTCGTACGACAAGTTCGTCGCCAAGGGCAGGCTGGAGGCGCACGACGCCGACGCCGCCCTCGCTCGCATCACCGCGACCACCGACCTGGACGCGGCCGCCGACGCCGACCTCGTGGTCGAGGCCGTCTTCGAGAAGCTCGAGGTCAAGCACGAGATCTTCCGCACCCTCGACAAGCTCGTCCGCGAGGACACCGTGCTCGCCTCCAACACCTCCGCCATCCCGATCACCAAGATCGCGGCCGTGACGGAGCGCCCGGAGCGGGTCGTCGGCGTGCACTTCTTCTCGCCGGTGCCGATGATGCAGCTCGTCGAGCTGGTCCGCGGCTACAAGACCAGCGACGAAACCCTCGCCCGGGCACGGGAGTTCGCCGAGTCCGTGGGCAAGACCTGCATCGTGGTCAACCGGGACGTGGCCGGCTTCGTGACCACCCGGCTCATCTCGGCGCTCGTCGTCGAGGCGACCAAGCTCTACGAGTCGGGCGTCGCCACCGCCGAGGACATCGACCTCGCCTGCAAGCTCGGCTTCGGCCACGCCATGGGGCCGCTCGCCACCGCGGACCTGACCGGCGTCGACATCCTGCTGCACGCCACCGGCAACATCTACACCGAGACCCAGGACGAGAAGTTCGCGCCGCCGGAGCTGATGCGCCGGATGGTTGACGCCGGTGACATCGGGCGCAAGAGCGGGCAGGGCTTCTACAAGCACTGAGACCGCACAAGGGCCACGGGGGTCACCCGCCGGGGTGAATTCGGTATCGGTTCGCTTACAAGCAGCAACCAGACCGCCGCGGAAGCAGTCAGAGGTTGCACAGCCACCGTCACGGAGTACGCCACAGCATTCACGGGGAGCGCATATGCACATCAGGGGCGACCACGCCGAGCTGGTCGTCGGGGGCCGCCTCGACGTCCGCAGCGCGGCGGACGCCCGTACGGTCCTGCACTCGGCCGTCGACGACGGTGTCGGCGACCTGGTGCTCAACCTGTCCGAGCTCGACTCCTGGGACGCCACCGGACTCGGCGTGATCATGGGTGTCCACCGGCGGGCCGGCCGGTGCGGCCGGCGGCTGGTGCTGCGTGACGTGCCGCCGCAGATGCAGCGCCTGCTGGTGGCCACCCGGCTGCACCGCATCCTCGCCATCGAGGGCGGTATCGGCGTCGAGTCCCTGCCCCGCGTCTAGGGTCTGCTGGGGCTGACAACGACCGTCGGTTTCCTGCGCCTTGATCCGCCGGACAGGCCCTGGAACGGTCCGTGTCACCCCGGTTCGAACAGGTGTGAACCGGGCGACGGGGGAGACCCGGGCGCACGTCGGCGAACCGTACGTGGCGCGCAATCCTCATGAGACCGTGACGTCTCGGGCCGGTCGGTACCCCGGGCTGTCGGGGATACTGGCCGAAGGTTTAGGGTTCGGTCGCCCGCAGCTCAGCAACCCTCGAGCGGGCCCGGACCAGAAGCGACAGCGCGGTGTGCGGCAAGGCCGGGAGGGGCCGGCCGTCGTCGGCACACGACGCTTTTGGGGGGCTTGGAACCTGTGGACCCGAACACCCGGGAACCCGAGGACATGGGCCATGACGGCGACGGCCACGTGCCGAGCCGGCGCCCACCCAGGGATTCCCTCGCATCCGACTTCGTCCAGCACGCACCCGCACCGGCCCGTACGGCGCGGCTCGTCTCGGGCGACTTCCTGCTCACCGTCAACCCCGTGGACGGCAGCGAGATCGAGGCCTGCCCGCCCGGGGAGCACCCCGACCGGCCGCGCAAGTACACAGCGGCCGAGCGCGCCGAGCACGACCGCGCGGCGGGGCCGCCCGTCCCGGCCGGCCCGGCGCCGTCCGCACAGCCGCTTCTGGAGCGCCAGGACGAGCGCGAGCAACTGGTACGGCTGCTCGCCCGCGGCCGCTCCGTACGCCTGACCGGGCCGGGCGGCTCCGGCCGCACCAGCCTGCTCGACCTCGTCGCCGACGACTGCTCGGACCTCGCCCCCGACGGCGTCGTCCGCCTCAGCGGCCACCGCCGCACCGCGAGCGACCTGCTGTACGACCTCTTCCACGCGGTGTACAGCGCGCCGCGGTACCGGCCCGACCGGGACGAACTGCTCGCGTACGTCCGGGAGATCGGCGCGGTCGTCGTGGTGGACGACATCGAGGTCGGCGGTGGCGCGCTCGACGAGCTGATCGACGCCACCCCCGAATGCGCCTTCCTGATCGGCGCGACCCCGGACGTGCCCGCGCCGTCCGCCGAGTCGGAGATCGAGGAGGTCTCCCTCAGCGGCCTGGACCGCGCCGGCGGAGTCGAACTCATCGAGCGCGCCGTAGCCCGTGTGCTCACCGAGGAGGAGGCCAACTGGGCCGGGGACCTCTGGTTCGAGTCCGAGGGCCTGCCGCTGCGCTTCGTGCAGACCGGTGCCCTGCTGAGCCAGCACGACCACCTGCGGGCCGACACCAGCGCCGTCGAGGAGTTCGGCGTCTTCGAGGACGTGCCGCCCGCGGACGCCGTCCTGGACGGGGGCGACGGCGACGCCGTACCCCTGCCCTCGCTCGGCGAGGCCGCCGCGCCCGCGCCGCTGCTCGCCTCCCGGCTGAGCGCCTCCGCGCGCGCCACGCTGCGGTTCGCCGTCGCGCTCGGCGGCGAGGTGCCCCACCAGTCGCACCTGCCCGCGCTGGTCGGCGACACCCACGCCGACGCCGCGCTCGGCGAGCTGGCGAGCTGCGGCCTGGTCTCTCCGGCCGGCTCCCGCCACCGGCTCGCCGCCGGTGTGCTGACCCAGTTGGAGGCCGCCGGATACGCCGACGACGCCGAGGAGCAGGCCCTCACCGCGGCCCGCCACTACACCTGGTGGGCCGGCCACCCCTCGGTCACCCCGGAGCGGGTGTGTGCCGAGGCGGACGCCGTGCTCGCCGCGCTGGCCGTGCTGGTGCCGGTCACCACGCCGTCCGCCGGGGGCGAGCAGAGCACGGCCGTACGGCTCGCCCGCACCGCCGCTCCCGCGTTCGCCGCGGGCCTCGGCTGGAACGCCTGGGAACGGGCGCTGCGTTACGGCACCGAGGCCTCCCGGCTCGCCGGAGAAGTCGCCGAACAGGCCTACTTCCACCACGAGCTGGGCATCATCGCGCTCTGCGGCGGCCAGCTGGACCGGGCCCGCGCCGAGCTGGAGGCCTCCATCGGGCTGCGCGGCGCGCTCGCCGACAAGCGCGGCACGGTCGCCGGGCGCCGCGCCCTCGCCCTGGTCAGCGACCGCTCCGGTACGGCAGTGGGCCTCGGCGCGACGGCGGGCGAGGAGGTGCCGGACGCCCGCACCGAGGAGTCGGCGTCCCCGCCCGGCGGGGTGCCCGCGCCCTTCCCGGCGCTCCAGCAGTCCGGCGAGGACGCCTTCACGCTGGTCACCCACCAGGCGCCGGTCCCGAGTTCGCCGCACGCCCCGGCCAAGCACCGCGTCGGCATCAAGGGCCTGGCCCGGCGCAACCTCGTGGCGGCCGGCGCGGGCGCGCTGCTCGCGGCCGTCCTCGGCACCGTGGTGACGCTCGGCGCCACTTCCCAGAACACCCCCGACACCCCCTCCGACAACGTCAATCCGTCCGCCGGCCAGGACGTGGACGACGGCAGTCTGGGTGCCGACATACCGAAGCAGGACCGCAGCGGGGGAGGGGACACCGGCACGGCGACCAGCCGTCCGACGGACCCGGGCCACGAGTCCGCCTCCGGCACGTCCGAGGGTCCGGCGCCGGGCGGCGCCGAGCCGTCGGAGAGCCGCGAGCCGTCCGGCGACGGCACGTCCTCGGGCTCCTCGTCCAAGTCGCCGAAGCCGTCGGGGCCCGCCGACTCGTCGGGCGGCGGCACCGGCGGGAAGACCGGTGGGTCGACCGGCGGGAACTCCGGAGGCTCCACGGGCGGCGGCACGCCGGGCGGAAGCGGCGAAGGCTCCTCCAGCGGCGGCACCGGAGGCCCCACGAGCGGCGGCGGCTCCTCTGGCGGCGGCACCGGCGATCCCACGGGTGGGAGCTCGGGAGATCCCAGCGGCGACCCCTCGGGTGGGAGCACCACGGGCCCCACCGGCGGCACCGATGCCGGCTCGTCCGGGGAGCCGTCCGGAGGCACCTCGGCGCCGACGTCCGGTCTCTCGGCCGGCCCGCCCGCCGACGTATCCGAGAGCGGCGCGGCTCCGGAGTCGTCCGGTACGGCGACGCTCGCCTGACCCACGAAGAACCGGGGGCCGGGTCCGTATGACACGGACCCGGCCCCCGGCGTCGTACGAGTGCCCTGCGGCCGTCCTCAGAACAGGCGCAGCTTGTCGTCCTCGATGCCGCGCAGCGCGTCGTAGTCCAGGACCTGGCAGCCGATGCCGCGGTCGGTGGCGAGGACGCGGGCCTGCGGCTTGATCTCCTGGGCCGCGAAGACGCCGCGGACCGGGGCGAGGTGGGGGTCGCGGTTCAGCAGTTCGAGATAGCGGGTGAGCTGCTCCACACCGTCGATCTCGCCGCGCCGCTTGATCTCGACCGCGACCGTCCGGCCCTCGGCGTCCCGGCACAGGATGTCGACCGGGCCGATGGCCGTCATGTACTCACGGCGGATCAGCGTGTAGCCCTCGCCGAGCGTCTCGATGCGGTCGGCGAGCAGTTCCTGGAGGTGCGCTTCCACGCCGTCCTTGATCAGCCCCGGATCCACGCCGAGTTCGTGCGAGGAGTCGTGCAGGACCTCCTCCATCGTGATGATGAGCTTCTCGCCCGCCTTGTTGACGACGGTCCAGACGCCCTCCTCGTCACCGGTGCCCTCCTTCAGCGTGCACGGCGGGGACATCCAGTTCAGCGGCTTGTAGGCGCGGTCGTCCGCGTGGATCGAGACGCTGCCGTCCGCCTTGACCAGGATCAGACGGGGCGCTGACGGCAGATGGGCGGTGAGCCGGCCGGCGTAGTCGACGGCGCACCGGGCAATGACGAGACGCATGGTCGGCAACGCTACTGGACGGACGGCGGTGCGCGCGATTCGCCCGGGGGCCTTCCATCGGGCGTCCGCTGGGACTCCCCGTGGGTCGCCCCTTTTTTCCCTGGATCACCCGTGTTCACTTGTGGCCGATTGTGTGCCCAACTCGCCCGGTCTGTATATGCATTCGCCTGGTGGGCGTCCGTTCTTGTGCCTACCGTAGTGAACGGGAGGTCGCGACCCGTGTACTCACCGTGTTGGCAGTCGCGTGCCCCCATATCTGTCCGGCAACCCCTGTCGTTCGGGGGTGCGAGAGGAGAACCCATGTCGCTCGACGTCTCACCGGCCCTACTCGAAGCGGCCGAGCGAGGCGAGGTCGACGAAGCTGACTTCGTCGACTGCGTCCGGACCTCCCTGCCCTACGCGTGGGAGATGATCAGCTCCCTGGTGGCCCAGCTGAAGGTGGACGGCGGCCAGTTCGCCGACAACCAGACGCCCCCGCCGGACGAGCAGGCACGCGGTCAGCTGCTGCGTGCGCTGGCGAGCGACGCCATACGCGGCGCGCTTCAGCGGCACTTCGGTGTGCGGCTCGCCTTCCAGAACTGCCACCGGGTGGCGGTGTTCCCGCTGGACGCCTCGGTCGACGAGACGCTGGCGCGTTTCACCTCGGTGCGCAACCAGCTCCTCAACCAGTCCCCGGAACTGCGGGACTGCTGACGCCGTGAGTCACCTGCTTGCCGCTCCGTGCGCGGGAGGTGCTTGGAGTACAGGGGCGGCAAGCTTCCCACGACGCGCTCCCGGTCAGCGGAGGTGGGGCAGTACCTCGGCGCCGAGCCGCCGCAGGTTCTCCTCCGTCGCCGCCAGATCGCCCGAGCCCTCCGTGAACAGGGCGAAGCGGGCGATACCGGTCCGCTCGGAGGTCGCCGCGAGCCGGTCGGCGCACAGCCGCGGAGTGCCCACCGGGTGCAGCCCGCAGAGCAGTTCGGTGTACTCCAGCGGATCGCGCATCCCGCGGATCCGGCCGTCCACGGTGACATGGGCGTCCAGCCCCTGTTTCAGCCAGCCCGGCATCGCCTTCAGCAGGGTCTCCACCGCGTCCGTGCGCCGGTCGGCGATCTGGCAGACGCCCGCCGAGACATGGGCGGCGCCCCGGATCTCCTCGCCCGGCCGGCCCGCCGCCCGCGCGCACCGCTGCCACAGGGCGACCATCTCGGCCTTCTCCTCGTCCCCGATGTGCATCCCCAGCAGCATCGGCAGCCCGCGCTCGGCGGCCAGCCGCACACTCGCCGGGGAGGTGCAGGCGACGACGACCTCGGGACCCGGGACCTGGGTCAGCGCCTCCGACGGGCGCGGTACGACGGGGACCTCGCGGAAGGCGAACCGTTCTCCCGAGGCCGACACCGACGGCTCACGCAGCCAGCGCGTCAACAGGTCCAGCGACTCCGGGAACCCCTTCTCGTACGCCTCCAGTCCCATGCCGAACACTTCCAGGTCCACCCACGGGCCGCCGCGCCCGACGCCGAGCGAGAACCGTCCGCCGCTCGTCACGTGCAGCAGCGCCGCCTGCTCGCCGAGTGCGACCGGGTGGACCGTGGGCAGCACGCTGACCGCCGTACCCACCCGCAGACGGCGGGTGCGGCCGAGCAGCAGCGCGGCCAGGGTGATCGCCGACGGGCACGTCCCGTACGGGACGAAGTGGTGCTCGCCCAGCCAGACCGCGTCCAGCCCGGCCTCCTCGGCGACCTCGGCGGAGCGGACCGCCCGGTGCAGCGCCTCGCCTTGGCCCTGCCCGGGGAACTGGGCCGCCAGCACGAAACTTCCTACGCGCATTGCTCTTTCCTGCTTCCTCGGCTCCGACACGGAGCTCCCCCACCCGGCATAACCGGGCGACACGTGCCGAGGACACGGCCTGGCGAAGAGATTTGCGGATTGTCTGCGGAATGGGTCGTCCGGGAAGGGAACTTGTGATGGTTGGTTCTCCCCACCCGGCCGTGATGGCGCCGCGTAGGCTGGAGAAGGTCCCTGTCTCCCATACAGCTTCGTGAGGTGTCCCGTGTCCCCCCGCCGCAACCGACCCAAGGATGGGAGAGGCGCCGCCTCGTCCGGCCGGAGCGCCGAGGACGACACCGAGGGCCGCTACGGCGGCTGGCAGTCCACCGAGAGCTGGCAGGGCGAGGACTTCAGCGTGCGCCATGTCGCGGGCTCCGGCGCCGACGGCAAGACGTACCGCTGCCCCGGCTGCGACCAGCTGATCTCCTCCGGCGTCCCGCACGTGGTGGCCTGGCCCCAGCACGCGGGCGTGGACGACCGCCGGCACTGGCACAAGGCGTGCTGGAACGCCAAGGACCGCCGCACCACGCGGGTGCAGCGGTCCCGTAACGCGCCGCGGTTCTAGCCGCTCAGACGTCCCGGCTCCGCAACAGGGCCCAGGCCCCGGCGAACGCGGCGGCCGCCGCGGCCAGGAGGATCCACAGTGGGTCCCAGCCGGTCGGGCCGGAATTGGTGAGGGAGTTGGAGTAGAAGACGCTCAGCTGGTTCGGGATCGAGTACTCGAAAAGGAACTGGCGCACCTTCTCCAGCGAACGCGTGAACATGAACAGCGCGATCACCAGCGGGGCGAGCACGACACCGATCATGATCGTGATGGCGCCCGCCGAGTGTCGCAGCATCGAGCCGACGACGAGCGAGAACAGCCCGAGCAGGGCCATGTAGAGGCTGACGCCCACCGTGGCCTTGAACCACTCGGCGCCGGTGGGCTGCCGGGCGCCGGTGCTGTCGAGCATGGCCGTCTGCGCGAGGCCGACCAGGCCGGTGCAGACCAGGGTCACCGTGAAGGCGAGCAGGAAGAACACCACCGCCTTGGCCGTGAGCACCCGCCCACGGCTCGGGCACGCCGTCATCGTGGTCCGGATCATGCCGGTGCCGTACTCCGAGGCCGTGGTCAGCACGCCGAGCGTGATGATGCAGATGCTCCCGAGCAGCAGCCCGAAGAAGCCGAGCGCCAGCATGTTCTCGTCGCCCTGCACCTCCCCCGGGGCCTTGGTGACGAGCAGACTGGTCAGCAGCCCGATCCCGACCACGAGCAGGACGAACACCCCGAGCGTCCACATCGTGGAGCGCACCGACTTGATCTTCGTCCACTCCGAGGCGATGGCGTGTCCGAGGTGCGTACGGACGACGGGGATCGGCGAGGTGTAGCCGGGGTGGGGGGAACCGGTTGCTACCTCCCAGGCGGGCGGCGCGGCCTGCGGCACAGGAGTCTGCGGCGTGCTCATCGGGCGTCCTCGGGCTTGGTGGAGTCGGCGGCGGGGGCGGGCGCGGCGGCCGGTGCGGACGGCTGCGCGGGCGCGGCGGCGGCCTGCGGCGCTAGGGAGGCGGGCGCGGCGGCCGGTGCGGCCCCTGCATGCGGCGCGCCGGAGGGCTGGGCGGGCACCTGGGGAGCCTGCGGCGCGCTCTGCGCGTACGGGTTCGGGACGCCCGAGTTCGGGGCGCCGTAGGGGCCGGGACGGCCCGCGCCCGGAGCGGCGTACGGGTTCGGCTGCGCGCCGGGAGCGCCCTGCGGGCCCGCGAACGGCTGTCCGCCCGGCTGGGGCGGTGGCGGCGCGTACCAGCCGGGCTGGCCCTGACCGGGAACCGGCACGGGCGGCTCGGCGCCGGGCGGCAGGGGCTGCATCAGCCCGGCCTTCTGGTCGATGGTGGAGCGGTAGTCGACGACTCCCTGGGTCATCCGCATGTACGCCTCCTCCAGCGAGGCCTGGTGCGGCGACAGCTCCCACAGGCGTACGTCCGCCTCGTGCGCGAGGTCGCTGATGCGCGGCAGCGGCAGCCCGGTCACGCGCAGCGCGCCGTCCTGCTCGGGCAGCACGTGCCCGCCCGCCTCGGTCAGCGCGGACGTCAGCTTCTCCCGCTGCTGCGGCTCGGTGTCGGGCGTGCGGACCCGCGCGAAGTCCGCGGAGTTCGCGGAGATGAAGTCCGTCACACTCATGTCGGCGAGCAGCTGCCCGCGCCCGATGACGATCAGATGGTCGGCGGTCAGCGCCATCTCGCTCATCAGATGGCTGGAGACGAACACGGTCCGTCCCTCCGCCGCGAGCGACTTCATCAGATTGCGCACCCAGAGGATGCCCTCGGGGTCGAGACCGTTCACCGGCTCGTCGAACAGCAGCACCTGCGGGTCGCCCAGCAGCGCGGCGGCGATGCCCAGCCGCTGGCCCATGCCGAGGGAGAAGCCCTTGGAGCGCTTCCTCGCCACGTCCTGGAGGCCGACGACCCCGAGCACCTCGTCGACGCGGCGGGCCGGGATGCCGGACAGCTGTGCCAGGGACAGCAGGTGGTTGCGCGCGGACCGGCCGCCGTGCACCGCCTTCGCGTCCAGCAGGGCGCCGACCTGGCGAGGCGCGTTCGGCAGCGTGCGGTACGGATAGCCGCCGATCGTCACCGACCCCGAGGTGGGGTTGTCCAGCCCCAGGATCATCCGCATCGTCGTCGACTTGCCCGAGCCGTTCGGACCGAGGAAGCCGGTGACGGCACCCGGCCGTACCAGGAAGGAGAGGTTGTGCACGGCGGTCTTGTCGCCATAGCGCTTGGTCAGGCCGACTGCCTCGATCATGCTCCGCACCCATCGAACGGTTCAGGTAAGCGGGGCGCGCGCCCCCCGTAAGGGTTAGGAGGATATCCGGGCGCTGACGGTTCCGCCCAAAAGAAAGTAAAAGCGTGCCCTGCTCAGGCGTCCCGCTTCCGTAGCAGTACGTACCCTCCGGCGAGCGCCGCGATCACCCACAGCAGCATGATCCCGAGGCCGCCCCAGGGGCCGTAGGGGGTGTCGTCGGCTTGCGGGACCACCTGCATGATGCGGCCGCCGGCCTGGTCGGGCAGGAAGCGGCCGACCTTCTTCGTCGCCGATACGTTGGCGAGGATGTTGGAGATCAGGAAGAAGAACGGCATCAGGATGCCCAGCGACAGCATCGGCGAGCGCAGCATCACGGTGACGCCCATCGAGAACATCGCGATGAGGGCCATGTAGAGGCCGCCGCCGACGACCGCGCGCAGCACGCCCGGCTCGCCGAGGGAGGTGCCGAGCGATCCGAGCATCGCCTGCCCGAGGAAGAACGAGGCGAAGCTGGTGACCATGCCGACCACGAGGGCCAGCCCGGTCGCCACCGCGACCTTGCTCGCCAGGAAGGCGCCGCGCTGCGGGACTGCGGCCAGCGAGGTGCGGATCATGCCGGTGCTGTACTCGTTGGACACCACCAGCACCGCGAACACGATCATCGCGAGCTGCCCGAGCCCCATGCCGGCGAAGCTGATGTAGGTCGGGTCGAAGGTGAACCGGTCCCGTTCGTCCATGCTGTCGAACGCGTGCTTCGACAGGGCCGAGATCAGCATGCCGAGGGCGATCGTGACGACCGCCGTCAGGGACAGCGTCCACACCGTGGACGCCACCGACCGGATCTTGGTCCACTCGGACCTGATGACCTGAGTCGCCGCCATCGCTCAGCCCTCCTTCTTGCTGTCGGTGCCCCACGGCTGCGCGGGCGCCCCTTCCGGCACGGCCTGGCCGGTGTGCGCGTGGTACTCCACCGACCCGGCCGTCAGCCGCATGAACGCCTCCTCCAGCGACGACTGCTGACTGCTCAGCTCGTGCAGCACGACGTGGTGCTGTGCGGCCAGCTCGCCGATGCGCTCGGCCTTGCCGTCCTCGACCTGAAGCAGCCCGCCCTCGCCCGGCACGGCCGTGATCCCGGCCTCGTGCAGCACGTCGAGCAGGCGTTCGCGCTGCGGGGTGCGGACCCGGACGTGGGAACGGGAGTTCCGCTCGATGAAGTCGGCCATGGAGGTGTCGGCGAGCAGCCGGCCCTGGCCGATGACGACGAGGTGGTCGGCGGTCAGCGCCATCTCGCTCATCAGATGCGAGGAGACGAACACCGTACGGCCCTGGGCGGCGAGGGACTTCATCAGACCGCGGATCCAGTGGATGCCCTCGGGGTCGAGGCCGTTGACCGGCTCGTCGAACATCAGGATCCGCGGGTCGCCGAGCAGCGCGCCGGCGATGCCGAGCCGCTGGCTCATGCCGAGCGAGAAGCCCTTCGCCTTCTTCCGCGCCACCGAGGTCAGGCCGACGGTGTCCAGGACCTCGTTCACCCGGCGGGTGGGGATGCCGTTGCTCTGGGCGAGGCACAGCAGGTGGTTGTAGGCGCTGCGCCCGCCGTGCAGGGCCTTGGCGTCCAGCAGCGCGCCGATGTACGTCAGCGGGTCCTTGAGTTCGTGGTAGTGCCGGCCGTCGATGCGGACGTACCCGGAGGTGGGACGGTCGAGGCCGAGGACCATCCGCATCGTCGTGGACTTCCCGGCGCCGTTGGGTCCGAGGAACCCGGTGACGATGCCCGGCCGGACGGTGAAGGTGAGGCCGTCGACCGCCGGCTTCCCTCCGTACCGCTTGGTCAACCCCTCCAGTTCGATCATGCCAGACACGCTAGAACGCCGCGAAGCTCTCCGCCACCCCTGGGGCGGAGAGCTTCGCGGTCAGCGGCGGATGTCAGCCGCGGTCAGGCCCGGTGAGCACGGGTCAGCGGGACTGCTGGGCCGGAACGCCGCGGGAGATCGGCTCGTCCTCGGTCGGCGCGCCCGCGGCGGCCACCGCGGCACCGGTGAGGGTCGCCAGCATCTCGCGCACGTTCGTCAGCTGAGCGTTGATGGAGTCGCGGCGGTTGGTGAGCGCCGCGAGCTCGCGCTCGGATTCCGAACGGATGCGGTCCGCCTTGGCGTTGGCGTCGGCCACGATGTCCTCGGCCTGGCGCTGGGCCGTCTCCACCGTCTGGCGGGCGCGGCGCTCGGCGTCGGTGCGCAGCTTCTCCGCCTCCAGGCGCAGCTGCTCGGCGCGGTGCTCGATCTCCGCCAGCCGCTTCTCGGCCTTGGCCTGACGGGAGGCCAGGTCGCGCTCGGACTGCTCGCGCCGCTTGGCGAGGTTCGTCTCGAAGTCGGCGGCGGCCTGCGCGGCCTTGGCGCGGGTCTCCTCGAAGAGGGCGTCCGCCTCCTCCCGCTTGGACTGGGCGTCCTTCTGCGCGTCGGCGCGCAGCTGGGACGCCTCGCCCTTGGCCTTCTCGACGATCCGGACGCCCTCGTCCTCGGCCTTGGCCTTGCGGTCCGCGGCGAAGGACTCGGCGTCGTTGCGAACCTGCTGGGCCGCCGACTCGGCGAGTTCGCGGTGCTGTTCGGCCGCGCGCCGGGCCTCCTCACGCAGGTCCTTGGCCTCTTCCTCGGCGAGGCGGAGGATCTTCTCGACCCGCGCGCCGAGGCCCGCGTACGACGGCTCGGCGTCGCCGACCTGGGCCTGGGCGTTCTGCGTCTCGAGGTGGAGCTCCTCGATGCGCTTCTCCAGGGCGGTGATGCGGGCGAGAGCACTGTCACGATCGGAGACGAGCTTGGAGATTCGTTCGTCCACCTGAGCGCGGTCGTACCCACGCCGCACAAGCTCGAAGCCGTAGGGGGAAGTGTCGCTCATGGGGTTCCTGTCCGAATGAGACCGGTGAGGTGATAGGTGGAATCCTAGGGGCCGAAGCGGTGTGTCATCGAGCGGATACGTGTTTGATCTGGAGAATGACACCTCTTTTGAGTGGCTGACCGTTCCAGGGCTTGCCAAAGAACCGGTCAAAGCACCCAGAAGGCCGGAATCCGCCTACAGGCTAGCCGTCTGACGTCTTGCCACCCGACCGGGGTGCCCCCACCGTCGCGCCTGCCTTCACCGCGCCGTCCTTCCCGGACGGCGCCTCGAACGACTCCAGCGCCTCCAGCACGTCCTGGACCCGGGAGATCTCGGCGTTGATGTCCTCGCGCCGGCGCACCAGGATCTCCAGCTCGCGCTTGCCCTCGTCGACCGTGCGCCGGGCCTCGCGGACCGCCTCGGCCTTGAGCTCCTCGGCCTCCTTCACGAGGGTGGCCTTCTTCTGCTCGGCCTCCTTCAGCAGCCCCTCGGCCTTCTTCACCGCGGCGATCCGCACCTTGCCCGCCTCGGAGTTGGCCTCCGAAACGATCTCCTTCGCCTTGGTCTGCGCCTTGGCCAGCTGCTCCTCGGCCGCCTTGATGAGCGCGTCGCAGCGGTCGCCGGCCGACTTCATCGTCTCGGCCGACTCGCGGCGGGCCCGCTCGTGCAGTTCCTCGATCTCGGTCGTCAGGCGCTCGCGCAGCTCCTCCGCGCGCTCCCGGATCTGGGTGGCGTCCCGGCGGGCGCCGACGAGCAGCTCGTCCGCGTCCGTACGGGCCTTCTCCACCGTGGTGTTGCCCTCGACCCTCGCCTCGGACAGGATCCGGTCGGCCTCCTTGCGGGCCGCGCCCACCATCGTGTCGGCCTGGGACTCGGCGTCCGCCTTCGTCCTGACCGCGCTCGCCTGCGCCTCGGTGAGCAGCTTGTCGGCCTCGGCGGTGGTCTCGGTGATGAGCGTGTCGACCTGCTCGGCCGCCTCCGAGCGCCGCTTGTTGGCGTCCCGGCGGGCCTCGTCCAGGGTCCGGTCGGCCTCCTCGCGGGCCGAGCCCACCAGCCGCTCGGCCTCCGCCCGCGCCTCGGATCCGACCCGCTCGGACTCGGCGCGGACCCGCTCGGCGTGCGCCTGCGCGGAGCCGACCGTCTCGGCGGCGCCGGCGCGCAGCCGCTCCGCGTCCCCGGTGGCGTCCGAGATCAGCTTCTCCGCCTTGGCGACGGACTCGGCGCGGACCCGGTCGGCCTCCGCGACCGTCTCCGTCTGGAGCCGCTCCGCCTCCGAGCGCGCCTCGGAGATGAGCGTGTCCGCCTGGGTGGCCGCCTCCGACCGGATGCGGTTGGCGTCCTCGCGGGCCTCCGCGCGGGTGCGGGAGGCGTCCTGCTCGGCCTGCGTGATGGTGTCGGAGGCCTCGGTGCGTACCCGCTGGGCGTGCTCGGAGACGTCCGCGCGGATCCGCTCCGCCTCCGCGATCGCCTCGGACACGGTCCGCTCGGCGAGCACCTTGGCGGCCTCGGTCTCCTCCCGGGCCTCGCCGCGCAGCCGGCTCGCGTCCTCGCTCGCCCGCTCCCGCTCGGCGTAGGCGTCGGTGCGGACCCGGTCCGCCTCCTCCTCGGCCTCCCGGCGGGTCCGCTCCGCCGCGTGATCGGCGGCCGAACGCAGCCCGGCGATCTCCTCCTGCGCCTGCTCGTGCAGCCCGGCGACGGAGTCCCGCACCTGCTGCGCGTGCTGCTCGGCGGCCGACACCATCTCGGTGGCGCGCCGGTCGGCCTCCTCCACCAGACGGGTGGCCTCGGCCTGCGCCTCGTCCACCCGCTTGCGGGCCGAGGCCAGCAGCTCCTCGCTCTGCTCGCGGGCCCGCTCGCGCTCCTGGTCGGCCTCGGCGCGCGCGGCGCCGAGCAGTTCCTCGGCCTCGCGGCGGCGCCGGGCGGCCTCCTCCTGGGCGGCGGCCAGCGTCTCCGAGGCCTCCGCGCCCAGCCGCTCCGCGGCGGCCTGCGCTTCCGCGCGCACGCGGTCCGCGGTGTCCTGCGCCTCCGTCTTGAGCCGCTCGGCCTCCGCCGCGGCCTCCGACCGCAGCCGTACGGCGACGGCCTCGCCCTCGGCGCGGGAGGCGGCCGCGTCGGCGGCGGCCTCGGTCCGCAGCCGCTCGGCCTCCGTCTCCGCCTGCTGCTGCAGCGTCCGGATGCGCTCGGCGGCCTCGGTGCGCAGCCGCTCGGCCTCCTCCGCGGCCTCACGGCGGATGCGGGTGGCCTCCTCGCGGGCGTCGCTCAGCGCCTTCTCGGCGTTTGCCAGCCGCTCCTCGGCCTCGGTGTGCAGCCGGGTGAGCTCCTCGGTGGCCTCCGCCTTCCGGGCGGCGACCGCCTGCTCGGTCTCCTCGCGCAGCTCGCGCGCGGCCCGCTCGGCGTCCGCCTGGACGGACTCGGCCTGCTCGGTTGCCTCGGCGCGGTGCCGCTCGGCCTCCTGGCGGGTGCGCTCCAGGGTCTCCTCGGCCTGCCGGCGCAGCGTGGTGGCCCGCTCGATGGCCTCGGTGCGGACCTTCTCGCTGTCGCTCTGCGCGGTGCCGCGCAACTCGTCGGCGTCGGCCTTCGCCTTGGCCAGCAGCTCCTCGGCGGACTTGGCCCCCTCCTCGATCTGCACCACGGCCTCGCGCCGGGCCTCGGAGCGGATCCTCTCGCCCTCGGCGACCGCGTCGGCCCGTAGCTGCTCGGCCTCGCCGCGCAGCCGGCGGGCCTCCTCCTGGAGCTCGACCGTCTTGGCGCGGTACTCCTTGGTGTCGTCCTTGGCGGCGCCCTTGAGCTGCTCGGCCAGGTCGTGCGCCTCGGCGCGCAGCCGGTCCGCCTCGGCCTCGGCCTCCCCGCGGATCCGCTCGGCCTCCTCGGCCGCGGCCTTCGTGGTCCCCTTGGCGTCCGCCGACGCCTTGTTCAGCACGTCCTCGGCGGTCTTCGCCGCCTTGGACAGCTGGGTCGCGCTCTCCTCGGCGGTGATCGTACGGGCCTTCTCGGAGGCCTCCGCGACGATCTTCTCCGCCTCGGCGCGGGCGTCCGCGACCAGCTGCTCGGCCTCGGACTTGGTGGCCTCGGCCTCCTTGGTGGCCTCCTGGACCAGCCGGGCGACCTGCTCCTTGGCGGTGCGCGTGCGCAGCTCGTTGGCCGACTCGGCGCCGGCGAGCGTCTTGGACGCGGAATCCTTGGCCTCGGTGACCAGCTTCTCGGCCTCGGTCTGCGCCTTGCGCAGCGCGTCCTCGGCCTCGGCCATCCGCTGCTCGGCGGACCGGCTCAGCTCGGCGGCCTGCCGGCGGGCGGCGTCCGACTCGCTGGCGGTGGCGGAGCGCAGCTGCTCGGCGTGGTCGGTGGCCTCCTGGGCCTGGTCGGAGGCGGCGTTCAGCAGCCGCTCGGCGTCGGCGCGGGCGCGGCGCAGGGTCTGCTCGGCCTCCGCGCGGGCCGCCTCGGCGTCGCTCTGCAACCGCTGCCGGGCCTCGGCGGCCAGCCGCTCGGCCTCCGCGCGGGCGGCCGACATGGCCTGCTCGGCCTCGGCGCGGGACTCGTCCAGCAGGCGCCGGGCCTGCTGCTCGGTGCGGGCGCGCAGCTGCTCCGCCCACGCCACGTTCTCGTTGACGTGCGACTCGACGGTCTGCCGGCGCTCGGCGAGCTCCTGGTCGAGCTGCTGGCGCCGGTTGACCGCCTCGGCGTGCAGCTCGGCCTGAAGACGAGCGGCCTGCTCCGCGTGCTCCTGGAGGATGCGCTGGGTCTGCGCCCTGGCCTGGCTCAACTCGCGCTCGGCGTCGGCGCGGATCTGATCGGCCTGCACCTGCGCGTTGCGCAGCAACTGCTCGGCCTGGTAGCCGAGGTCGGCGCCGTCGTAGGCGGGCCGGGACATGATGGTGCGGCGCGCCTCGTGCAGCTTGGCGCGCAGCACCTCGACCTGGTAGCCGAGGTCCTCGGCGTGCTGGATCGCCTTCTCCCGCTCGGTCTTCAGCCGATCCATCTCGGCCTCGAACCGAGAGAGGTGGTCGACGTCAGCCGCCGGCTCTCGCTCCTGGCGTTCGTAGCCCCGCACTGCGCGGTCCCATCCGTCCCCTGGTCGCAAGCCTGTCCAAACGAGCTCCGTCCATCCGCCGAACGGGGCCCCCGGGAATGGTGTCAGATCAACAGCGGAGCACGGGCTGCTGCCCCGCCGCTCGTCCCCCGAAACACGGACCCCGGCGGTCCTGTCGCTCTCGACGGCAGGACCGGGTCGTCCCCGCTCGGGGGACGACCGCCCTCAACCCTACCGGCCCTTATGTACGGGAGTCAGTGCTCAACCGACTCAACAGGCGCCGAAGTGACCAGTTCTGTCAGGACACCGTGGCAATCCTTGGGGTGCAGGAAGGTGATCCGGGACCCCATCGAGCCGCGTCGCGGCTCGTCGTACAGAACGCGTACGCCCTTGTCGCGGACGGCGGCCGCGTCCGCGTCGACGTCCGCCGTGCCGAAGGCGATGTGGTGCACGCCCTCGCCGTTCTTCGCGAGCCACTTCGCGACGGTGGAGTCCTCGCGGGTCGGTTCGAGAAGCTGCAGGTAGGAAGCCCCTCCGTCGGAGGTGTCGTTGATCTTGAGCATGGCCTCGCGCACGCCCTGCTCCTCGTTGACCTCGGTGTGGAACACCTCGAAGCCGTACGTGGTCCGGTAGAACTCGACGGTGGCGTCGAGGTCGTGGCAGGCGATCCCGATGTGGTCGATTCGCGTCAGCATGGAATCAGTGCAGCGCCACCGGGGTGGTTACGCAACGTGCGCGCGATCACACCGACGGCCCGATGACGGGGCGGAGCAGGCCTCAGTACATTCGAAGTAAACCCTCGTTCACTCCTCGGCTGTGCAGGCCGGTAAGGGGATCGCAGCTCATGTCTTCTGGAACTTCCGGTACGACCGGCTCGGTGATCGTCGCGGGCGCGCGGACGCCCATGGGACGACTGCTGGGCTCGCTGAAGTCCTTCTCCGGAGCCGACCTCGGCGGCTTCGCGATCAAGGCCGCCCTCGACCGCGCGGGGATCGGGGGCGACCAGGTGCAGTACGTGATCATGGGCCAGGTGCTGCAGGCCGGGGCGGGGCAGATCCCGGCCCGCCAGGCCGCGGTCAAGGCCGGCATTCCGATGAGCGTCCCGGCGCTCACCATCAACAAGGTGTGCCTGTCCGGTCTGGACGCCATCGCGCTCGCCGACCAGTTGATCCGTGCGGGTGAGTTCGACGTGGTCGTGGCCGGCGGCCAGGAATCCATGACCAACGCCCCCCACCTCCTGCCGAAGTCCCGCGAGGGCTACAAGTACGGCGCGGTGGAGATGCTGGACGCGATGGCCCACGACGGCCTGACCGACTCCTTCGAGGGCATCGCCATGGGCGCGTCGACGGAGAAGCACAACACCCGCCTGGGCCTCGGGCGCGCCGAGCAGGACGAGATCGCCGCGCTGTCCCACCAGCGGGCCGCCGCCGCGCAGAAGAACGGCGTCTTCGAGGCCGAGATCACCCCGGTGGAGATCCCGCAGCGCAAGGGCGACCCGGTCCTGTTCAGCAAGGACGAGGGCATCCGCGGCGACACCACGGCCGAAGGCCTGGCCAAGCTGCGCCCGGCCTTCGCCAAGGACGGCACGATCACCGCCGGCTCCTCCTCGCAGATCTCCGACGGCGCCGCGGCCGTGGTCGTGATGAGCAAGGCCAAGGCCGAGGAGCTGGGCCTGGAGTGGATCGCCGAGATCGGCGCCCACGGCAACGTCGCCGGCCCGGACAACTCCCTGCAGTCCCAGCCCTCCAACGCCATCCAGCACGCCCTGAAGAAGGAGGGGCTCGAGGTCTCCGACCTGGACCTCGTCGAGATCAACGAGGCGTTCGCCGCCGTGGCCGTGCAGTCAATGAAGGACCTCGGCGTGTCCACGGAAAAGGTGAACGTGAACGGCGGCGCCATCGCCCTGGGTCACCCGATCGGGATGTCCGGCGCCCGTCTCGTGCTGCACCTGGCGCTGGAGCTGAAGCGGCGCGGCGGCGGCGTCGGCGCGGCCGCGCTGTGCGGCGGCGGCGGTCAGGGCGACGCGCTGATCGTCCGGGTGCCGAAGGCCTGAGCCGGGTAACACCCGACCGATCTCATTCGTAGGACCTCTCGTACGCGGACCGCGTACGTGGATCACGTGAACGGAGCTGTGATGCAGGACGTCTCCTCTCTGGTGGCCCAGGCCAGGGAAGGCCGGCCGAGGGCCGTGGCCCGGCTGATCTCCTTGGTGGAGGGGGCGTCCCCGCAGTTGCGGGAGGTCATGCGGACGCTCGCGCCGTTGACCGGCAACGCGTACGTCGTCGGTCTGACCGGCTCCCCGGGCGTGGGCAAGTCGACGTCCACGTCCGCGCTGGTGACGGCGTACCGCAAGCAGGGCAAGCGGGTCGGCGTCCTGGCCGTCGACCCGTCCTCGCCCTTCTCCGGCGGCGCGCTGCTCGGCGACCGGGTGCGGATGTCGGAGCACGCCTCCGACCCGGGCGTCTACATCCGCTCCATGGCCACCCGCGGCCACCTGGGCGGGCTTGCCTGGGCCGCCCCGCAGGCGATCCGCGTACTGGACGCGGCGGGCTGCGACGTGATCCTGGTCGAGACGGTCGGCGTGGGCCAGTCGGAGGTGGAGATCGCCTCCCAGGCCGACACCTCCGTCGTCCTGCTGGCCCCGGGGATGGGCGACGGCATCCAGGCGGCCAAGGCCGGCATCCTGGAGATCGGCGACGTCTACGTCGTCAACAAGGCCGACCGGGACGGCGCGGACGCCACCGCCCGCGAGCTGAACCACATGCTGGGCCTCGGCGAGTCCCGCGGCCCCGGCGACTGGCGCCCGCCCATCGTCAAGACGGTCGCCGCGCGCTCCGAGGGCGTCGACGAGGTGGTCGAGGCGCTGGAGAAGCACCGGGCCTGGATGGAGGAGCGGGGCGTCCTCGCGGAGCGCCGCCGCGCCCGCGCCGCCCACGAGGTGGAGACCATCGCGGTCACGGCCCTGCGTGAGCGCATCGGCGACCTGCACGGCGACCGCCGTCTGAGCGCCCTCGCGGAGCGGATCACCGCCGGTGAGCTGGACCCCTACCAGGCGGCGGACGAGCTGGTGGCGGGTCTGACCGAGGCCTGACCCGCCCCTGGTGACACCCGTTGTGACACGGAAGGCGGAGCCCCGAGGGCTCCGCCTTCTCTCCGTCTTCTCTCCGCGCGGGGGCGCCGCGCGGAGGTGCCGTGCGGGGTGGTTACGCCCCGCCCCGCTGTCCCCGCAGATGCTGGGCGATCGGCTTCAGGGCCTTGTCCAGCTCCATCAGCGTCTCGTGGTCGACCAGATCGACGAAGTGCCTCCGCACGGACGCCACATGGTGCGGCGCGACCTTCCGCATGGTCTCCATGCCGTGCTCGGTGAGGACCGCGTACAGGCCCCGGCGGTCGGACTCGCAGTTCTCACGGCGCACCAGGTCCGCGTTCTCCATGCGGGTGATCTGGTGCGAGAGGCGGCTCTTGGACTGGAGGGTGGCGGACGCGAGGTCGCTCATGCGCATCCGTACGTCCTCCGACTCGGAGAGATTCACCAGGATCTCGTAGTCGTTCATCGTCAGGCCGAACGGCTGCAGGTCCTTCTCGAGTTGGTACGTCAACAGCCTGTTGACCTCCAGGTGGGTGCGCCAGGCGCACTGCTCCGCATCGGTCAGCCAGCGCGTGGCCGTCTCGGTCTCCATGAATGAAGTCTACCTAAGAAGTTGAAAGGCGAACTAGTGAGGGTGGTGTGACGGCGCGCACGCGTTCGATGTCACACTCCGCAGACTACCGCTCACACCCCGAAGCGACGCTGGAGATCTCCCAGCTGTCCGGGAAGGCGCGGTTGCCCACCCTGCTGTCCGCGGGTTCCGGACACCCTTCCCCCTCCGGGTACCCCGGGCTCGTCCGGAAGCACCCCCGCCGCCAGTTCGGCGATGAGGCTCTCGCTGGACTGCAGCAGGACCGTCCCGGCTCCCACGAACTCGAACTGGTGCTCCTCCCCGGAGACCGGCCCGAGGCCCGTCATCGAACGCAGCCCGCCCAGTACGCCGGTCAGGTACCCGTGGTCGTAG
Source organism: Streptomyces sp. NPDC004721 (assembly GCF_053601495.1). Classification (NCBI taxonomy): domain Bacteria; kingdom Bacillati; phylum Actinomycetota; class Actinomycetes; order Kitasatosporales; family Streptomycetaceae; genus Streptomyces; species Streptomyces sp. NPDC004721. The sequence goes on from NZ_JBSGBZ010000019.1 coordinate 128,944, forward strand.
TGATGGCACGGGGACGGGCAGTCGGCCCAGCCGACCAGCGCCTGCGGGTCCACCCGGATCGGGGGCTCCATGAACACCACCGGCCCGTTGGACGCGGCCACGAACTTTCCGGTTCCGATGAGAGTGAGGAAGCCGGGCACGATCGACTGCTTGAGCGACAGAGTTGGCTGAAAAGCGAGCAGATTGCCGGAGCGAATGGTCAGATTGCCGTCGTCCAGGTCGAAGGAGTTGACATCGAAGGCCCGGTCGGCGAGCAGCATCCGGCCCGAACCCTCGGCCACCACCCAGTCGCTCGCGTGCAGAGGCGAATGAAAGGCAGTACGGACCAGATGGTCCAGCCGGCCGTGCCCGATGCCGTTGAACTCGATCGTCCCGTAGTAGGCGATCATCTTCCCCTTCTGGAGGAACCACTGGCTCCCCTTGAGCTCCACGCAGAAGGTGTACGGGTTCACGTTGTCGTCGGCCGGCAGGGTCGTCGGGTCGTGGACCACCGGCCCGGAGCCGGGCGTTCCGTACGCGCTCACAGCTTCTCCTCCGACGCCTGGACGTACACCGTGCCGTTGCCGCTCAGCTCCAGCTGGAAGCCCTCCCCGGAGCCGCGTCCCACCATCTCGCGCCAGCCCAGCGCGGTGGACAGCTTGTTGCGGACGTCGCCGTGGTGGGCGACGTAGGCCTGCGGGTCGACGTGGACGGGACGCTGCGGGGTGATCGGCACCTCGAAGACGCCGCCGTGCGCCATGACCGCCACCGAGCCGTGTCCCTGGAGGGTCGTCGTGAACAGTCCCTGGCCCGTCACCTGACCCCGCACCATGCCCATGACCCCGCCCTGCGAGCCCATGAACATCGTGCCCTGCTGGAGCGTGCCCTCGAAGGCGAGCAGGCGGTCCGCCTCCACGTACAGCGTGTCGCCCGTCATCTCGATCACGTGCACATGGTGGCCGCCGTGCCCGAAGAAGACCGTGCCGCTGCCCTCCACGGTCATCAGCGGCGTCGCCTCGCCCGCCACCCGGCGCCCGATCATCGACATCAGACCGCCCTGGCCGCCCTGGATGTTGGGCGTGAACGCCACGTCGCCCCGGTAGGCGAGCATCGCGCCGCGCTGACTGAACAGGCGCCGGCCGGGTACGACCGTCGCCTCGACCATTTTCGAGTTGATCTCCCGGAACGTCATCTCACAGGTCCCCCGCGATCGTGTTCCGCTCGCTCGGCTGGACGTACACCAGCCCGTCCCCCTCGAACCGGATCTGGAAGGCCTCCCCGCCGCCCTCCCCGAGGAACGTGCGGAAGGTCACCCCGGACTGGAAGGACTGCCGGACGTTCCCCTGGTGCGCGATGTAGGCGCCGGGGTCGACGATCAGCGGGTACTGCGGGCCGACCCTGAGCACCACCGCCGGCCCGTCCGACATGATCGCCGCCTGCCCGTGCCCCTCGACCGTGGTCGTGAACAGCCCGTTGCCCTGGGAGGCGCCGCGCAGCCCGGTGAACGTCGTCCCCGTGCGCAGCCCGGCGTCCGTCGCGAGCAGGTTGCTCGACTCGACGTACAGCTTGTCCCCCTGGAGCTGCACCAGATTGATCTCGGCCGCCCGATCGGCGAACCAGCACGTTCCGTGCCCCCGCACCTCCATCACGGTCATCTGCTCGCCGGTGAGCCGCCGGGTCACCATGCCGCGCAGTCCCTCGCCGCCACCGGTCAGCCTCTTGAAGGCCATCTGCCCGTCGTACGCGACCATCGAGCCGTTCTTCGCCTTCACGGCGTCCCCGGTCATGTCGACGGCGAGCACCCTGCTGTCTTGAAGTCGGAACATCGCCACGGAGTGAAGGTAGCGGCGGACGGGGGAGGCCGACAGGGCCTGCGGGGGGACAACGACCCTGATTCACGCCCTTACGGGACGGCCGCGCCCACCCCCTGACCGGACCCGCCCCGCGGGTTTGCCACAATGGACGAACGTTTGTGCTCGCATTCACAAGCCGGCCGGCGCCACCTCAGCGGCCCGCCGGTCCGTCTCCCACCGAAGGTGACCCGTGGACATCAAGACCGCCACCGCCCTCCGCCGCCTCCGCCTGGTCTCCGCCCCCGAGGCGGTCTCCTTCCTCCTGCTGCTGGTCTGCTCGGTCCTGAAGCGGACCACGGACTTCAACGCGGTGCCCGTGATGGGCGCGATCCACGGCGTCCTGTTCATCCTGTACGTGATCTTCTGGGCCGACGCCTGGAACCGCGCCAAGTGGTCGGTGGGGACCGCCGCCCTCTACTTCGTCCTCTCGGTCCTGCCTACCGGCGGCTTCTTCGCCGAGCGCAGGCTCAAGCGCGAGGCCGAGGACGCGGTGATCGCCTCCCGCGCCCGCCGCGAAGGGGTCGTGAACGCATGATCGTCGCCTTTTCCGTGACCCCGCTGGGCGTCGGCGAGGACGTGGGGGAGTACGTCGCCGACGCCGTCCGGGTCGTCCGCGAGTCCGGCCTGCCCAACCGCACCGACGCGATGTTCACCTCCGTCGAGGGCGAGTGGGACGAGGTCATGGACGTCGTCAAGCGAGCCGTCGCCGCGGTGGAGGCACGCGCTCCGCGTGTGTCCCTGGTCCTCAAGGCGGACATCCGTCCCGGCGTCACGGACGGCCTCACCGCCAAGGTGGAGCGGGTCGAGAGGCACCTTGCCCAAGAGGCCCGGAAAGCGGAGTAGGTACCCGGCGGCGCGCCCGGAGACACCTGTCCCGCGCCGCGCGGGCCTCACCCGCCCGAGACCAGCGCCATCCCCAGCGGAGTGCGTTCGTAGAGCACCTGGTGCCCGTACCTGCGGGACGTGAGCAGGCCCGCGTCCCGCAGCACCGTCAGATGCGCCGACACCGAGGACGGGGCCAGGTCCAGGCGGTGGGCCAGCGCCGTCGTCGACGCCGGATCGGTCAGCGCGGCCAGCACCGCGGCCCGTCCGCGCCCCAGCAGCCGCACCAGGGCCTCACCGGCCTCCGCGCCCCGCCGCGCCCACAGACCGCCCAGCCCGCGCGCCGGGTACACCAGCGTGGGCTGCCAGGGCGGATCGAAGCCGCTGATCACGTCCGGCCAGGAGAACACGCTCGGCATCAGCACCAGCCCCCGCCCGTCGAGGTCGCGCCCGTGCTCGCCCGGCCAGTCGACCGTCAGCGTCCGCGCGTCCCAGGACAGCCGCCGGTCCAGTTCCGGCAGCAGCGCCCCCAGCCCCACCTCGGCCAGCCGCCGCGAGTGGAAGGCCACATCGGCCTCGAGCAGCGCCCGCAGCCGCGGCCACTCCGGCTCGACCAGCGCGTGCCACGCGGCCTCCAGCAGATCGGCCAGTTCCCGCACCGCACGCCCCGGATCGGCGAGCATCGCCCGCCCCCGCGACGACTCCAGCGCACCCGGCGTATCGGCCAGCGCCCGCGCCAGGTCCTCCCGCGCCGCCCCGGGATCCGCCGCCCGCACCTGGGCGATCTCGTCCTCGAACACGGCCGCCGGCCCGATCGGCGGCGGCCCGAGGAAGTCGGGGCTGTGCCCGCGCCGGGGCATGAGCAGCCACAGCGGGGCGAGGTCCAGCCCCCGTGCGGCCTCCCGGATGCGGCGCAGCCAGTGCGGGTGGTAGCCGTGCCGGTCCGGCCGCCGCAGCGTCCGCACCGCCTCCTGCGTCTCCCACAGCGGTGACACCGCGAACCGGCACCGCATGAGGTCGTCGTCCCCGAAGTGCAGACGGAACGGCACGGCACTCCCAGAAAAGACAGGCGAAGACAGGAAAGACAGGAAAGACAGGTCAGGAAAGGCAGGGAGAGAGGGCGAAGATTCGGCAGTGGCCGAAACTCTACGCCGCCCGCCCTTTCCACCGGCACGCTGCGGCCCATGCAGCAAGCCCCCGAGCCCACCCCGACCTCGCAGGCCCCGGACCGGCCGGAGCCCCCGCCCGCGCCCGCCCCCGCCCCCGAACCGGCGGCCGGCTACGCGCGGGTCTTCGCCGTACCCGAGTTCCGGGCGGTCTTCGCCGCCCACGCCCTCTCCCTGCTCGGCGTGATGGTCAGCGAGATCGCCCTGTCGGTCCTCGTCTACGACCTCACCGGCTCGCCCCTGATGAGCGCCCTCACCTTCGCGCTCGGCATGCTGCCCTACGTCGTCGGCGGCACCTTCCTCAGCGGGATCGCCGACCGCTTCCCGGCCCGCCGGGTGCTCGTCACCTGCGACCTGGTGTGCGCGGCCTGCGTGGCGCCGATGGTGGTGCCCGGGGCCCACATCGGCGTCCTGCTCGCGCTGCGCTGCGCCGTCGCCATCGTGTCGCCGGTGTTCCAGGGAACGCGGATGGCGAGCCTCACCGACATCCTCGGGGACGGCGAACTGTTCGTCCTCGGCCGCTCCCTGCTGCGGATCGTCTCGCAGAGCGCGCTGCTCGTCGGCTTCGGCCTCGGCGGCCTGCTGCTCACCGTGGTCAGCCCCCGGCACGCTCTGCTGATCACCGTCGGTACCTTCCTCGCCTCCGCCGTCCTGCTCCGCCTCGGCACCCGGCGCCGTCCCGCCCGGACCGGGCAGTCCGGCGCCCTGGTGGGCGACTCGCTGCGCGGTGCCCGGCAGGTGCTCGCCGACCGCCGGGTCCGCGTACTCCTCCTGCTGTTCTGGGTGCCGCCGATGTTCGCGGTCGTGCCGGAGGCCCTGACGGCCCCGTACGCCGACGCGCTCGGCGCCGGCTCCATCGGTCTGGGTCTGCTGATGTGCGGGCTGCCCGTCGGCACGATCGCGAGTGAGGTGTACGCCGGCTCCCGGCTGCGGCCCGCCGTCCGCGAGCGGATCGCCCTGCCACTGGTCTGCCTGACCCTGCTGCCCTACGTCGGCTACGCCCTGCACCCCGGTCTCGCCGTCTCCCTTCTCCTGCTCGTGCTCTCGGGCGCCGGGGCGGCGTACACACTGGGCCTGGACCAGTGGTTCGTGCGGGCGGTGCCCGAGGAACTGCGCGGCCGGGCGATGACCCTGATGACCGCCGGACTCATGACGATCCAGGGCCTGGGCATGGCGCTGGCCGGCGTCGCGGCGGAGTTCGCCGGGGTGGCGGCGACGGTCGCGGGGGCCGGAGTGCTGGGGACGGTGTGCTGCGTGGGGCTGGCGGTGGCCGCCCGCCGGACCGAAAGCTGAGACGGGGCTGAGCCGGATATGACCGACCGGTAGGGTCTGGTGACGTGCCGAAGCCCCTCAGTCTCCCTTTCGACCCCATCGCCCGTGCCGACGAGCTCTGGAAGCAGCGCTGGGGAAGCGTTCCGTCCATGGCCGCGATCACCTCGATCATGCGCGCCCACCAGATCCTGCTGGCCGAGGTCGACGCGGTGGTCAAGCCGTACGGGCTGACCTTCGCGCGCTACGAGGCCCTGGTGCTGCTCACCTTCTCGAAGGCCGGCGAACTGCCGATGTCCAAGATCGGCGAGCGTCTGATGGTGCACCCCACGTCCGTGACGAACACCGTGGACCGGCTGGTCAGATCCGGTCTCGTCGCCAGGCGCCCCAACCCCAACGACGGGCGCGGCACGCTCGCCGTCATCACCGACAAGGGCCGCGAGGCGGTCGATGCCGCCACCCGCGACCTGATGGCGATGGAGTTCGGCCTCGGGGCCTACGACGCCGAGGAGTGCGGCGAGATCTTCGCGATGCTGCGGCCGCTGCGGATCGCCGCGCACGACTTCCACGAGGACTGACGCGCACGGCTTCCACGAGGACCGAGGGGCCGGGGCACGGACCGCCGCGGCAGGGCCCACCCGGGGCAAGATCTCCCGGAACGGGTGGTTACGCTCGTCCTCATGAAACGAAGCGTGCTGACCCGCTACCGCGTCATGGCCTACGTCACCGGTGTGCTGCTGGTCCTGCTGACTCTCGGCGTGATCGCCAAGTACCTGCTCGACATGAACGGCGCGGCGGGCTTCACGAGCGTCGTCGGCATCGCGCACGGCTGGCTGTACGTCGTGTACCTGGTGTTCGCCTTCGACCTGGGCTCCAAGGCCAAGTGGCCGGTCGCCAAGCAGCTGTGGGTGCTCCTCGCGGGGACCATCCCGACCGCCGCGTTCTTCGTGGAGCGCAAGGTCAGCCAGGAGCTGGAGTCCAAGCTCGCGCAGGACGAGGCCCCCGCGGTCGCCGAGGCGTAAGCACGCGTCACCGCCGTACGGAACCCGTACGGCGGTCAGCCGTCGACATTTACTTGGACGTCCTAGTAAATTCGAGGGTATGGACGCTGACGCCATCGAGGAGGGCCGCCGCCGCTGGCAGGCCCGGTACGACACCGCACGCAAGCGCGAGGCGGACTTCACCACGCTCTCCGGCGACCCCGTGGAGCCGGTGTACGGTCCCCGGCCGGGAGACACGTACGAGGGATTCGAGCGGATCGGCTGGCCGGGGGAGTACCCCTTCACCCGCGGCCTGTACCCGACCGGCTACCGGGGGCGTACGTGGACGATCCGGCAGTTCGCCGGGTTCGGCAACGCCGAGCAGACCAACGAGCGCTACAAGATGATCCTCGGCAACGGCGGAGGCGGGCTCTCGGTCGCCTTCGACATGCCGACGCTCATGGGCCGCGACTCCGACGACCCGCGTTCGCTGGGCGAGGTCGGCCACTGCGGCGTGGCCATCGACTCGGCGGCCGACATGGAGGTGCTGTTCAAGGACATCCCGCTCGGTGACGTCACCACGTCGATGACGATCAGCGGGCCGGCCGTCCCCGTCTTCTGCATGTACCTGGTCGCCGCGGAGCGGCAGGGAGTGGACGCCTCCGTCCTCAACGGCACGCTCCAGACCGACATCTTCAAGGAGTACATCGCCCAGAAGGAGTGGCTCTTCCAGCCCGAGCCCCATCTGCGCCTCATCGGCGACCTGATGGAGCACTGCGCCACCAAGATCCCCGCGTACAAGCCGCTGTCCGTCTCCGGCTACCACATCCGCGAGGCGGGGGCGACGGCCGCGCAGGAGCTGGCGTACACGCTGGCGGACGGCTTCGGGTACGTCGAACTCGGGCTCAGCCGCGGTCTCGACGTCGACGTCTTCGCGCCCGGCCTGTCCTTCTTCTTCGACGCGCACGTCGACTTCTTCGAGGAGATCGCCAAGTTCCGCGCGGCCCGCCGCATCTGGGCCCGGTGGATGCGGGACGTCTACGGCGCGAAGACCGACAAGGCGCAGTGGCTGCGCTTCCACACGCAGACCGCCGGGGTCTCGCTGACCGCCCAGCAGCCGTACAACAACGTCGTGCGCACGGCCGTGGAGGCGCTCGCGGCGGTGCTCGGCGGCACCAACTCGCTGCACACCAACGCGCTCGACGAGACGCTGGCGCTGCCGAGCGAGCAGGCCGCGGAGATCGCGCTGCGCACGCAGCAGGTGCTGATGGAGGAGACCGGCGTCGCCAACGTGGCCGATCCGCTGGGCGGTTCGTGGTACATCGAGCAGCTGACGGACCGGATCGAGGCGGACGCCGAGAAGATCTTCGAGCAGATCAAGGAGCGGGGGCTGCGGGCGCACCCCGACGGGCAGCACCCGATCGGGCCGATCACGTCCGGGATCCTGCGGGGCATCGAGGACGGGTGGTTCACCGGCGAGATCGCGGAGTCGGCCTTCCGCTACCAGCGGGCGCTGGAGAAGGGCGACAAGAGGGTCGTCGGCGTCAACGTCCACACCGGCTCGGTCACCGGCGACCTGGAGATCCTGCGGGTCAGCCACGAGGTGGAACGGGAGCAGGTGCGGGTGCTCGGGGAGCGGAAGACCGGGCGGGACGAGAGTGCCGTGCGCTCCGCGCTGGACGCGATGCTGGCGGCCGCGCGGTCCGGCGCCAACATGATCGAGCCGATGCTCGACGCCGTGCGCGCCGAGGCGACGCTGGGTGAGATCTGCGGGGTCCTGCGGGACGAGTGGGGGGTGTACACGGAGCCCGCGGGGTTCTGAGGGACCGGCGCCGGGGCGGGCCCGTCCGCCCCGGCGCCCCAGTCAGCCGTCCGCCGCGAGCCCGGTCAGAAGGACCCGGGTGAAGCCGCGCACCCATTCCTCGTCCGCCGGTTCGGCGCTGACCAGGGTGCGGTGCACCACCGCGCCGGCGACGATGTCGAAGATCAGGCCGACCGTGCGGGCGGCTTCCTCCGGGTCGGGTTCCGGGGGGAGTTCGCCCCGGGTCTGGGCGCGGGCGCGGCCCTCCAGGACCAGGCGCTTCTGGCGGTCCACGATCGAGGTGCGGATGCGTTCGCGCAGGGCCTCGTCGCGCGTCGACTCGGCGACCACGGCCATCAGGCCGCTCTTGGCCTCGGGCCGGGCCAGGATCGCCGCGAACTGGAGGACCACGCCCTCGATGTCGGCGGCGAGGCTGCCGCGGTCGGGGAGGCGGAGTTCGTCGAAGAGTTCGGCGACGGCGTCGACGACGAGTTCGTTCTTGCCCGCCCAGCGGCGGTACAGGGTCGTCTTCGCGACCCCGGCCCGGGTGGCCACGTCCCCCAGGGTGAGCCTGGACCAGCCCAGGTCCACCAGCGCCGCCCGGGTGGCGGCGAGGATCGCCGCGTCCGCGGCGGCGCTGCGCGGCCGGCCGGCACGGGCGGCGGGGGTGCGGCTCTGCATCCCCTGACCATAACCGGACCGAAAACGAGTGGTTCCTGTCCGGTCGTGAGAGAGATCACCACGGTGTGCTTCCGCGTGGGCATCCGCTGCCATTACGCTACGGGTCGTAGCGAAACGCGGGTGCGAGCCCGTTCCGAGCGATGACCACAGGGTGCCAGGTGGGGACCGGGCGCCCGGCGCAGTACGGCTTTCCCGGCGGTTTTCACTCAGGCGGGCAGAACGGGGGAGGATAGACGCATGCAGCCACGGAACATGTCCATGAGCGGAGTCGTCGACCTCGCCGCGGTGAAGGCGGCCCAGGAGGCCAAGGCGAAGGCGGAGCAGGCGCGCGCCCAAGCGGCCAGGGAGGGCGGCGCGGGGGCGGTCTCCCCGGCCGATCTCGTCATCGACGTCGACGAGGCCACTTTCGAGCGCGATGTCCTCCAGCGGTCGGCCGAGGTGCCCGTCGTCATCGACTTCTGGGCCGAGTGGTGTCAGCCCTGCAAGCAGCTGAGCCCGGTCCTGGAGCGACTGGCCGTCGAGTACAACGGTCGCTTCCTCCTTGCCAAGATCGACGTCGACGCCAACCAATTGCTGATGCAGCAGTTCGGCGTCCAGGGGATCCCCGCGGTCTTCGCGGTGGTCGCGGGCCAGGCCCTGCCCCTGTTCCAGGGGGCGGCGGGCGAGGCGCAGATCCGGGAGACGCTGGACCAGTTGGTGCAGGTCGCCGAGCAGCGGTTCGGACTGACCGGCCTGACCGTCGACCCGGACGCCGAGGCGGGCGCACAGACGGTTCAGCAGGCCCCGGTCGGCCCGTACGAAGCGCTGCTGAACGCGGCCTCGCAGGCCCTGGACGCCGGCGACCTGGGCGGCGCGGTCCAGGCGTACAAGAACGTGCTGGCCGACGACCCGGGCAACCCGGAGGCCAAACTCGGCCTGGCGCAGGCCGAGTTGCTCCAGCGGGTGCAGGACCTCGACCCGCAGCGGGTGCGCGAGGAGGCGGCCGGGAAGCCCGCCGATGTGCGGGCGCAGATCGCCGCCGCCGACCTGGATCTGGTGGGCGGTCACGTGGAGGACGCGTTCAGCCGGCTCATCGACACCGTGCGGCGCACCGCGGGCGAGGACCGGGACGCGGTGCGGCTGAGGCTGCTGGAGCTCTTCGAGGTCGTCGGCGCCGAGGACCCGCGAGTGGCGGGGGCACGCCGGGCGTTGGCGCGGGCGCTGTTCTGATCCGTGCCAACCCTCTTGTTCTGACCAGTCGTTAAACACCACGGCATGTGATGCCCGAGTGAAAGATTGGCCGGGGAGCCGTCAGCGCGGCCGCGCTTTACCAAAACTTGGTAATCGCGGCCGCTGTTACTGGCAGTAAATCGAGGGTGTGGTTCCGCCCGGTTCCGTCCGGGGGTGAACCGTTTTGTTCTGCCCTTTGTTACCACCGAGTGTCGCCGTTCGGAACCGGTGAGTCGTGTCCCGGTTATCCAGCCGTTACTAGCGAGTAACGACCCCCCTTGTGCGGGCGGCGAGAATGCACCACGATCGGCGACGCTCGGTCCATCCCCGTACCCCGGCAGCCGGTCGGGTCATGGGGTGTCTGGGTCCCCACCGAGCAGGGCCGGCGGCAGTGGCGCCGTCCCTTGGGGCAGGGGGGTCTTCGCCGTCTGGCGAAGCCTGTCCAGCAAGGTTGTGCGTGATGCGTGTCAGGCGCGACCAGTGGTTGTCGCTCGGGGGTGATCGCCGGTGATTCGGGCGCGGTTGGCGCCACCGAGCGCGGGCGCTCTCCTTCCCGAGGACGTAGCACTTCTCCCATCCCTGCCCGGCCGAACCGCCGGCCGGTGGTGAGCCGGGCCAGGAGATGTACGTCCGAGAAGGAGGAAAAATGGAGTCCCAACTGCGTGGCGGGACGAGATGGAAGCGGTTCGCTGTGGTCATGGTGCCCAGCGTTGCCGCGACAGCGGCGATAGGCGTGGCCCTGGCTCAGGGTGCCCTCGCCGCGTCGTTCAGCGTGTCGGGTCAGTCGTTCAAGGTGACGGCCGACCGGCTGGAGGGTCAGGGGTTCGCGCAGTACGGCGCGATCGACTCGGGGAAGAGCCTCGACGGCAGCAAGGACGAGCACCACCCGGTCGCGGTCTCGGCGTTCAAGAAGGCCAGGATCAACAACCTGTGCCAGTCGGTCGTCACCCCGACGCCCTTCGGTAACGTGAGCCTGTTGCTGAAGGCGGGCGGCGGCAAGTCGCCGGTCGAGGCCGAGAACCTCTACATCGACATCGCCGACCTCAAGGCCGACGCCACGTTCACCAACATCGACATCGGTGTTGCGGCCGGGGCCGCCGGCAAGGGTCCGGGCATCAAGCCGGGCGAGGTCGAGCAGAAGAAGGCCAACCCCTTCGGGTTCGCTCAGCAGGCCGACTCGGCCGTGCTGACCGGCGTGAAGCAGACGGCGTGGGCGACGACCGCCGGAACCTTCAAGCTCAGCGGGCTCAGCATGTCGCTGGCGACGGGTACCAAGGAGTGCTACTAGGCACTCGGGAACGGGCGGGGGAGCCGACGGCGCCCCCGCCCGTTCCACCTTCCACCCGCTCTTCACACATCCCCCACACCGACCAAGCACCACCCTCATCACAGCAACGCCGCACCAGGGAGCTGTTTTCCATGAGCGCCGAGACTCCTGCCGTAACCGGCCAGTTCACCCGCCGGAGGCTGCAGTTCCGCGCCTGGCGGGGCACACGTCCGTTCTGGGCCGGTCTGTTCGTCCTGCTCGGCGGCTTTCCGATCATGTACTTCCCGTACGCCCACCTCCAGCTCGGTCATCTGACGCTGGCGATGGCGACGACCGCGGGAGCCGGGTCCCTGATCATCGGCGTGCTGCTCGTCGTCCTCGGCATCAGCCTCTGGTTCCAGAAGCACATCCGGGTGTTCGCGGGTGTCGCGGCGATCCTGCTGGCGCTGGTGTCCATCCCCGTGTCCAACTTCGGTGGCTTCGTCATGGGCTTCCTGCTCGCGCTCATCGGCGGCGCGATGGCCGTGGCGTGGGCGGAGGGGGCGCCGCCCTCGAGAGAGGACGCCGAGCGGGCCGGCCCGGTGCGGGGCGGTGCCCCGGAGGCCGTGCCCGGCCCGGTGGTGGACGGCCCGGTGCCGTCCGGCCCTGCGGTGGACCCGATGAGCGATGGGGGCCCCTCCCAGGATTTCAAGGCACTGGGGGAGAACGACCTGTCAGGAACGAGCCCGGCCAACGGGGCGAACGGGAGGCAAAGTGCCGGCTGACGAGGTGACTCACGGGACGGGAGTGGAGGTGTCCCGCGTGAGAACCGGGCCGCGTCACGCGGCACCCAAGAAGCCGCTGTTCACCAGGTTCCACATGCCGGCCGGCAAGGCGATAGCCATGGCGGCGATGCCGACGGCGGTCCTCATGGGGATGGGCTTCACGTCGACCCACGCCGTCGCCGACAACAACGCGACGACGCCGTCCGCCAAGAGCCTGACGGCCGACGAGTACAAGGACTGTGTCGCGGCGCTGGACGGCTCCCAGGACAAGGCCCCGGCCTCGCCGGCGCCGTCCGCCTCCGCGGGCGCCGAGGACGCCACCGCGCAGCCGGACCCCTCGGCCACGTCCTCCACGGGCCCTGCGGACCAGAACGGTCAGGCGGACCAGGACGGCAAGGGGGACGAGGGCTCCTCGCACACGTCCCCCTCGCCTGATCCGGCTTCCGGTGACAAGGCCGCGCCCAAGCCCGACTCCACCGCCTCGCAGAGCAAGCCGGGCGGTTCGGGCACGGGAGGCGCCGCCACGGCGGACCCGTCGGCGCCCGCGGGCGGCGGCGGTCTGCTGGGGACCATCGGTGACGCGCTCGGCGGCGTCCTCACCGGCGGCAAGCAGAGCTCCGGGTCCGGGGCCTCCGCCGACTCCGCGGCCGCGCCGTCCGCCTCCGCCACGCCTTCGGCGGGCGGGGCCGGGGGCTCCGGCGACGACGCTGCCGGCACGGTCAAGGACACCGCCGAGAAGGTCACCGACACGGTCGAGGACACCGTGAAGGACGCGACCGGCACGGTCTCCAAGACGGTCGAGGAGGCCGGGAAGGCCGTCGAGGGCGTCAAGGACACGGCCGGCAAGGCGGCCGGTGAGGCGGCCGACGCGGCGACGGCCTCGCCGAGCCCGTCGGCGGGTTCCACGACGGACCCGGAGCACTGCCCGGCCGCCACCGACGCCGTGGGCGGCGTGGACAACAAGGTGCTGCTGGCCGACGACCCCTGGTACCTGAACGCCAGTTCGCTGCTGCTGAAGGGTGCCGACTACCAGGGCATCGTGGAGGTGCGCACGGCCGGCGGACACGTCAAGAAGGTGCTGAAGTACGTCATTTCGGATGGCACCGACATCGGCGACCTGCACCAGACGGTGAAGGACAAGCAGGCCGGCAAGACCTACCACGTGCAGGCCGCCAAGGGCTCGACGTCCACGATCCGCGGTGGCGACACGGTGATGTACACCCAGAGCATCTGCGGCAACCTGTTCGGGTTGATCCACGTCTGCTTCAGCCCGGACAACCCTCCGCCGCTGAACCTCCCGCTGATCTACTTCACCAAGGTCGAAGTGGTCCAGGCGGCGCAGTTCGGCGGCAACCTGCACGTCCCCGGAATGCACGTGTACACCACCGACTGACCGGCCCAAGGCCCGTCCGGGAGCCGCGACACCACTGAGGGCGTCCCCCTGTTCGCAGGGGGCGCCCTCAGTGGTGTGCCGATCCACCGTGCGGTTGGTCAGTCTCAGTCGCGCGAGCCGCCGCCCAGGTGGTGGACGCGGACCATGTTGGTGGTGCCGGGGACGCCGGGGGGCGAGCCGGCGGTGATGATGACCGTGTCGCCGGGGGCGAAGCGGTTGAGCTTGACCAGCTCCTGGTCGACCAGGTCGACCATCTCGTCGGTGCTGTTGACGAACGGCACCACGTGCGGCTCCACACCCCAGCTGAGCGCCAGCTGGTTGCGGGTGGACTCGTCCGTGGTGAACGCCAGGATCGGCTGGCAGGCGCGGTAGCGGGACAGCCGGCGCGCGGTGTCGCCGGACTGGGTGAAGCCCACCAGGCCCTTGGCGCCCAGGAAGTCGGCGATCTCGCAGGCGGCGCGGGCCACCGAACCGCCCTGTGTGCGCGGCTTCTTGCCCGGCACCAGCGGTTGCAGGCCCTTGGCGAGCAGCTCCTCCTCCGCCGCCTTGACGATCTTCGACATCGTCTTGACGGTCTCGACCGGGTAGGCGCCCACGCTCGACTCGGCCGACAGCATGACCGCGTCGGCCCCGTCCAGGATCGCGTTGGCCACGTCGGAGGCCTCGGCGCGGGTCGGACGGGAGTTGGTGATCATCGACTCCATCATCTGGGTCGCCACGATCACCGGCTTGGCGTTGCGCCGGCACAGCTCGATCAGGCGCTTCTGCACCATGGGGACCTTCTCGAGCGGGTACTCGACGGCAAGGTCGCCGCGGGCCACCATCACGCCGTCGAACGCCATCACGACGTCCTGCATGTTCTCCACCGCCTGCGGCTTCTCCACCTTGGCGATGACGGGGACGCGGCGGCCCTCCTCGTCCATGACCCGGTGGACGTCGGAGATGTCCTTGGCGTCGCGGACGAAGGACAGGGCGACCATGTCGCAGCCCATGCGCAGCGCGAACCGCAGGTCCTCCACGTCCTTCTCGGACAGCGCGGGCACGTTCACCGCGGCGCCGGGCAGGTTGATGCCCTTGTGGTCGGAGATGACGCCGCCCTCGATGACGATCGTCTTGACCCGCGGGCCTTCGACGTCCAGGACCTTCAGCTCGACGTTGCCGTCGTTGATGAGGACCTGGTCGCCGCGCGAGACGTCGGCCGGCAGCCCCTTGTACGTCGTACCGCAGATGTGCTTGTCGCCCGGGACGTCCTCGGTGGTGATGGTGAACTCGTCACCCCGCTCGAGCTCCACCGGCCCCTCGGCGAAGGTCTCCAGCCGGATCTTCGGGCCCTGGAGGTCGGCGAGGACGGCGATGGCCCGGCCGGTCTCCTTGGCCGCGGCGCGGACACGGTCGTACCGTGCCTGGTGCTCGGCGTGCGTTCCGTGGCTGAAGTTGAAACGGGCCACATTCATGCCCGCCTCGATCATGGCGACGAGCATCTCGTGGGAGTCGACCGCTGGGCCGAGAGTACAGACGATTTTCGAACGGCGCATGGGGCGATCCTATCGGTTTGTTTCGCTCCGGAATATTCCGTCTGGTGGAAGCAGCAAATGGGCGCCTTCGCGCTCAGTCGAGTGCCGGCCGGAATTCCGTGGACGTGCTCAGCCGTCCTTTCCGACCAGTGCGTAAGTCTGGGTGGCGATCTCCATTTCCTCGTCCGTGGGAACCACGGCCACGGCGGTCCGCGCGCCCTCGGGCGAGATCAGCCGCGCACCGTCGCCGCGGACGGCGTTCCGCTCCCGGTCCACCGCCAGGCCCAGCCCCTCCAGGCCGTCGAGGGCGGCCTCGCGCACAAAGGCCGCGTTCTCGCCGACCCCGGCCGTGAAGGCGACCGCATCCACCGTGCCGAGTACCGCGTAATAGGCACCCACGTACTTCTTCAGCCGATGGGTGTAGATCTCGAACGCGAGCCGTGCCTCATCGTCGCCCTCCTCCATCCGGCGCCGAATCTCCCGCATGTCGTTGTCGCCGCACAGGCCGAACAAACCGCTCCTCTTGTTGAGGAGAGTGTCGACCTCGTCCATGGACATTCCGCCGACACGCTGCAAATGGAAGATGACGGCCGGGTCGAGGTCACCGGAACGCGTTCCCATCACCAGTCCCTCCAGCGGGGTGAGCCCCATGGAGGTGTCCACGCTCCGGCCGCCCCGGACCGCCGAGGCCGACGCGCCGTTGCCCAGGTGCAGCACGATGACGTTGACGTCCTCGGGGGCCTTGCCCAGCAGCTCCGCCGTCGCCCGGGAGACGTAGGCGTGCGAGGTGCCGTGGAAGCCGTAGCGCCGCACCCGGTACCGGTCGGCGATCTTCGTGTCGATCGCGTAGCGTGCCGCGGACTCCGGCATGGTCGTGTGGAACGCGGTGTCGAAGACGGCGACCTGCGGCAGGTCGGGACGCAGCGCCATGGCCGTGCGGATGCCGGTGAGGTTGGCCGGGTTGTGCAGCGGCGCCACCGGGATCAGCCGCTCGATCTCGGTGAGCACGGCGTCGTCGATGACGGTGGGCTCGGTGAAGAACATGCCGCCGTGCACCACCCGGTGCCCGATCGCGGCCAGTTCGGGGGAGTCCAGGCCGAGCCCGTCCCGGGCCAGTTCCTCCGCGACCGACTTCAGCGCGGCGTCGTGGTCGGCGATCGGGCCGTTCTCCTCGCGGGTGGCCCCCGTGGTCAGGCAGGTGTGCTCGAGCCGGGAGGTCCGCTCGCCGATGCGCTCCACCAGGCCGACGGCGAGCCGGGTCGCGTCGCGCATGTCGAGCAGCTGGTACTTCACCGACGAGGAGCCGGAGTTGAGGACGAGGACGCGGGTCGCGGTCACGAGCGCTGGCGCTTTCTGGTCGGGAGCTGTGGAGGTCTGCGGCCGTGTGCGCCCGGGGGCGGCGGCCCCGGTACACACGGCCGAGGGGAGGTCAGTTGCCGGACGACTGGGCCTGGATCGCCGTGATGGCCACGGTGGTGACGATGTCCTG
The DNA here is from genome assembly GCF_053601495.1 of Streptomyces sp. NPDC004721. Taxonomy (NCBI): domain Bacteria; kingdom Bacillati; phylum Actinomycetota; class Actinomycetes; order Kitasatosporales; family Streptomycetaceae; genus Streptomyces; species Streptomyces sp. NPDC004721. The sequence goes on from NZ_JBSGBZ010000019.1 coordinate 145,131, forward strand.
CACCAGGGCGCCGCGGGACAGGTCGTTGATCGGCTTGCGCAGGCCCTGGAGGACCGGTCCGACCGCGATCGCGCCGGCCGAACGCTGTACGGCCTTGTACGTGTTGTTGCCCGTGTTCAGGTCCGGGAAGATCAGCACGGTGGCCTGCCCCGCCACCTCCGAACCGGGCAGCTTGGTGGCGGCCACCGACGGTTCCACGGCCGCGTCGTACTGGATCGGCCCCTCGATCATCAGGTCCGGGCGGCGCAGCCGCACCAGCTCGGTCGCCTCGCGCACCTTGTCCACGTCGGCGCCCGAGCCGGAGTCGCCGGTGGAGTACGACAGCATGGCGATCCGCGGCTCCACGCCGAACCGGGCGGCGGTGGCCGCCGACTGGATGGCGATGTCGGCGAGTTGCTCGGCGTCCGGGACGGGGTTGACCGCGCAGTCGCCGTAGACGAGGACCTTGTCGGCCAGGCACATGAAGAACACCGACGAGACGATCGAGGCGTCCCGGCGAGTCTTGATGATCTCGAACGCGGGCCGGATGGTCGCGGCCGTGGAGTGCACCGAGCCCGACACCATGCCGTCGGCCAGACCCTCCTGCACCATGAGCGTGCCGAAGTAGTTCACGTCCGAGACGACGTCGTACGCCAGCTCGACGGTGACGCCCTTGTGGGCGCGCAGCAGCGCGTACCGCTCGGCGAAGGCGTCCCGCAGTTCGGAGGTGGCCGGGTCGATCAGCTGCGCGTCCCCGAGGTCGATGCCGAGGTCGGCGGCCTTCTTGCGGATCCCCTCCACCGGGCCGAGCAGCGTCAGGTCGCACACGCCCCGGCGCAGCAGCACCTCCGCCGCGTGCAGCACGCGCTCCTCGGTGCCCTCCGGCAGCACGACCCGGCGCCTGTCGCTGCGGGCCTGTTCGAGCAGCTGGTGCTCGAACATCATCGGGGTGACCCGGTCGCTGCTGGGCGCGGAGACGCGCTTGCTGAGGTCGGCGGTGTCGATGTACCGCTCGAACAGGCCGAGCGCGGTCTCCGCCTTGCGCGGGGTGGCCGCGTTCAGCTTGCCCTCCAGGGAGAACAGCCGCTCGGCGGTGGGGAAGCTGTTGCCGGACACCGAGACGACCGGGGTGCCCGGGGCGAGCCGGCCGGCCAGGGTGAGGATCTCCTGCCGCGGCGCCTCGTTCAGGGTGAGCAGCACGCCGGCTATCGGCGGGGTGCCGGCGCTGTGCGCGGCGAGCGAGCCGATGACCAGGTCGGCGCGGTCGCCGGGGGTGACCACCAGGCAGCCGGGCGTCAGCGCCTTGAGGAGGTTGGGCAGCATGGCGCCGCCGAACACGAAGTCGAGGGCGTCGCGCGCCAGACCGGAGTCGTCGCCGAGCAGGACCCGGCCGTCCAGGGCCTGGGTGATCTGCGCGACCGTCGGCGCGGACAGGGCCGGTTCGTCGGGCACCACCCAGCAGGGCACCGGCAGCCGGCCGGCCAGTCGCTCGGCGATCTCGTCGCGGTCCTCGCGGGCCACCCGGTTGGTGACCATGGCCAGCACGTCGCAGCCCAGGCCGTCGTAGGCGCGGTAGGCGTTGCGGGTCTCGGCGAGCACCGACTCGGCGCTCTGCCTGCGGCCGCCCACGACCGGCAGGACAGAGGCCCCGAACTCGTTGGCGAGCCGGGCGTTGAGGGACAGCTCGTCCGGGAGCTGGGTGTCGGCGTAGTCGGTGCCGAGGACGAGGACCACGTCGTAGTCGCGGGTGACCAGGTGGAAGCGGTCGACGAGGGCCGACACCAGTTCGTCCGTGCCCTGCTCGGCCTGGAGGGCGGACGCCTCGTGGTAGTCCATGCCGTAGACGGTCGCCGGGTCCTGGGAGAGCCGGTAGCGGGCGCGCAGCAGCTCGAAGAGGCGGTCGGGGCCGTCGTGGACGAGGGGGCGGAAGACGCCCACCCGGTCCACCTGCCGGGTCAGCAGTTCCATGACTCCCAGCTCGACGACCTGTCGGCCGTCACCGCGCTCGATGCCGGTCACGTACACGCTGCGGGTCACGCGGGCTCTCCGTTTCCTCGGGGGATCACTCGTCGGCCGGGGATGGCGTCCTGCAAAAAACGCCCACCGGGGTGAGCGGAATCCTCTTGACAATACCCCCGTCGGTAGATATAGCGCCCGTCAGGCCGTGGACGCCTCCCGGACATGAAACAATCGGATGGGATCACCGGTGTCAACAGCGAGCAGGAGACACAGCAGGATGCGTATCGGAGTTCTCACGGCGGGCGGCGACTGCCCGGGACTGAACGCGGTGATCCGGTCGGTCGTACACCGGGCGGTCACCACGTACGGCGACGAGGTCATCGGCTTCGAGGACGGCTACGCGGGCCTGCTCGACGGCCGTTACCGCGCTCTGGACCTCAACGCGGTGGGCGGCATCCTCGCCCTCGGCGGCACCATCCTCGGCTCCTCCCGACTGGAGCGCGACCGGCTCCGCGAGGCCTGTGAGAACGCCTCGGACATGATCCACCGGTTCGGCATCGACGCGCTGATCCCGATCGGCGGCGAGGGCACGCTGACCGCGGCGCGCATGCTGTCGGACGCCGGGCTGCCGGTGGTGGGCGTGCCGAAGACGATCGACAACGACATCTCCTCCACCGACCGCACCTTCGGCTTCGACACGGCCGTCGGCGTGGCCACCGAGGCCATGGACCGGCTGAAGACCACGGCCGAGTCGCACCAGCGCGTGATGGTCGTCGAGGTCATGGGCCGGCACGCGGGCTGGATCGCGCTGGAGTCCGGGATGGCGGCCGGCGCCCACGGCATCTGCCTGCCCGAGCGCCCCTTCGACCCGGCCGACCTGGTGAAGATGGTCGAGGAGCGTTTCGCCCGCGGCAAGAAGTTCGCGGTGATCTGCGTCGCCGAGGGCGCCCACCCGGCCGAGGGCAGCATGGACTACGGCAAGGGCGAGATCGACAAGTTCGGCCACGAGCGCTTCCAGGGCATCGGCACGGCGCTGGCGTACGAGCTGGAGAGCCGGCTCGGCAAGGAGGCCAAGCCGGTCATCCTCGGCCACGTCCAGCGCGGCGGCGTCCCGACCGCGTACGACCGCGTCCTCGCCACCCGCTTCGGCTGGCACGCGGTGGAGGCCGCCCACCGCGGGGAGTTCGGCCACATGACCGCGCTGCGCGGCACCGACATCGTGATGGTCCCGCTGGCCCAGGCGGTGACCGAGCTGAAGACCGTCCCCAAGGACCGCATGGACGAGACGGAGTCGGTGTTCTAGGAGCCGGTGGTCCGGGCGGCGCCGTTCTCTGAAGAGGCCCGCGCGGACGCGAAGCTCTCCACGGAACCCCTCTACGGGGGCTGCAGAACCTCTCTACGGGGGGGGCGGCCCCCTTACCGGTCCCCGCCACTCTCCCGCACCCACCGGTACACCAGTTCCGGCCGGCCCACCTGCCCGTACAGCGGGCTGCGTACGGCCCGGCCCGCGTCCACCAGGTGCTCCAGGTAGCGCCGGGCGGTGATCCGGGAGATGCCGACCGCCCCGGCGACCCCCGCCGCCGTGAGTCCTTCCTCCGCCTCGCGCAGCGCGTCCGTCACCCGCTGGAGCGTCGGCGCGCTCAGGCCCTTGGGGAGGGCGGCCGGGCTCGGGGCGCGCAGGGTCGCTATCGCGCGGTCCACCTCGTCCTGGCCGCCCACCTCCCCGACCGCCGCGCGGAACTCGGCGTATCGCACGAGCCGGTCCCGGAGCGTGGCGAAGGTGAACGGTTTCAGGACGTACTGGACCACCCCCAGCGAGACCCCTTCGCGCACCACCGCCAGGTCCCGTGCCGAGGTCACCGCGATCACGTCCGCGTGATGGCCGCCCGCCCGCAGGGACCGGGCCAGCTTCAGTCCGTGCACGTCCGGCAGGTGGAGGTCCAGCAGAAGCAGGTCCACCGGGGTGCGCTCCAGCGCCCGCCGGGCCTCGGCGCCGGTGTGCGCCTTGCCGACCGCGACGAATCCCGGCACCCGGCCCACGTACATCACGTGCGCGTCCGCCGCGACCGGGTCGTCCTCCACCACCAGGACGCGGATGGGCTGCGTCCCGCTCCCGCCGTCCGTCATGCCACGCCTCCGGGCAGGCCGCTCTCGGCCCCGGACACGGCCTTGCGGGTCACGTGGTCCTCCGTCCCGTGCGCCAAGGGCAGCCGCGCCTCGAACACCGCGCCGCCCCCTTCGGCGTCCGCCACCGTCAGCGTCCCCTCGTGCCGCCGTACCGCCTGCCGTACCAGCGCCAGCCCCAGTCCCCGTCCGCCGGGACCCGTCGGCTTGGTGGAGAAGCCGTGCTGGAACACCCGGTCCGCATGGGCCGGGTGCACGCCCGGCCCGGTGTCCGCGACCCGCAGCACCAGCTCGCCGTCCTCCGCGCACGCCGTGACCGTCACCCGCGCCGGCATGCAGCCCCGCGCCGCGTCCACCGCGTTGTCGACGAGGTTGCCGAGGATCGTCACCAGGTCCCGGGGCGGCAGGCTCCGCGGCAGCAGACCGTCGTCCAGGCCGCTGTCCGAGGACACCACCAGCTCCACGCCGCGCTCGTTGGCCTGGGCCGCCTTGCCGAGCAGCAGGGCGGCCAGCACCGGCTCGCTCACCGCGCTGACCACCTGGTCGGTCAGCGCCTGGGCCAGCTCCAGCTCCGCCGTCGCGAACTCCACGGCCTCCTCCGCCCGCCCCAGTTCGATCAGCGACACCACCGTGTGCAGCCGGTTGGCCGCCTCGTGCGCCTGGGAGCGCAGAGCCTGGCTGAAGCCGCGCTCCGAGTCCAGTTCCCCCATCAGCGACTGGAGTTCGGTGACGTCCCGCAGGGTCACCACCGTGCCCCGGCGCTGCCCGCCCGACACCGGTGAGGTGTTGACGACCAGCACGCGCGATTCGGTCAGGTGCACCTCGTCCACCCGCGGTTCGGACGCCAGCAGCGCGCCCGTCAGCGGGGCCGGCAGGCCGAGGTCCGCCACCGACCGGCCCATCACGTCCTCCTGGCGTCCCACGCCCAGCAGTTCCCGCCCGCCGTCGTTGATGAGCGCCACCCGGTGCTGCGCGTCCAGCATCAGCAGACCCTCGCGCACCGCGTGCAGGGCGGCCTGGTGGTAGTCGTGCATACGGCTGAGTTCGGCCGCGTTCATGCCGTGGGTGTGGCGGCGCAGACGAGCGTTGATGACGTACGTGGCGATCGCGCCGAGCGCGAGGATCCCGGCCGCGACCGAGAACAGGGCGATGACCTGTTCCCGGACCCGCTCGCTGATCGCCTCCACCTTGATGCCGGCGCTGACGAGGCCGACCACGCGGCCGTGCTCCTCGACGGGCGTCACCGCGCGGACGGACGGGCCGAGGGTGCCGGTGTAGGTCTCGGTGAAGGACTCGCCGCGCTGGGCGCGGGAGATGTTGCCGAGGAAGGACCGCCCGATCTGGTCCGGATCCGGGTGCGTCCAGCGGATGCCGCCCGGAGTCATGATCGTGACGAAGTCGACGCCGGTGTCCTGCTGGACCCTCAGCGCGTACGGCTGGAGCTCCGCCGAGGGGTCGGAGGTGTGGATGGCCGTGAGGACCGAGGGTGCGTCGGCGATGGAGCGGGCCACCGCCGTGGTCTGGCGGCGGGCCGCCTCCTCGGCCTGGCCCTGGTCCCTGACGTAGCTGAAGAGCGCGTACCCGGCCACGACGAGCGCCAGCAGCACGGCCTGCATGGCGAACAGCTGGCCCGCCAGGCTGCGGGGTCTGGGGAGGACGGGTATGCGCATGCCGCCAGTCTGCCTCTTTCGTTCTGGCGTGAACTATGTGGCGTGAACTTAATGAACGGAAGCGTGACCCCCCTCACAGGACGGGAGATAGTCGCGGCATTCCCCCACACCCGGACGTGAGCCGCACGCCGGTGATGCCGATGACGTCGTCAAGGAGGGCCGCCTTGAGCAGCGCAGCCGATACGGCACCTGCCGCACCCGCAGCCAAGCGGGACCGTACCCACTATCTGTACATAGCGGTGATCGCCGCGGTGGTCCTCGGCGTCGCCGTCGGGTTCGCCGCGCCCGACTTCGCCAAGGAGCTCAAGCCGCTCGGCACCGGCTTCGTGAGCCTGATCAAGATGATGATCTCGCCGATCATCTTCTGCACGATCGTGCTCGGCGTCGGTTCGGTGCGCAAGGCCGCGAAGGTCGGCAAGGTCGGCGGGCTCGCGCTCGGCTACTTCCTCGCGATGTCGTTCGTCGCCCTGGCCATCGGACTCGTGGTCGGCAACATCGTCCACCCCGGCAGCGGGATGCACCTGACGGAAGCCGTGAAGGGCGCCGGCCAGGCGCAGGCGCAGGCCGCGAGCGAGGGCCCGGTCGACTTCGTGCTCGGCATCATCCCGACCACGCTCGTGTCGGCGTTCACCGAGGGCCAGGTGCTCCAGACCCTGCTGGTCGCCCTGCTCGTCGGGTTCGCGCTCCAGGCCATGGGCCGCAAGGGCGAGCCGGTCCTGCGCGGGGTGGAGCACATCCAGCGGCTGGTCTTCCGCGTGCTCGCCATGATCATGTGGGCCGCCCCGATCGGTGCCTTCGGCGCCATGGCCGCCGTCGTCGGCGAGACGGGCATCGACGCCCTGAAGGCACTCGCCGCGATCATGCTCGGCTTCTACGTCACCTGTCTGCTGTTCGTGCTCGTGGTGCTGGGCGCGCTGACCCGGCTGGTGGCCGGCGTCAACATCTTCCAGCTGCTGAAGTACCTGGGCCGTGAGTTCCTGCTGATCCTGTCGACGTCGTCGTCGGAGTCCGCGCTGCCCCGGCTCATCGCCAAGATGGAGCACCTGGGCGTGAGCCGTCCGGTCGTCGGCATCACGGTGCCGACCGGCTACTCCTTCAACCTCGACGGTACGATGATCTACCTGACCATGGCCTCGCTGTTCATCGCCGACGCGATGGACCAGCCGCTGTCCATCGGCCAGCAGATCACGCTGCTGCTGTTCATGATGATCGCCTCCAAGGGCGCCGCCGGTGTCACCGGCGCCGGACTGGCCACCCTCGCCGGTGCCCTTCAGTCCCACAAGCCCGCCCTGGTCGACGGCGTCGGCCTGATCGTCGGCATCGACCGCTTCATGAGCGAGGCCCGCGCCCTGACCAACTTCGCGGGCAACGCGGTCGCCACCCTGCTGATCGGCACCTGGACCGGCGAGGTCGACAAGGACCGCGTCCGGCGCGTCCTCGCCGGCGAGCTGCCCTTCGACGAGAAGACGCTGCTGGACGACGCCGACGATTCCGCCGGGGTCCCCGAGCAGCGCGAGCTGGCCAAGGCGTAGCGCTCCACGGGACACCGAGACCCCGCGCCCCTTCAAGGGGCGCGGGGTCTCTTCGCGTTCCGGGGCGGTCAGCCGCTGAGCTTGGCCACCAGGGCGGCGGCGAGGGAGGCGGGCACCCCGGCCGCGGTCAGGACCGTCACCGCGGCCGTGCGGCCCGCCTCGCGGGGGTCCAGCAGTCCGTCGTTCACCGCCTCCATCACGGCGAACAGGATCTGCTCCTTCACGTACGCCAGCGCAGGCGCGGGCAGGGGAGAGGCGAAGACGCCCTCGTCCAGGCCGCGCTGGAGGAGTCCCGCGGCGCTCTCCCGGACGGGGGTGAGGCGTTCGCGGATGCCCTCCGTGGTCACCGTGCGCTGGGCGAGCGCGACCAGCAGCCGGTAGCGGTCGGCGATCTCCCAGACGGCCAGCACCGACCGCGCCACGGCCTCCGCCGGGTCCTCGACGCCCTCCCGGCCCGTCGCGTGCGCGGTGGCGAGCGCGAGCACCGCCTCGTCGACGAGCGTGCTGATCAGCGCCTCCCGGCTGGGGAAGTGGCCGTACACCGTGCGCCGTACGACACCGGCCGCGCGCGCGATCTGGTCCATGGACGCGTCGGGGTCGCGCAGCAGCTCCGCGAGGGCGACGTCGAGGATCCGGCGCCGGTTCACGTCGGCGCGACTGGTGCTACCCGTGGTCATGGCTGACATTCTGCCCTCTCCTCGACTTGCACAGTGCTGTGCAAGGGTCGTACATTGCACATCGTTGTGCAATTGCACTCCGCTGTGCAAGTAGACCGAGGAAGGCCCCCCTGCCATGCGACTCGTCATGAACGAACCGGCCGAAAGGATGGACCGGCCCTACGCCCGGCGCTGGTGGGCGCTCCTCGTGCTCTGCCTGAGCCTGCTGATCATCGTGATGGCGAACACCGCGCTCACGGTCGCCGCGCCCGACATGACCCAGGACCTCGGCCTGTCCAGCGCCGACCTCCAGTGGGTCATCGACGGCTACACCGTCCCGTACGCGGCGCTGATGCTGCTGCTCGGCGCGATCGGCGACAAGTACAGCCGGCGCGGCGCGCTCGTCCTCGGGCTCGTCGTGTTCGGCGGCGGGGCCGTCTTCGGCTACCTCGCCGACAGCGCGGCCACCGTCATCGCGGCGCGCGCCGTGATGGGTGTGGGCGCCGCGCTGATCATGCCGGCCACCCTCTCCCTGCTGGCCGCGACGTTCCCGCGCGCCGAGCGTGCCAAGGCGATCACCCTGTGGACCGCCACCGCCGGCCTCGCCATCGCCGCCGGTCCCCTCGTCGCCGGCGCGCTGCTCCAGGACCACGGCTGGTCCTCGACCTTCCTGATCAACGTGCCGGTCGCCGCCGTCGCCCTGGTCGGCGCCTTCGTCCTCGTACCGCCCTCCAGGGCGGCGCACCACGGCCGGATCGACTACGTCGGCGGACTGCTGTCGGTGGTGTGGATCGGCTCGCTGGTCTACATGATCATCGAGGGTCCGCACTTCGGCTGGGACGCCAAGGCGGTCACCGCGGCCGCCGTCGCGGGTGTGGGCCTGGTGGCCTTCGTCCTGTGGGAGCTGCGCCACCCGCGCCCGGTCCTCGACGTACGGCGCTTCGGGCAGCGCCGCTTCGCCGGCTCCAACCTGGCCGTCGCCCTGTTCTTCCTGGCCGTCTTCGGCGCCTTCTACTACCTCACCCAGCACCTCCAGTTCGTCCTCGGCTACGACGCCCTGGCCACCGGCCTGCGCATGCTGCCGCTGGCCGGCGCCGTCTTCGCCGGCTCGGCGCTGACCGGCTACCTCACCCCGCGGGTCGGCATGAAGTGGACGGTGACCGCGGGCATGGTCGGCGGCACCGCGGCCCTGGCGCTTCTGACCCGGGTGGACGGCTCGTCCGGCTACGGCGACTTCGTGGCACCCCTGGTGATCCTGGGGCTGGCGATCGGACTCGCCCTCTCGCCCTGCACCGACGCCATCATGGGCGCCTTCCCGGAGTCCGAGCTGGGTGTCGGCGGTGCCGTGAACGACACCTCCCTGGAGCTGGGCGGCTCGCTCGGCATCGCGATCCTCGGCTCCCTGCTGTCCACCTCGTACGCCCGGCACCTCTCCGACGCCACCGCCGGCGGCGGGCTCCCGGCCGGCGCCCTGTCCACCGCCCAGGACTCGGTCGGCGCCGGATACGCCGTCGCCCAGGGCATCGGGGAGAAGGCCCGGCAGCTCGCGGCGCAGGCCGCCCACGCGACCGACCCGCAGCAGGCCGCGCAGCTCAAGGCACAGGCCGGCCAACTCGCCCAGGGCGCCCAGCGGATGAAGGACGCGGTCGGCTCGTCCTTCTCCGACGCGGTGGCCCACACCAGCCTGGTCGGCGCGGTGATCCTGGGCGCGGGCACCCTCGCCGTCGCCCTGCTGCTGCCGCGCGGCACCGCCCGTGACGAGCAGTCGGCCGAGGAGGCGAAGGAGCTGGTGGGCAGCGGTGTGAACTGAAAGCTCCCGGCGGTCGTCTCTTACTGCGATGTACTACCGTGCCGTGCCGGACCGACCGGCACGGCACGGCCGCAGGCACATCGGCAGGCATGGAGGCAACCACGGGATGGCGATCGACTGGGACCGGCGCACGTGCGCGCGCAGGGGGCATGTGACCTACGCACCGGACGATCCGAGGCTGCGGATCCGGCTGCACGCGCGGACCGCGCTGGGCGACGTGTGGCGCTGCCTGCGCTGCGGCGACTTCGCGCTCGGCGAGCCGCACGGCTCGGGACCGGCCGGCGACGCCCCGCTGGTGCCGCGCGGCAAGGTGCTGCGGGACCTGTTCATCCTGCGGTTCCTCGCCTTCGAACGGGCACTGCGCGGGGTGTTCATCGTGCTGGTCGCGGTGGCGGTGTGGAAGTTCAGCAACAGCCAGGACGCGGTGCGCCGCCTGTTCAACGAGTACCTGGACGTCTTCCGCCCCGTCTTCCGGCACTTCCACTACGACCTCGACCACTCGCCCGTCATCGGCACCATCCAGAAGACCTTCGGCTACCGGCACTCCACGCTGCTCGTCGTGGCCTCCGTGCTGGTGGCCTACGCGCTGGTCGAACTGATCGAGGCCGTCGGCCTGTGGTACGCCAAGCGGTGGGCGGAGTACCTGACGGTGGTCGCCACCGCCGCCTTCCTGCCGCTGGAGATCTACGAGCTCACCGAGCACGTCAGCGCGGTCAAGATCACCACACTGGTCCTCAATATCGTCGCCGTCCTCTACATCGCCCTCGCCAAGCGCCTGTTCGGCCTGCGCGGCGGGCGCAGGGCCTTCGACGAGGAGCGCCGCAGCGCCTCCCTGCTGGAAGTGGAGGAGTCGGCCGGCGTGACGGCCTCAGCGGCGGTCCGCACTCCGCCGGCGTTGCCTTGACGTCGGCGTCAGGGCTTACGTTCGTACGCATGCGAATCGGCGAGCTGGCCGAGCGGGCCGGGACCACGACGCGGGCGCTGCGGTACTACGAGTCGCGGGGGCTGCTGCCCGCGCGGCGGGACGCGCAGGGCCACCGCTCCTACGACGAGCGCGACCTGCGGCTGCTCCGGCAGATCAGGACGCTGCGGGACTTCGGGTTCGAGCTGGAGGAGACCCGGCCTTTCGTCGAGTGTCTGCGGGCCGGGCACCCGGAGGGCGACTCGTGCCCGGCGTCCCTCGCGGTCTACCGGCGCAAGCTGGACCAGCTCGACGCGCTGATCGGCGAGCTGCGCGCCGTGCGGGAGCAGGTCGGCGCCCAGCTCGTGAGGGCCGAGCAGGCGCGGGAGGCGCTGGCCGCCGACGCAGGGGTTCCGGGCGGTCCGGAGCCCAGGTGCGAACTGGGAGGGCAGCAGCGGTGATCAGGACAGCGGGAGTGGCGGAGGTGACGGACGCGGACTTCGCGGCGGAGGTGCTCGGCGCGGACCGGCCGGTGCTGGTGGAGTTCACCGCCGACTGGTGTCCGCCGTGCCGGCAGATGGGGCCCGTGCTCAGCGCACTGGCCGCCGAGCAGGGCGAGCGGCTGAAGGTGGTGCAACTCGACGTGGACACCAACCCGGACACCACGAACGCGTACAAGGTGCTGTCGATGCCGACCTTCATGGTCTTCCGCGCCGGCGAACCCGTGAAGTCCATGGTGGGCGCACGGCCCAGGCGGCGGCTGCTTGAGGAGCTGTCGGACGTCCTGTGACCTGCCCGGACCTGCTGTGACGGCGGGCCGGAGAATGAGAAATCCCCCGGGGTAATTGCGCCCGGGGGTTTTCTTTGCGTATATTCGGTGATTCGTGTACTTGGTATTCGTCAGGCCACGAAGAAGTTCACTAAGCACAGTATATCCGGGCGGGAGCCGAATTGTCAAACACCGAATTTCCAGACGGTGAATTGCGGCAGGAGCAGGAATTCATCGACGGACTGTACGCGCGCGTGGACGCGCTGCGCGGTGACACCGAGACCTCCGTCGCGGACGCGCTCGCGCAGGGCGACACGCCCATGCAGGCCCGGCTGGAGCGGGACATTCTCGTCGCCGAGCGGTCCGGGCTGCTGGCCGCGCTGAACGCCGTGGACGGCTCGCTCTGCTTCGGCCGGATCGACCTCACCGACGGAGACAGCCACCACATCGGCCGCATCGGCCTGCGCGCCGACGACGCCGAGCGCACGCCGATCCTGATCGACTGGCGGGCCGGCGTCGCCCGCCCCTTCTACCTGGCCACCGGCCACACCCCGATGGGCCTGCGCCGCCGCCGGCACATCTCCACCGAGGGCCGCCGGGTCTCCGCCCTGCACGACGAGATCCTCGACCTCGGCGACACCACCCGGACCGGCCACGAGGACCCGACCGGCGACGCGGTGCTGCTCGCGGCGCTCGACTCCGCGCGCACCGGCCGGATGGGCGACATCGTGCGGACCATCCAGGCCGACCAGGACCGCATCATCCGCGCCCCGCACCGCGGAGTGCTCGTGGTCGAGGGCGGCCCGGGCACCGGCAAGACCGCCGTCGCCCTGCACCGGGCCGCCTACCTGCTGTACGAGCACCGGGAACTGCTCGCCCGGCGCGCCGTGCTGATCGTCGGCCCGAACCCCGCGTTCCTCGGCTACATCGGCGAGGTGCTGCCCTCGCTCGGCGAGACCGGGGTGCTCCTGGCGACCGTCGGCGAGCTGTTCCCCGGAGTGAAGGCCACCGCGGCGGACACTCCCGAGGCCGCCGCGGTGAAGGGCCGCGCCGGCATGGCCGACGTGCTCGCCGCCGTCGTACGGGACCGGCAGGCGCTGCCCGATCCGGTGATCGCCATCGAGCACGACCGCGAGATCCTGATGCTCGACGACGGCCTGGTGGGCGTCGCCCGTGAGCGCACCCGCGCCGCGAAGCTGCCGCACAACGCGGCCCGCGAGCACTTCGAGGGCCACATCCTCAACACGCTCACCGACCTGGTCGCCGAGCGCATCGGCACCGACCCCTACGACGGCTCCAACCTCCTCGACCCCAGCGACATCAGCCAGATCCGCGATGAACTCGCCGAGAACCCCGAGGTCTGGTCGGCCATCGACCAGCTGTGGCCGCGGCTGACCCCGCAGCGGCTGGTGGCGGACTTCCTGGCGGACCCGGAGGGGTACGTCGGCGACGAGGACGCGGCCGCGATCCGCCGCCCGGTGACCGGGGCGTGGACCGTCGCGGACGTTCCCCTTCTCGACGAGGCCGCCGAACTGCTCGGCGAGGACGACCGCCTGGCCCGCGCCCTGGCCGAGCACGAGCGCGAGACCCAGATCGCCTATGCCCAGGGCGTGCTGGACGTGTCGTACGCGTCCCGGACGTACGAGTTCGAGGACAAGGAGGACGGTGACCCGGACGCCTCGGAGGTGCTGTCCGCGCACGACATCATCGACGCCGAGCGGTTCGCCGAACGCCAGGAGGAGGAGGACCACCGCAGCGCCGCCGAGCGTGCGGCGGCCGACCGCACCTGGGCGTTCGGGCACATCATCGTCGACGAGGCGCAGGAGCTGTCGCCGATGGCGTGGCGGCTGCTGATGCGGCGCAGCCCGACCCGCTCCATGACCCTGGTCGGCGACCCCGCGCAGACGGCGGAGGCGGCCGGCGTCGGCTCCTGGGCGGACATCCTCCGGCCGTACGTCGAGGACCACTGGGAGCACACCCGTCTCGGCGTCAACTACCGCACCCCGGCCGAGATCATGGACGTGGCGGCGGCCGTGGTCCGCGCCGAGCACCCCGGGTTCGCGCCTCCTAGTTCGGTCCGCTCCACGGGCGTACGGCCCTGGGCCCGCGCCACCGACGACCTGCCCGGCGCGGTGGAGAAGGCCGTCGCGGAACTCACCCCGGAGGAGGGCCGGCTCGCCGTGATCGCCCCGCGCGACCTGCACCGGCGGCTGGCCGCCCGCCTCGAGGGGGTCGAGGCCGGTGCCGAGCCCGACCTGACCCGGACGGTCGTCCTTCTCGACCCGCGCCAGGCCAAGGGCCTGGAGTTCGACTCCGTCCTGGTGGTCGAACCCGCCCGCTACGGCACGAGCGACCTGTACGTGGCGCTGACCCGCGCCACACAGCGGCTGGGCGTGCTGTACACGGAGGTGTTGCCTCCGGCTCTGGTGGAGGCGTTCACGGAGTAGCGGTGGCCGGTCCGGGGGTTGCCGCCCCCGGACCCCCGCTTCGGCCCGAACGGCCTCGTCCTCGAGCGCCGGACGGGCTGACAGGAAATCCTCACGCCGGGCGCAGCCACACCGTCGCCAGGGGCGGCAGGGTCAGGCGGATGCTCGCCGGGCGGCCGTGCCGCCCCTGCGGCTCCGGCTTGACCGGGTGCGGGTGGACGACGCCGCTGCCGCCGTAGCGGGCCGCGTCGGTGTTGAGGACCTCCAGCCAGGCGGGCACGTCGTCGGGGACGCCGAGGCGGTAGTCGGGGCGGACGACCGGGGCGAAGTGGGACACCGCGAGCAGCGGGGTGCCGTCGGTGTCGTAGCGCAGGAGGGCGAAGACGTTGTCGTCCGCGGCGTCCCCGGTGATCCACTGGAAGCCGTCGGGGTGGACGTCGCGCGCCCACAGGGCGGGCGTGGCCCGGTAGACGGTGTTGAGGTCGCGGACCAGGTCCAGCACCCCCCGGTGGTCGGCCGCGGCACCGTAGTTCGGGTCGAGCAGCCACCAGTCCGGGCCGCGGGTCTCCGACCACTCGGCGCCCTGCGCGAACTCCTGACCCATGAACAGCAGTTGCTTGCCCGGGTGGGACCACATGAAGCCCAGGTAGGCGCGCAGGTCCGCCCGCTGCTGCCACCAGTCGCCGGGCATCTTCGACACCAGCGAACGCTTGCCGTGCACCACCTCGTCGTGCGAGATCGGCAGCACGTAGTTCTCGCTGTAGGCGTACACCATCGAGAACGTCATCTCACCGTGGTGGAACCTGCGGTGGACGGGGTCGTGGCTCATGTACTGGAGCGAGTCGTGCATCCAGCCCATGTTCCACTTCAGCCCGAAGCCCAGGCCGCCGAAACCGCTCGGGCCCCGGTGGTGGGTCGCGCGGGTGACGCCGTCCCAGGCCGTGGACTCCTCGGCGACGGTGACCACGCCCGGCACCCTGCGGTACACGGTCGCGTTCATCTCCTGGAGGAACGCCACCGCGTCGAGGTTCTCCCGGCCGCCGTGCTCGTTCGGCGTCCACTGGCCCGGCTCGCGCGAGTAGTCCAGGTACAGCATGGAGGCGACCGCGTCCACGCGCAGGCCGTCGATGTGGAACTCCTCGCACCAGTAAAGGGCGTTGGCGACGAGGAAGTTGCGCACCTCGCGGCGGCCGAAGTCGAACTCCAGGGTGCCCCAGTCCGGATGGGCGGCCCGCAGCGGGTCCGCGTGCTCGTACAGGGGCCGGCCGTCGAACTCGGCCAGGGCCCACTCGTCGCGCGGGAAGTGCGCCGGCACCCAGTCCATCAGGACGCCGATGCCCGCCTGGTGCAGGGCGTCGACCAGGAACTTGAAGTCGTCCGGAGTGCCCAGGCGCGCGGTGGGCGCGTAGAAGCCGGTGACCTGGTAGCCCCAGGAGCCGCCGAAGGGATGCTCGGCGACCGGCATCAGCTCCACGTGGGTGAAGCCGAGGTCCTTGACGTACGCCGGGAGCTGTTCGGCGAGCTGACGGTAGGTCAGACCAGGCCGCCAGGACGGCAGATGGAGCTCGTACGCCGAGAACGGGGCCTCGTGCGCCGGGGTGTCCGCGCGGTGCGCCATCCACTCCGCGTCGCCCCACTCGTGGTGCGAGGCGTGGACGATGGACGACGTGGCCGGCGGCACCTCGGTACGGCGGGCCAGCGGGTCGGCGCGCAGTGTCCTGGAGCCGTCCGGCCGGGTGATCTCGAACTTGTACAGCTCGCCCTCGCCGATCCCGGGCACGAACAGCTCCCACACGCCCGTGGCGCCGAGCGAGCGCATCGGGTACCCGGTGCCGTCCCAGAAGTTGAAGCCACCGGCGACGCGCACTCCTCGGGCATTGGGCGCCCACACCGCGAACCGGGTACCGGTCACGCCCTCGTGGGTCATCGGATGCGCCCCGAGCGCCTGCCACAGCTGCTCGTGCCGGCCCTCGCCGATCAGGTGCAGATCGAACTCGCCCAGCGTGGGCAGGAAGCCGTAGGCGTCATCGGCGTGCTGCACCGTCCCCGCGTACTCCACCTCCAGCCGGTACGCGGGCACCTCCGGCAGCGGCAGCAGCCCCGAGAAGAACCCCTCCCCGTCGTCGCGCAGCCCGGTCCGCTGCTCCCCGGCGACCACGGTCACGCCCAGCGCGTACGGCCGGAACACCCGGAAGGCGACGCCACCGGGTACCGGGTGCGCACCGAGCACGGAATGCGGATCGTGATGCGTCCCCGCGAGCAACCGCTCCCGGTCGCCGGCCCCGACGGCGACCAGAGCGGGGTCCTCCGGGCGCCGGGCGGCCGCGGGTGCCGGTGCCACGGGTTCCGGTGCCATGGGCTCCGGCGCCGCGGGTCGGGGGGCTGCCTTCGTGGCCGGTGCCTTTTTCGCCGCCGTTGCCGCCTTCTTGGCGGTCTTCCTGGCGGCGGCCCCGGTGGCCGCGGCCTTCGCGGTCGTCGCCTTCGCGGTGGTCTTCTTCGCCACTGCCTTCTTCGCCGGCGTCTTCTTGGCTGTCGTCTTCTTCGCCGCCGCCTTCTTGGCCGTGGCCTTCTTCGCGGCTGCCTTCTTCGCCGGTGCCGGCCGGTCGTGGCCCGCGGCCTCGGCCGTGTTCTTCGGATCAGAACCGCTGGACGGGGTGCGGGGGGTCACGGGTGGTGCCTCCTCGGCGCAGGTCGGGTGCGGTGGACTGGGCAGACGGGGGGGTGGACGGGGGAGGGCGTCAGGTCGTGTCCGGAGCGGCCAGGCGGTGTACCGCGGACATCGGTACCGGGAGCCAGTCGGGGCGGTGCCGGGCCTCGTAGAGCACCTCGTAGATGGCCTTGTCCGTCTCGTAGGCGCGCAGCAGGACGGGGTCGGTGCGCGGGTCGCTGCCGCTGACCTCGGCGTATCCGGTGCAGTACGCGGCGCGACAGGCTTCGGCCCACTCCGGTGCCGGCGGGCCGCCGGCCGAGTGCGCCACGTAGTCGAAGGAACGCAGCATCCCGGCCACGTCCCGCACCACGGGCTGGGCCATCCGCCGCTCGGCCAGCGGCTTCGCCGGCTCGCCCTCGAAGTCGATCAGCCACCACTGTCCGGAGGGGGAGCGCAGGCACTGCCCCAGGTGGAGGTCGCCGTGGATGCGCTGGGCGGTCCAGGTGTGGCCCTCGGCCGCCAGATTGGCCAGCGCCTCGAACGCGGAGCGCAGACCGGAGACGTACGGCCCGAGCGCGGGCACCGCCTGCGCGGCCGACTCCAGGCGCTCGGTCATGCCGTTCACCAGGATTTCGAGCTGCATGTGGCCGAGCGTGACCGTGGGCAGCGCCCGGGCCAGCGCGGTGTGCACCTCGGCGGTGGCGCGGCCCAGGGCCCGCGCCTCGGCGCTGAAGTCCTCGCCCTTGGCCAGCTCGCGCAGTGCCAGCTCCCAGCCGTCCGAGGCGCCCTGCACGAAGGGCTGGAGCACTCCGAGCACGTACGACTCGCCGTCCAGCTCCGCCGTCATCCACGCCGTCGGCGGCGGCACCCGCGAGCAGCCCTCCTCGGCCAGCGCCAGCGGCAGCTCCAGGTCGGGGTTGACGCCGGGCACCACCCGGCGCAGCAGTTTCAGGATGAACGTATCGCCGTAGACCACCGACGAGTTGGACTGCTCGGCGGTGACCACGCGGGGGACCAGGTCGGGGCGTATCTCGTCCCGCCGTTCGAAACGCAGTCCGCCGATACGGGCCCGGGTGCGAAGTGCCTCCAGGATCACCTCGGCGGGCCGGGGGTCGTACAGGGCGTCGTACACCGTGCGTCCGGCGAGCGGGCCCTCGTGCACATGGCCGATCAGCGCGGGCGCCAGCCGCGGGGGCAGCGCCTCGCGCACGCCTATGAGCAGCTGGTAGCAGTCACCGGGGTGCGGAACCGCGCCGTGCACGGGCGCAAGCGGCTGGTGGGCGCGGACGAGCAGGTGGTACAGGCCCAGCTTCCGGTCGCCCGGCAGCAGCTCGGTGGCGGCGACCAGCGAGAAGCCCGTCACCGGACGGCCCTTGCCCGCGAACCAGCGCTGCCGCGGCAGCCACTCCCGCAGCAGTGGGTCCAGTGACGCGAGGAGACCGGGGCCCCCGGCGGTGACTGAGCGTGTGACGGCTTGCGACATGGCTTCCGACATGGCGTCGCGTCCAATCGCTGGTCGGGTGTGACTGACGCGTGCCCACGGGCGGGGCGGAGGAAACGCCCGCCCCGCCCCGGGGCACCCCGAAACCTAGGCGGCGTCCCGGCGCAGCCGGAACCAGTAGAAGCCGTGACCCGCCAGGGTCAGCAGGTACGGCAGCTCTCCGATGGCCGGAAAGCGGACTCCGCCGAACAGCTCCACCGGATGCCGTCCGTGGAACGCGCTCAGGTCCAGCTCCGTGGGCTGGGCGAAGCGGGAGAAGTTGTGGACGCACAGGACCAGGTCGTCCTCGTACTCGCGCAGGAAGGCGATGACCGCGGGGTTGGAGGACTGGAGTTCGGTGAAGGACCCCAGCCCGAAGGCGGGGTTCTGTTTGCGGATCTCGATCATGCGGCGGGTCCAGTGCAGCAGCGACGAGGGGGAGGACATCGACGCTTCGACGTTGGTGAC
>NZ_JBSGBZ010000020.1:0-154745 GCF_053601495.1 Streptomyces sp. NPDC004721
CCAGCCGAACGCCGCCGGCGACGTCACCAAGTACGACCCGGCCAAGGCCAAGGAGCTCATCAAGGAGGGCGGTGGTGTTCCGGGCAACGCCATCTCCATCCAGTACAACGCCGACGGCGGCCACAAGGAGTGGGTGGAGGCGGTCTGCAACTCCATCACCAACGCCACCGGTGTGAAGTGCGTGGGCGACTCCAAGGCCGACTTCCAGGCCGACCTGAACGCGCGCGACAACAAGCAGGTCAAGTCGCTGTACCGCTCGGGCTGGGTGCTGGACTACCCGTTCAACGCCAACTTCCTGCGTGACCTGTTCGGTACCCACTCGGACGGCAACCAGGGTGGCTTCTCCAACAAGACGGTCGACAAGGAGATCGCCGCTGCCGACAGCGCGAGCTCCCTGGAGGAGTCGGAGAAGAAGTACCAGGAGCTCGAGAAGAACCTGGTCAACTACATGCCGACCATCCCGCTCTGGTACTACAAGGTCAACGCCGGCTACTCGGAGAAGGTGACCGGAGTCCAGTACGACCAGCAGGGTGACCCGGTCCTGACTGGCGTTCAGGTCAAGAAGTAACCACAAACAGCCCGTTCGTCCCGGGGTGCGCGATACCGCACCCCGGGGAACGGCAGCGGCTGGGGGGCCCTTTCCGCACGTACCGTCCATCGGTGCGTGCGGAAGGGGCCTCGTCGGCTGCCGCTGTGACTGACATGGAGGCACGATGGGGCGCTACGTCGCACGACGACTGCTCCAGATGATCCCGGTGTTCATCGGGACAACTCTGCTGATCTTCCTCATGGTCTATGCCCTGCCCGGTGACCCCGTACGAGGGCTGTTCGGCGACAAGGGCGGCAGCCCGCAGGTGATCGCCGCACTGAGACATGAGTACGGCCTGGACCAGCCGATCCTGGTGCAGTACTGGCACTACATGCGGGACATGGTCCTGCACGCCGACTTCGGCACCCAGATCTCGAGCGGGCGGGCCGTCACGGAGGTGCTTGGCGAGGCGTTCCCGGTCACCCTGCGCCTGGCCGGACTGGCCTTCGCCATCGAGGTCGTCCTGGGCATCGTCCTGGGCATCGTGGCGGGTCTGCGGGCCGGGCGCGCCACGGACACCGTCATCCTGCTGATCACGCTGCTGCTGATCTCGGTCCCGGTGTTCGTCCTCGGCTACATCCTCAAGGTCGTCTTCGCGTTCAACCTGGGCTGGCTGCCGCCGAACGTCAACGACGACACCAACATCAACGAGTTGCTGATGCCGGCCATCGTGCTGGCGACCGCGTCGCTGGCCTACGTGACCCGGCTCACCCGCACCTCGATCGCCGAGAACCTGCGCGCCGACTACATCCGCACGGCCATCGCCAAGGGTCTGCCCAAGCGCCGCGTGGTGGGCGTCCACCTCATGCGCAACTCGCTGATCCCGGTGGTCACCTACCTCGGCGCCGACATCGGTGCCCTGATGGGCGGTGCCGTCGTCACCGAGGGCCTGTTCAACATCCAGGGCATCGGTGGCACGATCTACCAGTCGATCGTGCGCCGCGAGGGCACCACACTCGTCGGTCTCGTGACCATCCTGGTGCTCGTGTACCTCATCGCCAACCTGCTCGTCGACCTGCTCTACGCGGTCCTTGACCCGAGGATTCGCTATGCCTGACGTGACCCAGACCGATCTCAAGTCCGGTGCGGCCGACCCCGCCGCCGCCGAGACCGCGGTGGCGCTGACCGAGGCGAAGCCGGAGAAGGCCCGCGGCCTGTGGGGCGACGCCTGGCAGGACCTGCGCCGCAGCTGGATCTTCATCGTCTCGGCGGTGCTGATCTTCTTCCTGCTGGCGATCACCTTCTTCCCCGGGCTGTTCACCAGCGTCAACCCGGCCACGGGCGACCTGGCCAAGCACTTCCTCCAGAAGCCGAAGCTGGGCAACGTCTTCGCCCCGGACTGGCTGGGCTACGACCAGCAGGGCCGCAGCGTCTACGCCCGTGTCATCTACGGCACGCGGGCCTCGGTGGCGGTCGGCTTCGGTACCACCCTCGCGGTGACGGTCGTGGGCGGCCTGATGGGCATGATCGCCGGTTACTTCGGCGGGATCGTCGACTCGGTGATCTCGCGGCTGACCGACGTGTTCTTCGGCATCCCGTTCCTGCTCGGCACGATGGTCGTGCTCAACTCCTTCCAGGCCCGCACGACCTGGGTCGTCATCGGCGCGCTGAGCTTCTTCGGCTGGACGCAGATCGCCCGCGTGATGCGCGGCGCGGTGATCACCACCAAGCAGTCCGACTACGTGCACGCCGCCAAGGCCCTGGGCGCGAGCACCCCGCGCATCCTGTTCCGGCACATCCTGCCGAACACGATGGCCCCGGTGATCGTCGTCGCCACCATCTCGCTCGGCATCTACATCGTCGCCGAGGCGACCCTGTCGTACCTGGGCCTCGGCCTGAACGGTGTGTCGTGGGGCAACGACATCTCCGACGGCGGTAACCAGATCCGCGTGGCGCAGCACATCATGCTGTACCCGTCGATCATGCTCATCATCACGGTGTTGGCGTTCATCATGCTCGGTGAAGCGGTCCGTAACGCCCTCGACCCGAAGACGCGCTGAGGGAGGCGTACGTGACCACCATCGAAGAAGTCGTACCCGTGCCCTCGCCCCGCGAGGGCGGGGCGGACGGCGGCCCACTGCTCGAAGTGCGCGACCTGCACGTCGAGTTCCACACCCGTGAGGGTGTCGTCAGAGCCGTCAACGGCGTCAACTACAGCGTGGCGGCGGGCGAGACGCTCGCCGTGCTCGGTGAGTCGGGCTCCGGCAAGTCCGTGACGGCGCAGGCCATCATGGGCATCCTGGACATGCCCCCGGCGAAGATCCCGCAGGGCGAGATCCTCTTCCGGGGCCAGGACATGCTCACGATGTCCGCCGAGGACCGCCGCAAGATCCGCGGCCGCCGCATCGCCATGATCTTCCAGGACGCGCTCAGCTCGCTGAACCCGGTTCTGACCGTCGGCTACCAGCTCGGCGAGATGTTCCGCGTGCACCAGGGCCTGTCCAAGAAGGAGGCCAAGGCCAAGGCGATCGAGCTGATGGACCGGGTGAAGATCCCGGCCGCCGCGGCCCGTGTGAACGACTACCCGCACCAGTTCTCGGGCGGTATGCGCCAGCGCATCATGATCGCCATGGCGCTGGCCCTGGAGCCGGACCTGATCATCGCCGACGAGCCGACCACGGCCCTCGACGTGACGGTCCAGGCCCAGGTCATGGACCTCCTCGCGGAGCTCCAGCGCGAGTACAACATGGGTCTGATCCTGATCACCCACGACCTCGGCGTCGTCGCCGACGTCGCGGACAAGATCGCCGTGATGTACGCGGGCCGGATCGTGGAGCAGGCACCGGTCCGCGAGCTGTACAAGCGCCCGGCGCACCCGTACACGCGAGGCCTGCTGGACTCGATCCCGCGCCTGGACCAGAAGGGCCGGGAGCTGTACGCGATCAAGGGTCTGCCGCCCAACCTGCTGCGCGTTCCAAGCGGTTGCGCGTTCAACCCGCGCTGCCCCAAGGCCCAGGACATCTGCCGCGAGCAGATCCCGGACCTGCTGCCGGTCACCGAGCAGGACGGCGGCGAACTGGCGGGCCGTGCTTCGGCGTGCCACTTCTGGAAGGAGACGATCCATGGCTGAGCCCACGAAGCTCGCGAAGGACGACGAGCCGACGGACGACGCCACGCCGAACGTCTCCGAGGTGGAAACCGTCGAGGCGGCCTCCGAGGAGGAGGCGGTCGCGGCGCTCGACGCGCACGTCGCGCGCGGCGAGCCGATCCTCCAGGTCCGCAACCTGGTCAAGCACTTCCCGCTGACCCAGGGCATCCTGTTCAAGAAGAGCATCGGCGCGGTCAAGGCGGTCGACGGGATCTCCTTCGACCTCTACCAGGGCGAGACCCTCGGCATCGTGGGCGAGTCCGGCTGCGGCAAGTCCACCGTCGCCAAGCTGCTGATGAACCTGGAGCAGGCGACCGCCGGCGAGATCTTCTACAAGGGCCAGGACATCACCCGGCTGTCCGGGCGCGCGCTGAAGGCGGTGCGCCGGAACATCCAGATGGTGTTCCAGGACCCGTACACCTCGCTCAACCCGCGTATGACGGTGGGCGACATCATCGGCGAGCCCTTCGACATCCACCCCGAGGTGGCCCCCAAGGGCGACCGGCGCCGCAAGGTGCAGGAGCTGCTGGACGTCGTCGGCCTCAACCCGGAGTACATCAACCGCTACCCGCACCAGTTCTCCGGCGGTCAGCGCCAGCGCATCGGCATCGCCCGCGGCCTCGCGCTCAACCCCGAGGTCATCATCTGCGACGAGCCGGTCTCGGCGCTGGACGTGTCCGTCCAGGCGCAGGTCATCAACCTGATGGAGCGACTGCAGGACGAGTTCAACCTCTCCTACATCTTCATCGCGCACGACCTGTCGATCGTCCGGCACATCTCGGACCGCGTGGGCGTGATGTACCTCGGCAAGATGGCCGAGATCGGCACCGACGAGCAGATCTACGACCACCCGACGCACCCCTACACCCAGGCGCTGCTGTCGGCGGTCCCGGTGCCGGACCCGGAGGCCCGCGAGCACCGCGAGCGGATCATCCTCACCGGCGACGTGCCGTCCCCGGCCAACCCGCCCTCGGGCTGCCGCTTCCGCACCCGCTGCTGGAAGGCCCAGGACAAGTGCGCCGAGGAGGTCCCGCTGCTCGCCGTGCCCGAGCGCTTCAAGGGCTCGGACTCCCTGGCGGCCCACGAGTCGGCCTGCCACTTCGCCGAGGAGAAGGACGTCGTCGGCGCGGCCTGACCCTCTCATGGCACACTCCCGGTTCCCGGCGCCCCTCCAGGCGCCGGGAACCGGCGTTTTTCCGGCGGATGCGAGGACGGGCGGATGCTGCACCACGTCGAACTCTGGGTTCCCGACCTGCCCCGCGCGGTCCGCTCCTGGGGCTGGCTGCTGAGCAGCCTCGGGTACCACCCCTACCAGGAGTGGGAGCACGGCCGCAGCTGGCGGCTGGGACCGACGTACCTGGTGGTCGAGCGGTCACCGGCGATGCGGGACGACGGCGGACACGACCGGACGCGTCCCGGCCTCAACCACCTCGCCTTCCACGCGGGCACCCCGGGCCGGGTCGACGCGCTGATGCGCCAGGCGCCCGCACACGGCTGGTCGTCGCTCTTCACTGACCGCTACCCGCACGCCGGCGGCCCCGACCACTACGCGGGCTACCTCGCCGACGCCGACGGGTTCGAGGTGGAGCTGGTGGCCTCCGGCGTCGAGCCGGCCGGCTGACGCGGGCGCCTGGCGGCGTTGGCGCGTCCGCGTGGCGTGGAGCCTCCGTCGGTGCGGCGAACATTGGATATGCGGCTTATGTGCTGATATGTCTCAGGTCACCGCATCCCGAGGAGGCACCCATGCGCCGAGTCGCGCGCGCTACCGCGGGGGCGGTGGGGGCCGTGCTCGTTCTCGCCGCCTGCGGGGGCGGGGGAACCGGCGTCGGTGCCAAGGCGCTGACCGCGTCCTGGGGAGACCCGCAGAACCCGCTGGAGCCGTCCAACACCAACGAGGTGCAGGGCGGCAAGGTGCTCGACATGGTCTTCCGCGGGCTGAAGCGGTACAACCCGAAGACCGCCAAGGCCGAGAACATGCTCGCCGAGCGCATCGACACCACCGACTCGCGGCACTTCGCCGTCACCGTCAAGAACGGCTGGCGGTTCAGCAACGGCGAGCCGATCACCGCCAGGTCCTTCGTCGACGCCTGGAACTACGGCGCGAGCCTGCGGAACAACCAGAAGAACGCCTACTTCTTCGGCTACATCGAGGGCTACGACAAGGTTCACCCCGAGAGCGGAAAGCAGAGCGCCGACACCCTCTCCGGGCTGAAGGTCACCGGCCCGCGCACCTTCACCGTCACCCTCGACCAGAAGTTCTCCACCTTCCCCGACACCCTCGGCTACGCCGCCTTCGCCCCGCTGCCCCGCGCCTTCTTCACGCACCACGCAGCCTGGCTGGACAAGCCGGTCGGCAATGGCCCGTACACCATCGAGTCGTACACCAAGGGCGCGCAGATGACCCTCAGGAAGTGGGACGGCTACCCGGGTCCGGACAAGGCCCGGAACGACGGCGTGACCCTGGTGGTCTACACCGACAGCAACACCGCGTACACCGACGTGCTGGCCGGCAACCTCGACCTCGTCGACGACATTCCCGCCGGCCAGCTCAAGAACGTGCGGGCCGACCTGGCCGGCCGCTACATCAACAGCCCGGCCGGCATCCTGCAGACCCTCGCCTTCCCGTTCTACGACCCGAAGTGGAACACCAGCGGGGCGCGCAAGGTCCGCACCGGCCTGTCCATGGCCATCAACCGCAAGCAGATCACCGAGACCATCTTCCGCAACACCCGCACCCCGGCCACCGACTGGACCTCCCCGGTCCTCGGCACGGCCGGCGGCCACAAGCCGGGCCTGTGCGGCCATGCCTGCGACTACGACCCCGCCGCGGCCAGGAAGCTGGTCCAGGAGGGCGGCGGACTCCCCGGCGGCCAGGTGAAGATCACGTACAACGCGGACACGGGCTCGCACAAGCAGTGGGTGGACGCCGTGTGCAACTCCATCAACAACGTGCTCGGCAACGACAGGGCGTGCGTCGGCAACCCGGTCGGCACCTTCGCCGACTTCCGCAACCAGATCGGCCGGCACCGGATGACCGGACCCTTCCGGGCCGGCTGGCAGATGGACTACCCGCTGATCCAGAACTTCCTCCAGCCGCTGTACTACACGGACGCCTCCTCCAACGACGGCAAGTGGTCCGACAAGCGGTTCGACCGCCTCGTCGACCGGGCCAACGCCGAGTCCGACAGGCCCCGGGCGATCGGGCTCTTCCAGCAGGCCGAGGGCGTCGTACGGGACAACATGGCCGCCATCCCGCTGTGGTACCAGAACGGCAGCGCCGGCTACTCCGACCGGCTGCACGACGTGGCGCTCAACCCGTTCAGCGTCCCCGTCTACGACGAGATCAGGGTCGGCTGATCCGGCATGGGACGCTATGTCGCCAGGCGGCTGCTCCAGATGATCCCGGTGTTCTTCGGGGCCACCCTGCTGATCTTCCTGATGGTGAACGTGATGGGCGATCCCATCGCCGGACTGTGCGGGGAGCGCGCCTGCGACACCGCGACGGCTGCCCAGCTCAGACGGGAGTTCGGCCTCGACAAGCCGCTGTGGCAGCAGTACGCGACCTACATGGGCAACGTCTTCACCGGCGACTTCGGCACCGCGTTCAACGGCCAGCCCGTCACGCAGCTGATGGCGTCGGCGTTCCCCGTCACCATCCGGCTGACCGTCGTCGCGATCCTCTTCGAGATCGTCGTCGGCATCACCCTGGGCGTGCTGACCGGGCTGCGCCGCGGCCGGCCCGTCGACACCTCGGTCCTGGTCCTCACCCTCGTCGTCATCTCCGTGCCCACCTTCGTCACCGGTCTGCTGCTGCAACTGCTGTTCGGCGTCCAGTGGGGCTGGATCAGACCCTCGGTGTCCCCGGCGGCGGCCTTCGGCGAGCTGATCGTGCCCGGCCTGGTCCTCGCCTCCGTCTCCCTCGCCTACGTGACCCGACTGACCCGTACGTCCATCGCCGAGAACCGGCGCTCGGACTATGTGCGCACGGCCGTCGCCAAGGGACTGCCCCGGCGCCGGATCGTCGTCCGGCACCTGCTGCGCAACTCCCTGATCCCCGTGGTCACCTTCATCGGCACCGACATCGGCGCGCTGATGGGCGGTGCCATCGTCACCGAGCGCATCTTCAACATCCACGGCGTCGGCTACCAGCTCTACCAGGGCATCCTGCGGCAGAACACGCAGACCGTCGTCGGGTTCGTGACGGTCCTCGTCCTGGTCTTCCTGGTCGCCAACCTGCTCGTGGACCTGCTGTACGCCGTACTCGACCCGAGGATCCGCTATGCCTGAGCAGTCGCAGGAGCCCGAGCGCGCCATCGCCGGGACCGGCATGGGCGGTGCGATGGACCTGGCGGCGAGCGAGGCGACGACGCTGGAGCGGGCGCCGGGCGGGCCGGAGGGGAAGCCCCGCTCCCTGTGGTCCGACGCCTGGCGCGATCTGCGCCGCAACCCCGTCTTCATCCTCTCCGCGCTGGTGATCTGCTTCCTGGTCGTCATCGCGATCCGGCCGTCCCTGATCGCCTCGGGCAACCCCCTCACCTGCGATCTGGCCAGGGCCCAGGACGGTCCCGCGCCCGGCCACCCCTTCGGCTTCGACGGCCAGGGCTGCGACGTCTACACGCGCACCGTCTACGGCGCCCGCGCGTCCGTCACGGTCGGCATGTGCGCCACGCTCGGGGTGGCGCTCTTCGGCTCGGTGCTGGGCGGGCTCGCCGGATTCTTCGGCGGCGCCGGGGACGCCGTGCTGTCCCGGGCCACCGACATCTTCTTCGCCATCCCCGTCGTCCTCGGCGGTCTCGTCCTGCTGTCCGTCGTCCCGAGCAGCACCGTCTGGCCCGTCGTCGGGTTCATCGTGCTGCTCGGCTGGCCGCAGATCTCCCGGATCGCGCGCGGCGCGGTCATCACCGCCAAACAGCTCGACTACGTCCAGGCCGCCCGCGCCCTGGGCGCCTCCAACTCCCGCATCCTGCTGCGGCACATCGCGCCCAACGCCGTCGCCCCGGTGATCGTCGTCGCCACCATCGCGCTCGGCACGTACATCGCGCTGGAGGCCACCCTGTCCTATCTCGGCGTCGGGCTGAAGCCGCCCAGCGTCTCCTGGGGCATCGACATCTCCGCCGCCTCGCCCTACGTCCGCAACGCCCCGCACGCGCTGCTGTGGCCCGCCGGGGCGCTGGCGATCACGGTCCTGGCCTTCATCATGCTCGGCGACGCGGTGCGCGACGCCCTCGACCCGAAGCTGAGGTGACGGCGCCGTGCTGCTCGAAGTCCGTGATCTGCACGTGGAGTTCCGCACCCGGGACGGGGTCGTCCACGCCGTCAACGGAGTCGGCTACGAGGTGGACGCCGGGGAGACGCTCGCCGTGCTCGGGGAGTCCGGCTCCGGCAAGTCCGTGACCGCGCAGGCGGTCATGGGCATCCTCGACGTGCCGCCCGGCCGGATCAGTGGCGGGCGGATCCTCTTCCGCGGCAGGGACCTGCTGAAACTGAAGGAGGACGAACGGCGGCGGATCCGGGGCGCCGAGATGGCGATGATCTTCCAGGACGCGCTGTCCGCGCTGAACCCGGTGCTGACCGTCGGCGACCAGCTCGGCGAGATGTTCATCGTGCACCGGGGCCTGTCCCGCAAGGACGCGCGCGCCAGGGCCGTGGAGCTGATGGACCGGGTGCGCATCCCGGCCGCCCGGCAGCGCGTCCGCGACTATCCGCACCAGTTCTCCGGCGGCATGCGCCAGCGCATCATGATCGCCATGGCGCTGGCCCTGGAACCGGCGCTCATCATCGCCGACGAGCCGACCACCGCCCTCGACGTCACCGTCCAGGCCCAGGTGATGGATCTGCTCGCCGAACTCCGGCGTGAGTACCGCATGGGGCTCGTCCTGATCACCCACGACCTGGGCGTGGTCGCCGACGTCGCCGACCGGATCGCGGTGATGTACGCGGGCCGGATCGTGGAGTCCGCGCCGGTGCACGACATCTACAAGGCGCCCGCCCACCCGTACACCAGGGGCCTGCTGGACTCGATCCCGCGTCTGGGCCACAAGGGCCGGGAGCTCTACGCCATCAAGGGCCTGCCGCCCAACCTCCAGGCGATCCCGTCCGGTTGCGCCTTCCACCCGCGCTGCCCCATGGCCCGGGACGTGTGCCGCACGGACGTACCGCCGCTGTACGAGGTCTCCGAAAGCCGCGCGAGCGCCTGCCACTTCTGGAGGGAGTGCCTGGATGGCAGAGCAGACGGCTGAGCGGACGGCCGAGCCGATCCTGGAGGTCAGCGGGCTGGTCAAGCACTACCCGCTCACCCGGGGCGTCCTGTTCAGGAAGCAGATCGGGGTGGTCAAGGCGGTCGACGGCGTCGACTTCACCCTGGCCCGGGGCGAAACGCTCGGCATCGTGGGCGAGTCCGGCTGCGGCAAGTCCACGGTCGCGAAGATGCTGTGCAACCTGGAGCGGCCCACCGCGGGCGAGATCCGCTACCGGGGCGAGGACATCACCCGGCTGTCCGGCCGGGCGCTGAAGGCGGTGCGCCGGAACATCCAGATGGTGTTCCAGGACCCGTACACCTCGCTCAACCCCCGTATGACGGTGGGCGACATCATCGGCGAGCCGTACGAGATCCACCCCGAGGCTGCCCCCAAGGGCGACCGGCGCCGCAGGGTGATGGAACTGCTGGACGTGGTCGGCCTCGACCCGGAGTACGTCAACCGCTATCCGCACCAGTTCTCCGGCGGCCAGCGCCAACGTATCGGCATCGCACGGGGGTTGGCCCTGCGTCCCGAGATCATCGTCGCCGACGAGCCGGTATCCGCGCTCGACGTCTCGGTGCAGGCCCAGGTGATCAACCTGATGGAGCGGCTTCAGGACGAGTTCGACCTGTCCTACGTCTTCATCGCGCACGACCTGTCGATCGTGCGGCACATCTCCGACCGGGTGGGGGTCATGTACCTCGGGCGGATCGTCGAGATCGGCACCGACGAGCAGATCTACGACCATCCGACGCACCCCTACACCCAGGCGCTGCTGTCCGCCGTGCCCGTGCCGGACCCGGGGGCACGGGAACGCCGGGAGCGGATCATCCTCTCGGGAGACGTGCCGTCCCCGACGAACATCCCCTCGGGCTGCCGCTTCCGCACCCGCTGCTGGAAGGCGCGGGAGCGCTGCACGCTGGAGGTGCCGGAACTGGCGGTGCCCGCGGACTTCCGGCACGACACCGGGCCCGCGGTGCACCCCTCGGCATGCCACTACGCGGCGGAGCTCCAGGTGGTGCCGCCGGAGGAACGGGACACCGGGGAACAGGGCAGCGACACCAGGGCGCCGTGACCGCGCCGGCGCGCGGATGCCCGCACGGCCCGGGACGGGGCCGGGGCGGCGTGTCGCGCGCCCCGTCCCCATGCCCCGTGTGCGGTGTCCTGGCGGCGTTCAGCCGAGCCCGAGGGAACGCTTGAGGAAGTCCACCTGGAGCAGCAGCAGGTTCTCGGCGACCTGCTCCTGCGGAGTCATGTGGGTGACCCCGGACAGCGGCAGCACCTCGTGCGGGCGGCCGGCGGCGAGCAGGGCGGAGGACAGCCGCAGGGCGTGGGCGACCACCACGTTGTCGTCGGCCAGACCGTGCACGATCATCAGCGGCCGGTGCGGCTCGGCGGGCGAGGACAGCCCGTCGTCGGTGACCAGGGAACTGTGGGCGTACACCCCCGGCGCCTGCTCCGGGTCGCCCAGATACCGCTCGGTGTAGTGGGTGTCGTACAGGCGCCAGTCGGTGACCGGGGCGCCCGCGATGCCCGCGTGGAAGACGTCCGGACGGCGCAGCACGGCCAGGGCGGCCAGGTAGCCGCCGTAGGACCAGCCGCGGATCGCCACCCGGCCGAGGTCGAGCGGATACGTCTTGGCAAGGTCCCGCAGGGACTCGATCTGGTCGTCGAGGGTGACCGTGAAGTCGTGGTGGACGGCCTTCTCCCAGGCGGGGGAGCGGCCCGGGGTGCCGCGGCCGTCGGCGACGACCACCGCGAAGCCCTGGTCGGCGAACCACTGGGAGGTGAGGTGCGCGTTGTGCGCGGCCACCACGCGGGAGCCGTGCGGGCCGCCGTAGGGGTCGAGGAGGACGGGCAGGGGGGCGGAGGCGGCAGTGTCACGGGGGTAGTCCGTAGGCATAAGCACGGCGCACGGGATTCGGCGTGCGCCCCCCTGGGTGAGGGTCACGCGCGGGGACAAACCAGGATCTTCGGCGTGGGAGCGGATGGTGGCCACCGTCCGGCCCTCGCGCACCACCCGCACCCGGGCGCCCGGCCGGTCGAGCGTGGCGGAGACGAGGACGGCCACGCCCCCGGCGCGCACCGCGGTGTGCACACCGGGTTCCTGGCTCACGCGCTCCACGCCCAGTTCGTTGACGCGGTAGACGTGCACCTCACCGGTCTCCGGCTCGGCCGCCTCCTCGCCGGCCGAGGCGGAGACGAGCACGTCGTCGTCCGACACGTCCAGCACGGCTCGCACGTGCAACTGCGCTCCCGTGAGCGGTCGTTCGCCGACCGCCAGCACCCGCGCGCCGCCCTCTTCGGCGATCCGCACGAGCTGCCCGGAGGGGGACCAGCACGGCACCCCGGGGAAAAGTTCAAGCCAATCTGGATCTTCGTCGGCGTGCACCATACGGGTCGCGCCGGACTCCGGATCCACCGCCAGGTACAGCTGGCTGCGCTGGTCGCGCGCCTGCACGAGGAGCAGCGGCGCCCCTGCCGCTGACCAGTGCACATGAGCCAGATACGGGTAACGGGGCCGGTCCCAGAGGACCTCCGTGCGGGTCCCGTCCAGGCCGAACACGAACAGCTGTACGTCCGCGTTGGGGGTGCCGGCGGCCGGGTAGGGGACGCGGCTCGGCTCCCGTCCGGGATGCGCCGGATCGGAGATCCACCACCGCCGCACCGGCGTGTCGTCCACGCGCGCCACGAGTAGCCGGTCCGACTCCGGCGCCCACCAGAAGCCGCGGGAACGGTGCATCTCCTCGGCCGCGATGAACTCCGCGAGGCCGTAGGCGACGCCCTCGGACTCCGGTTCGGCGAGCGCCCGGTCGCCGTCGCCCTCGGCGCCCACCACCCGCAGGGCCCCGGCGGTGACGTAGGCGACGTGCCGTCCGTCGGGGGACGGACGGGGGTCGATCACCGGCCCGGGGACGGGCAGTTCGCGTGCCGTACCCGCCCTCAACTCGGCCGTGAAAAGCCGCCCTGACAAGGCGAAAGACGCCAACTCCGCGGCGGTGTCGGTGGCGTAGCCGACGATGCCCGCGCCACCCTCGCGACTGCGTTCGCGGCGGGCCCGTTCCTCGGCCGAGAGGTGCTCGGAGGCGCCGCCCAGGAGGGCGCTCGGGTCGGCTGCCATGCGCTCCGCGCCGTCGTCGAGGTCGAGCACCCAAAGGGAGTTGGCCCGGTCGGTGCCGGATCCGGAGCGCAGGAACACGACGCGGGAGGCGTCGGGAGCCACGGTGAACGCGCGCGGCGCGCCGAGCGTGAACCGCTGGGTGCGCGCGTGCCGTCGGGGGAAGGAGACAGGCTCGGTCGTCATGCCATGACCATATTGGCCATGCGCCCCCTTGTGCGGCCGTGCGCCGACCGATGCGCGCGTGCGGATAGTTATGATCGTTAGCGCATAGTGGGTATGAACCTGCTGCCCGCTGTGTGGATCTATCTGCCCCTCATAGTCCGACGACCCCCGATACCCCCGACACCCCCCGCGTCCTGGGATCTTTGGAGGTGAGCCGCCGTGGCACTCTCGATTTCGGCGGTGGTGCTGCTGGCGATCATCGTCTTCTTGCTGATCAAGAAGTCAGGCCTCAAGGCCGGTCATGCGGTCGTGTGCATGCTCCTGGGCTTCTATCTGGCGTCCTCCACGGTCGCCCCCACGATCAGCGAACTCACCACGAACATCGCGGGGATGATCGGCAGCTTCAAGTTCTGAGGCCGTCCGGCGCCCCGCTCGCCCGGCCCCGCCGGGGCCGGCTCCGGGTCGGAACCGGGTTCCGGGTCAGAGGTCGCCGCAGGCGTCCCGTGCCTTCACCAGTTCCTCCTTCACTTCCTTGCCGAAGTCGAAGGTCTGCGCATGGAGCGCCTGCGCTCGCCGGACGCTTTCGGCGAGCGGTTCGTACCGCTTGTCGCCCGCGGCCGCCGACGCCGAGAGCACACCGGCCGCGGCGAACCGGTTCAGCGCGATGTCGCCCTCCGGTCCCTTCGCGCCGTACTTCGACTCGTCGAACCCGCTGAGGGCGCGGCACGCGTCGCGTGCGTCGTCCGCCGGGGCGTTCGCGGTGGACCGGCCGTCATCGCTCAGATGCCGCGCCCACGGCGCCCCCGCCGGCCAGGAGGCCCGCCACCAGCGCGACGGCCGGGGCGACGCCGGGGCGCCGGGAAGGCGCGGGTGCCGGCGAGGCGGGCGGGACCGGAGCGCTGTACTGCGGCTGCGACGACATGCCACCACTCATGACATGTATATGACAGGTTCGGCCGGGACTCCGGTGGCCCGCGCCGGGGGCGGGGCCCGGCCCCTCGTAGGGTTGGTCCCATGACGGAACGGGCCGCTCGGCGGCTGATGCTGGTGCACGCGCATCCCGACGACGAGTCGATCAACAACGGCGCGACCATGGCGCGGTACGCGGCCGAGGGTGCCCTGGTGACGCTGGTGACCTGCACGCTCGGGGAGCTGGGCGAGGTCATCCCGGAGGAACTGCGGCATCTGGAGGGGTCGGCCGGGCTCGGCGCGTACCGGAGGCAGGAGCTGGCCGCGGCCATGCGGGAGCTCGGAGTCGAGGACTTCCGGCTGCTCGGCGGGGCCGGGCGGTACCGGGACTCCGGGATGATGGGGCTCGCCGACAACGACGACCCGGACTGCCTGTGGCAGGCCGGCCTCGACACCGCCGCCGAGCACCTCGTCGCCGTGATCCGCGAGGTGCGCCCGCAGGTCCTCGTCACCTACGACGACAACGGCGGCTACGGCCACCCCGACCACATCCAGGCCCACCGGATCGCGATGCGCGCCGCGGACCTGGCCGCCGACCCTGCCGTACGCCCCGACCTCGGCCGGCCCTGGCGGATCGCCAAGGTGTACTGGAACCGCGTCCCGCGTCCGGTCGCCGAGGCCGCCTTCGCACGGCTGAAGGACGACCTGCCCGGGCTGCCGTTCGACGAGCCGGCGGCGATCGGCGACGTTCCCGGAGTCGTCGGCGACGAGCGCGTCACCGCGGCGGTCGACGGCAGCGCGTACGCCGCCGCCAAGACCGCGGCGATGGCCGCGCACGCCACCCAGATCGAGATGGCCGAGCCGTACTTCGCCCTCTCCAACCAGCTCGCCCAGCCGGTCTTCACCACCGAGTTCTACGAGCTGGTGCACGGGGAACCCGGTGCCGGGGAGGGAGCGCGGGAGACCGACCTGTTCGCCGGGGTCGAGAAAGGTAGAGCGTCATGAGTACAGGGGGAGGGGGTCCCATGCTCGCGCAGCCCCTCAAGCCGCCTTCCGCCGGGCGGGCCGCCGCGTATCTCGGGCTCTTCCTGCTCGGCGCGGTGGTCGCGGTCGCGGGCGCTCTGGTGCAGGCCGCCTGGTTCCCCGGCGGGCTGCTGCTCGCGCTCGCGGGCGCCGCCGGGCTGTTCCTGGGCGGGGCACGGGCCGCGCGCAGCCGGGGCGGGGCCGTGGCGGGCGCGGCCGGCTGGATCGTCACCGTCTTCGTGCTCACCACCAGCCGCCCCGAAGGGGACTTCTTCTTCGCGGCCGAGAGCGGCTCCTATCTCTTCCTGCTCGGCGGCATGGCCGTTGCTGTGATCTGCGCCACCCTGGCGCCGGGGCGCCAACGGCACGACGGCGACGCCCGACTTGGCAAGTGACGTACCACTTCTTCCCGTGGGGCCGGTGCGGGTCCGGTGGGGGTTTACCCAGCAGTCCCGGGATAAGGGCCGGAAGTGGCCAGTATGGTGGTGCGCGCGCCGCCGAGCCGCCCGCACTGAGGTCGTAACGGGCGGCGGAGCCAACCGGGAGAACCTGCCTTGAGTCGTGAAACTGACACTCCGTCGTCCGGGCCCAACGGGCACGGCGGAGCCGCCTACCCCTCGGGGACCCCGCCGTACGGAATCCCGGCGGTCTCCGACGACCGTGCGGACGCGGGCCGTTCGGCCACGCAGTCCGAGGAACGCAAGACCGAGACCACGCTGACGACCCGGATCCGGATCAACATCCCCGGATCCCGGCCGATCCCGCCGGTCGTCGTGCGTACGCCCGTCTCCTCGGAGGGATCCGAGAACAGCGCCCAGGACACCGGCGGCGAGGCTCCGCAGCCGGCCGCCCCGGCGCCCGAGGCCGCCGCGGAGCCGCCCGCCGAACCCGCGGCACCGGCCGCGGAGAAGGCGACCAGCGACTGGTTCGCGCCCCGCAAGCCCCAGGCGAACAAAGGCGGTCAGGGCGGCGGCTCCACCAACGGAGCGGGAATGCCGGGTGGTTCGGGCGCGCCCGCGGCGAACGGGTCCGGCCCCGGCGCTTCCGGTCCGGGAACCTCCGTCCCCGGGCCCTCGGGCGTCGGCTCCTCCGTCCCGGGCTCTTCCGGCGGGGCCCGCCCTGGCGGCGTGGTCGGCGCCATGAACGTGCCCGGGGTGGCCAACGGCTCCCGCCCCGGCTCCACCAAGGGCGCCGGGCTGCCCGGCGCCACCGGCGGCCCCGTCGCCCCCGGCCACGGCGGCGGTACCGGGTCCTTCGACGTCACCGAGGCGCTGGCCGCGGGCCCGCTCTCCGGCGGCCCCCGCCCCGGCGACGAGCCGCGCCGCGACGACCTTCCGTACTTCTCCGACAACGGGCACGGCGCCCGCGACGGCCAGGGCGGCCCGAGCGGCACCGGCGGCCTGGGCGGTCCGGGCGCTCCCGGCGTGCCGGGCGGTCCGCAGGGCCCCACGGGCCCGACGGGCGGCCCCGTCACCGGCGACGGACCGCTGCGGCCGCCCGGGGTCGGCGCGCCCGCGGGACCCGCCGCGGGCGCGGGACGCCCGGGCGGTACCCCCGGCGCGCACACGGCACGCCCCGGCGGCGGTCTGAGCGACGACACCGCGGTCCTCACCCCGCAGCAGCACGTTCCGGAGCCGGGCACCCCCGGTTATGGCGCCCGGCCGGAGAACGTCTCCGGGCACACCGTCACCAGCGGTATGCCTGTCATCCAGCCCGGTGCCAACTCGCCGTTCGGGCCCGGAGCCGGCGGGAACGGGCCGGCGGCGCACACGCCGCCGCGGCTGCCCGAGCCGGCCCCGCAGAGCGCCGCCGCGGCCCCCGCCGCGCCCAAGGCCAAGAAGAAGGGCCGCAACAAGCTCGTCCTGCTCTGCGGCGCCGTGATCGTCGTCGCCGGTGTCGCCTACGGCGCCGGGCTGCTGATGAACCACTCCGACGTGCCCAAGGGCACCACCGTGCTCGGCGTCGACATCGGCGGCGGCACCCGCGACGACGCGGTCAAGAAGCTCGACGACGCCTTCGGCAGCCGGGTGAACCAGCCGCTGAAGCTGTCGGTCGAGGGCAGGGCCGTCACCCTCAAGCCGGACCAGGCCGGGCTCCAGTTCGACACCCAGGCCACGGCCAGCTCGGCCGCGACGAGCGACTACAACCCCGTGTCGGTGATCGGCTCGCTGTTCGGCAACCACCGGGTGATCGAGCCGCAGATGCCGGTCGACGAGGAGAAGCTCCAGGTCGCCCTGCAGAGCGTCTCGGGCGGCGAGGGGTCGGTGACCGAGGGCGGGATCAAGTTCCAGTCCGGCAAGGCCGTCGCCGTCTACGGCAAGCCGGGCAAGGGCATCGACGTCGGCGGCTCGACCCAGCTGGTCCAGCGGGCGTACCGCGCCCAGGTGGAGACGGGCGCGGCCACGCCGGTCCAGCTGCCCACGGTCACCCGGCAGCCGACGGTTCCCAACGCCGAGGTCGACCGGATGATGAAGGAGTTCGCGGAGCCCGCGATGTCCAAGAACGTCATCGTTCAGACCGATCCGGTGCACAGCATCCCGTTCGGCTCCCTGTCCCTGCCGAAGATCCTCGGTGTCAAGGCCGTCGGCGGCAAGCTCTCGGAGACGTACGACCTCGAGGCGCTCAAGAAGGCGTACGGCGGCACCTTCGACGGTGTGCTGATCACCCGGGCCACCGGACAGAAGACGGCCGTCACCCCCCAGGACGTCGCCTCCGCGCTGCGCAAGGCCCTGCGCGGCAAGACGACGGCGGAGCGGGTCGGAGTCATCGACACCAACCCCAGCTAGAAGCCTCACAGCGGCGGTAGAGGGCACCCGGTCCGTACGGACACCGGGTGCCCTTTTCTGCTGCAGGGGCCGTATGACATCTGTCATCTCGCAGTCAGGACCCGCGACACTGCCCGGCGCCCCCGCCCGTCGGCCAGCATGGCGGCCATGACGACAACAGCGGAGCGAGCCGCCACCACCACGGTGGTGGGGTTCGACCAGGTGACCAAGAGCTACGGGGACGTACGGGCCGTGGACGGGCTGACCCTCGCCCTGCGTCCGAGCGAGACCGTGGCCCTGCTCGGTCCGAACGGCGCCGGCAAGTCGACCACCCTCGACCTGCTTCTCGGCCTCCGGCAGCCCGACAGCGGCACCGTCAGCGTCTTCGGCGCCAGCCCGCGCGAGGCGATCGTCGCCGGGCGCGTGGGCGCCATGCTGCAGAGCGGCGGGCTGATGGAGGACGTCACCGTCGCCGAACTGGTGCGGCTCGCCTGCGACCTGCACCCCAAGCGGTACAAGACCGCCGACGTGCTGGCCCGGGCCGGTATCTCCCAGATCGCCGACCGCAAGGTGAACAAGCTCTCCGGCGGTCAGGCCCAGCGCGTCCGCTTCGCCCTGGCCACCGCCGGCGACAGCGACCTGATCGTCCTGGACGAGCCGACCACCGGCATGGACGTCTCCGCCCGCCAGGCCTTCTGGGCCACCATGCGCGAACAGGCCGACCAGGGCCGCGCGGTCCTGTTCGCCACGCACTACCTGGAGGAGGCCGACGCCATCGCCGACCGGGTGCTGGTGCTGCACCGAGGGCGGCTGCTGGCCGACGGCACCGCCGCCGAGATCAAGGCGAAGGCGGGGGCGCGACGGGTCTCCTTCGACCTTCAGGGCCCCGTCGACGAGGCCGCCCTGCGCGATCTGCCCTTCCTGACCTCGATGGCCGTGAGCGGCCAGACCGTCCGCATCCAGTCCTCCGACGCCGACGCGACCGTGCACGCCCTGTACGGGCTCGGCGTCTACCCCCGCAACCTCGAAGTCGCCGGGCTCGGGCTCGAGCAGGCCTTCGTCGCCATCACCGAGGCCGAGGAGGCCAAGCAGTCGTGAACAGTCTGATCAGGCTGGAGCTCGCCCGCGCCCTGCGCAACCGCAAGTTCCTGTTCTTCTCGGTGCTCTACCCCTCGATCCTGTTCCTGATCATCGCGGGCAAGGCGGACGGCGTCACCGAGGTCGACGGCACCGGCCTGACCGTCCCGACGTACATGATGGTCTCCATGGCCTCCTTCGGCGCACTCACCGCCGTGCTCATGGGCAACAGCGAGCGCATCGCCAAGGAGCGCGAGAGCGGCTGGGTACGGCAGCTGCGGCTCACCCCCCTGCCCGGGCGCGGCTACGTCCTCGCCAAGACCGCCGGCGCCGCCGTGGTCAGCCTGCCGTCCATCGTCGTCGTCTTCGTGGTCGCCGCCGCCGTCAGGCAGGTCCGCCTGGAGGCCTGGCAGTGGCTCGCCCTCACCGGCGCGATCTGGGCCGGCAGCCTGGTCTTCGCCGCGCTCGGCGTCGCCATCGGTTACCTCGCCACCGGGGACGCGGTCCGCCCGATCACGATGATCATCTACTTCGGCCTGTCCATGCTCGGCGGTCTGTGGATGCCGTCGACCACCTTCCCGCGCTGGCTGCAGAACATCGCCGAGTGGCTGCCCACGCACGCGTACGCTGCACTGGGGCGGGCGATCGAGGAGAGCCAGGCTCCGCACGCGAAGGACCTCGCCATCCTCGTCGCCTTCTTCGCCCTGTTCGCGGGCGGCGCGGCCTGGCTGTACCGGAAGGACATGCTGAAGGCGTGAGCGTCATGACGGAAGACCCGCGGCCCGGCGAAGCCCGGGCGGACCGGCTGATGCGCATGGGGGAGCCGCCCCGGAACGGGGGCGAGGCGCTGCGCAAACTGGTGTGGATCCTGCCCTGGCTGATCTTCCTCAGCTCGCCGGTGCACGACCTGGTCTCGGGCGCCCACACGGCCGCGGCCACCGTGGCCGGCTGGGCGGGCCTCGCGGCCTTCACCGGGACCTATCTGACGCTGGTCTACCGGAACATGGGCCGGTCGTTCTCCGGCGCGGTCGTCGGCTGGCTCGTCGCCGTGCTCGGCGTGCTCGCCGTCGTGCTGTGCCTGACCCTCGGCTCGCCATGGATCGGCCTGTTCGTGTACGTCTCCGTGGCCTGCGGCGCGACGAACCCGCTGCGGATCGCCTACTGGACGATCCCACTGACCACGGCCGTGATGCTGCTCGTCGCCCGGCACACGGGCGCCGAGGGCGAGTGGACCCTGTTCCTGCTGGTGATGCTCGTCGGCTTCGCGATGACCGGCGTACGGCAACTCGTGCGCACCACGATCGACCTGCGCAAGGCTCGTGCCACCGTGGCCCAGCTCGCCGCCAACGAGGAGCGGCTGCGGCTCGCCCGCGACCTGCACGACCTGCTCGGCCACTCGCTCTCGCTGATCACGCTGAAGAGCGAGCTGGCCGGCCGGATGCTGCCGGACCACCCGGACAAGGCGGCCCAGCAGGTCGCCGACATCGAACAGGTCAGCCGCCAGGCCCTGGTCGACGTCCGCGAGGCCGTCACCGGCTACCGCCGCCCCCGCCTGCACGCCGAACTGGCGGGCGCCCAGGTGGCGCTGACCGCCGCCGACGTCACCGCCGACGTGCCCGCCGAGCCCGACCTGCACGGCGTCCCCGAGGAGAGCGAGTCCGCGCTCGCCTGGGCGCTGCGCGAGGCGATCACCAACGTCGTACGGCACAGCGGCGCGACCCGGTGCACCGTCGACCTGGTGCGCCGCCAGACCCTGGACGGGCCGTTCCTCGAACTGTGCGTCGAGGACAACGGCTCGGGCGGCTCCGCCGGCGTGGGCAAGGGCCCCGGCAACGGTCTGACGGGCCTGGCCGAGCGCCTGGAGAAGGCGGGCGGGCAACTGGAGGCGGGGCGCGCCAAGCGCGGCTTCCGGCTCGTCGCCCGGGTGCCTCTCGCCTCCCCCGCGGACGTAGGATCCCCGGCATGAGCCGAACGATCAAGGTCCTCCTGGCCGAGGACCAGTCGATGGTCCGCGAGGCACTGGCCGCCCTGCTCGGCCTCGAGGAGGACATCGAGGTCGTCGCCCAGGTGGCGCGCGGGGACGAGGTCGTGGCGGCTGCGCACGCCCACGGCGTCGACGTGGCCCTGCTCGACATCGAGATGCCCGGCTGCACCGGCATCGAGGCGGCCGCCCGGCTCCACAAGGAACTGCCCGCGGTGAAACTGGTCGTGCTCACCACCTTCGGCCGCCCAGGCTATCTGCGCAGCGCCATGGAGGCGGGCGCGGACGCGTTCCTGGTCAAGGACGCCCCTGCCGCGCAACTCGCCGCGGCGGTGCGGAAGGTGCTCGGCGGCGAGCGGGTCATCGACCCCACGCTGGCCGCGGCGGCGCTGGCCGAGGGCGCCAACCCGCTGACCGACCGGGAACGCGAGGTCCTGCGCGCCGCGGCCGACGGCTCCACCAACGCCGAGCTGGCCGCCGCCCTCCACCTGTCCCAGGGCACGGTCCGTAATTACCTGTCGACCGCGATCCAGAAACTCGCGGTGCGCAACAGGACGGAGGCGGTCCGCATCGCACGGGAGAAGGGCTGGCTGTAGCAGCGCTCGCCGGGCATGCCGGGCGGCCGCGGCTTCGGCCCGGCTTCAGTTCAGCAGGGCCCGCGCGGCCCGCGCCTGCTCCCGCACCTGCTCGGCCGCGGGCTCGTCCACCGCGCCCAGCACATCGGCGTACGCCTCCAGCTCCCGGGCCCCGCCCACGAAGTCCCCGCGCTGCACCAGCAACTGCGCCCGCTCGTAGCGCAGCCGCGCCGGATGCGACGGCAGCAGCAGCGACAGCTCCACCGCCCACAGCGACACGTCCGACCGCTCGGGCCGTATGGCCGCCCAGGCCCGGATGTTGTTCAGGATCCGGGACACGACCTCCAAGGGCGAGGCGGGCACCAGCATCGACGGGTGCAGCGGCGCGCCCGTCGCCCCGACTACCAGCAGTTCGGCGTCCGCCCCCGTGAGCACCCGGCCCCCGTCGAACGGGTCCGCGAGCACCTGTTCCCCGGCCGCCCCGAACCCCACGACGAAGTGCCCCGGCAGCGCGACCCCGTACACCGGCGCCCCGGCCCGCCGCGCGACCTCCATCCACACCACCGACAGCAGGATGGGCAGCCCGCGCCGCCGCACCAGCACCTCGTGCAGCAGGGACGATTCCAGGCGCTGGTAGTCCGCCGTCGAACCGTGGAAGCCGTACCGCTCGCCGAGCAGTCCGCACAGGGCCTGCGCCCAGTCCCGCGGCCCGCCCGGCCGGTACGGCAGCTGTCCCGCGAGCCGGTCCAGCTCCAGCTGCGCCGCGTCCATGCCGGCCTCGTCAAGCGTCCCGTCGGCCGCCGCGCCCACCAGCAGGCACAGCATCGCGAGGTCCGGCCGCTCGGACCGCACCTCCTCGCAGAACCACCGCCGCACCGCGGCGGACCGTTCCGGGGACGGCGGATGCAGGGGACGCATAGCAGGCTCGTGCCCTTCCACGACGATCCCTACGACGGACGAGCGCCGGAGTTTTGCTGGGGCCCCGACGTGGGCCCCGGCGTGGACTCCGCCCGCGACGGCCGCGGGTGGCCGTGGCCGCCGGATTCCGGGGCGCGGTAGTGGTGGTACGCGTGGTGCGCGCCGAAGCCCATTCCGGCGTACAGCGCCCGCGCCGCGGCGTTGTCGCTCTCGACCTGGAGCCAGGCCGCCGACGCGCCCTCGTCGAGGGCCCTGCCGGCGAGCGCGGCGAGCACGGTGGTGGCGAGCCCGCGTCGCTGCAGCGCCGGATCCACCTCGACGGCGGCGAAGGACGCCCAGCGGCCGTCGACGACGCACCGTCCGATCGCCGCGGGGACACCGCCCTCACCGGGCACCGTCGCGAACCACACCGACGGCCCGCTGCCGAGCACCTTCAGGGCCACCTCGCTCACCCCCTTGCGCTGGTACCGCGCAAGCCACGCCTCGTCGGCCGTGCGGGACAGCACGACCCCGGAGCCCTCGGCCCGGTCGGCGACCGGCGCGAGCGCCCCGATCCACAGCTCGGCGGTCACCTCGCGCACCCAGCCCCGCCGCTCCAGCTCCGCGCACAGCAGTTCCTGCGTGCCGTCGGCGCCGGTGGCGGTCTGGATGTACGCGGGCAGGCCGCGCTCGCCGTACCAGCGTCGTACGGCGGCCAGGGCCGCGTCGAGCGGAAGTCCGGGATCGCCGAGCGGCAGCACCGAGTTGGCGCGGCGGGTGAAGCCCACCCGTCGCCCGACCACCACCCCGCGTCGGCGCGCTTCGCGCGGCACCTGCTCGACTGCCGCCCGCAGTTCCCACTCGCCCAGCCGCTCGCTCTCCACCGGCCGCCAGGCTCGCGCCGCCGCGCGCGCGAGCTCCTCGTACGTGGCCGCCGGGCCCCGCCGCCGGGCCGGTGCGGTCGGTACGACCTTGCCCGCGACCAGGGAGGACTCCGCGATCCGCACGGTCTCGCCACTCTTTCGTGTGATCAGCAGCACACCGTGGTCCCATGATGTGAGAACTCCGACCGTGTCGGTGAACTTCTCACCCGGCGCGCCAGGTTCGCTCAAGCGCCGTATTGAGACCCGTTTGCCCACGTCAGCAGCGCTGATTCGGACCTCGAGGCGTCCTGTCGCCGATATTTCCACAGGTCTGTTCACCCCTCCTGTTCGGATCATGCCCCGGAACGGAGATACTAGGGGCGGGCATCGACGACGCCGCGCTCCCGCGCGCCAGGCGGCGGAGCCTGTGGAGGCCCGCCAGCGCCCTATCGAGGAGGAACGACAGCGTGACCTACGTCATCGCGCAGCCTTGTGTCGACGTCAAGGACAAGGCGTGCATCGAGGAGTGCCCGGTCGACTGCATCTACGAGGGCCAGCGGTCCTTGTACATCCACCCGGACGAATGCGTCGACTGCGGAGCCTGTGAACCGGTCTGCCCGGTCGAGGCGATCTTCTACGAGGACGACACTCCCGAGGAGTGGAAGGACTACTACAAGGCCAACGTCGAGTTCTTCGACGAGCTCGGCTCTCCCGGTGGCGCCAGCAAGCTGGGGCTGATCGAGCGCGACCACCCCATTATCGCCGCGCTGCCGCCGCAGAACCAGTAAGAGCGGCCCGCCTTCGCGCCGCCTGGGTCCCGTACGGCCTGATCGCACTCCAGCGCTCCGCCCGCCGCACGGGACCGAGGCGTTTTTGGACCAGAAAGTGAGCCTGATCCCCGTGTCCGCACTCTCCGACCGGCTCCCCGCCTTTCCCTGGGACAAGCTGGAGCCGTACAAGAAGACGGCCGCAGCCCATCCGGACGGCATCGTCGACCTGTCGGTCGGCACCCCGGTGGACCCGGTCCCCGACCTGATCCAGAAGGCGCTGATCGCGGCCGCGGACTCCCCGGGCTACCCGACCGTGTGGGGCACGCCCGAACTGCGTGACGCGATCACCGGCTGGGTCGAGCGCCGCCTCGGCGCGCGGGACGTCACCCACCGGCACGTCCTGCCGATCGTCGGCTCCAAGGAACTGGTCGCCTGGCTCCCCACCCAACTGGGCCTCGGCCCCGGCGACAAGGTCGCGTACCCGCGCCTGGCCTACCCGACCTACGAGGTCGGCGCCCGCCTGGCCGGCGCCGAGCACCTCGTCTACTCGGCGACACCGGGCGCCGGCGTGCCGGGACCCACGGAGCTGGACCCGGCGGGCCTGAAGCTGCTGTGGCTGAACTCGCCCTCCAACCCCACGGGCCAGGTGCTGCCCAAGGAGGAGCTGAAGAGGATCGTCGCCTGGGCCCGCGAGCACGGTGTGCTGGTGTTCTCCGACGAGTGCTACCTGGAGCTGGGCTGGGAGGCGGACCCGGTCTCGGTCCTGCACCCGGACGTGAACGGCGGCTCGTACGAGGGCATCGTCGCGGTCCACTCGCTGTCCAAGCGCTCGAACCTGGCCGGCTACCGCGCCGCCTTCCTGGCCGGCGACCCGGCCGTCCTCGGCCCCCTGCTGGAGATCCGCAAGCACGGCGGGATGATGACCTCGGCGCCGACGCAGGCGGCGGTCGCGGCCGCCCTCGGCGACGACACCCACGTCCGCGAGCAGCGCGAACGCTATGCCGCCCGCCGCACGGACCTGCGCCGGGCCCTCCTCGCCCACGGTTTCCGCATCGAGCACAGCGAGGCGAGCCTCTACCTGTGGGCCACCCGTGACGAGTCCTGCTGGACCACGGTCGCCCACCTCGCCGAACGGGGCATCCTGGTCGCCCCCGGCGACTTCTACGGTCCGGCGGGCGCGGACTTCGTACGCGTCGCGCTGACGGCGACGGACGAGCGGGTCGGCGCCGCGGTGGAGCGCCTGGCCGGGTAGTCCGCCACGGCCGTACCCGCGCCCACGCGCGGACGGGCTCCGCACGCCGACGGGGTCCGGGGAAGAGACCCGGACCCCGTCGGTCGTTC
The DNA here is from genome assembly GCF_053601495.1 of Streptomyces sp. NPDC004721. NCBI lineage: Bacteria > Bacillati > Actinomycetota > Actinomycetes > Kitasatosporales > Streptomycetaceae > Streptomyces > Streptomyces sp. NPDC004721. The sequence goes on from NZ_JBSGBZ010000020.1 coordinate 25,401, forward strand.
GAGGGGCGCTCAGCCGAGAGGCAGACCGGAGACCGGCAGGGACTGCGTCGGCAGCCCGCCCTTGGCCGCCGTGTTCGCGGCGCCGCCGAGGAGCCCTCCGGCGGACCCCGCCGCGTCGCCCGCCGCCTTTCGCGCCGTCGGCGCCGCCTGCTTCACGACCTTGCCGCCGGTGCCGCCCGCGACCCCGGTGACGTGCTGCGCGGCACCGTCCACGGTGTTGCCGACGCTCGCCCCGTCCAGGGCGGTCAGCCCGCCGAGGTTCGGGGCGGCCGGCAGCTCGGGGGCAGCGCTCGCGGCTCCGGCCGCACCGACCCCGGCGGCCGCTCCCGCGGCGACGAGCAGCGCGGCACGGGCGATCCGGCGGGTCAGGGGGAGGGACATGGTGCTCCTTCGACGGAGGGAACGGACGCTCTGACTACCGCTCGAAGTCCGCGAAGGTTGCGGCGGGCCAACGTAAAGAATTGGTAACGCGTCGCATTATCGGGTACGCGTAAAACCGGACGAAAGACACCTCTTCAAAGGTCGTAAAACCCCGTGCAGCCCTGTGCTGCCAAGGGCTTCGGTGCCTTTGGCAGGGGTGATCCCTCAGGGTGAGGACCCGTACTAACGCCCGGTCGTGGTGATGAGGACCGAGCCCGTCGCCCGCTCCGCTCCGGCGGCGCCCCGCGTCTGCGCCGTCCGCCACCGGCTCTCGGTCATCCCGGCCGTCCACTGCCAGCCGCCGTAGGAGACCTGCTCGATGTGCAGCGCGGAGGCGTTGGCCACCGCCCAGTGCGCCAGCTGCCAGCCGCGCTGCCGCGCGCCGCGCCCGGCGTCGGCCGTGTCGTCGGGCACGGGCACCGTCACGGTCCGCCCGTCCCCGCTCGCGCTCGCCGCCGGGCTCGGGGTGGGCGTCGGCGACGGTTTGCCGCCGACCTCCGCGCCCGCCTCCTGCACGACGTCCCGGCCGAAGTCCCGGACGAGCGCGGCACGCACCGCGTCCGGGCCGCTGGTCCGGGTGGGACCCGGGCGGCCCCGGCAGGCCAGCGTGGCCCCGGAGCGCCCGGTGAGCGCGGCGGCGAGCAGCGTCGCGTCCGGCTCGTGCTTGGCGTACGCCTGTGGGAAGCCACTGCGCTGCACGCGCTGCGCGGCCACGGTCAGCGGCAGCCGCGTGTAGCCGGGGACCTTGTTCAGGTGCTCGTAGAAGATCCCCGCCGAGTAGGCCGGGTCCATGATCTCCTCCGGCGAGCCCCAGCCCTGCGAGGGCCGCTGCTGGAACAGGCCGAGGGAGTCCCGGTCGCCGTAGTCGATGTTGCGCAGCGCGGACTCCTGGAGGGCGGTGGCCAGCGCGATGGTCACCGCCCGCTCGGGCATGCCGCGCCCGGTGCCGACGGCCGCGATCGTCGCCGCGTTCACCGCCTGTTCCGGCGTGAACCGGTACGACGCGCCGTCGCCCTTGCCGGAGACGACCTCGCAGCCCGGGCCTCCGGTGCCTCCGGTGAGGTACTGCACCGAGAGGTAGCCGGCGAGCCCGAGCAGGACCACGACAGCCGCCCCGAACCGGAGGAGGCGGCCACGACGCTTGGAAGAGGGGGGAGGGTGCGGCACGCCTACAAGGTACTGGAGGCTGCCGGGGCGCATGAGGCAGGTGTGGACAACGTGCGAGGACGTACGAGCGGTTCACCGCGTTAGGGTCGACCGCATGGCCGATAACCCGCTTGACCTCACGCTGGACGCCGCGCGCCTGACCGCGCGACTCGTCGACTTCTCCTCGGAGAGCGGCACCGAGAAGCCGCTCGCCGACGCGATCGAGGGCGCCCTGCGCGCCCTGCCGCACCTGACGGTCGACCGCTTCGGCAACAACGTCGTGGCCCGCACGAACCTCGGGCGCGCGCAGCGGGTGATCCTGGCCGGCCACATCGACACGGTCCCGATCGCCGGAAACGTCCCCTCGCGGCTCGATGAGGACGGCGTCCTGTGGGGCTGCGGCACCTGCGACATGAAGTCCGGCGTGGCGGTCCAGCTGCGCATCGCGGCCACGGTCCCCGCCCCCAACCGCGACCTGACCTTCGTCTTCTACGACAACGAGGAGGTCGCCGCCGAGCTGAACGGCCTCAAGCACGTCGCCGAGGCGCACCCGGAGTGGCTGGCCGGCGACTTCGCCGTGCTGCTCGAGCCCTCCGACGGAGAGGTCGAGGGCGGCTGCCAGGGCACCCTGCGGGTGCTGCTGAGGACCAAGGGCGAGCGGGCCCACTCGGCGCGCGGCTGGATGGGCTCCAACGCCATCCACGCCGCCGCGCCGATCCTGCGGCGGCTCGCCGAGTACCAGCCGCGCTATCCGGTCATCGACGGCCTGGAGTACCGCGAGGGCCTCAACGCGGTCGGCGTCTCCGGCGGGGTGGCGGGCAACGTCATCCCCGACGAGTGCGTGGTCACGGTCAACTTCCGCTACGCCCCGGACCGCACCGAGGAGGAGGCCGTCGCCCACGTCCGCGAGGTGTTCGCGGACTGCGGGGTGGAGGAGTTCGTGATCGACGACCACAGCGGCGGCGCCCTGCCGGGGCTGAACCACCCGGCCGCGGCCGCGTTCATCGAGGCGGTCGGCGGCACCGCGCGCCCGAAGTACGGCTGGACGGACGTCTCGCGCTTCTCGGCGCTGGGCATCCCCGCCGTCAACTACGGCCCCGGCAACCCCCACTTGGCGCACAAGCGTGACGAGCGGGTGGAGACGGCCAAGATCCTCGCGGGCGAGGAGCGGCTGCGGGCCTGGCTGACGGACTGACCGCCGTCACGAACGTCGGACCGCCGTCACGGGTGTCCGACCGCCGCCACGAGCGTCCGCACGGCGCTTCACGGCGGACATACCGACGTCCCCCTCTCGTAACCCCCGTGGATCTACGCTGAGGTGGAATGTCACGCACACGGAGGGAGCGCACATGCCAACAGGCAACCCCGAGGGCAAGAAGCAGCCACCGGAGGAGCAGCGCCTCGGACCGGTCCTCCGGCGGCGTGGCCAGGTCCAGGCGAGCACCACGGATCAGCGGTTGCTGGACGAGCGCGCTCCCACGGACTGGGTCCACACGGACCCCTGGCGCGTCCTGCGCATCCAGTCGGAGTTCATCGAGGGCTTCGGCACGCTCGCCGAACTCCCGCCCGCCATCAGCGTGTTCGGCTCCGCACGGACGGCGGTGGACTCGCCGGAGTACGACGCGGGGGTGCGCCTCGGCCGGGGCCTGGTCGAGGCGGGCTTCGCGGTGATCACGGGCGGCGGCCCGGGTGCGATGGAGGCGGCGAACAAGGGCGCGCTGGAGGCCGGCGGCGTCTCGGTGGGCCTGGGCATCGAACTGCCCTTCGAGCAGGGCCTGAACGCCTATGTCGACATCGGCCTCAACTTCCGCTACTTCTTCGTCCGCAAGATGATGTTCGTGAAGTACGCGGAGGGCTTCGTCGTCCTGCCCGGCGGCCTCGGCACCCTGGACGAGCTCTTCGAGGCCCTGACCCTCGTGCAGACCCAGAAGGTCACCCGCTTCCCGATCGTCCTGTTCGGCACCGCGTACTGGGGCGGACTGGTCGACTGGCTGCAGAACACCCTGATCGCCCAGGGCAAGGCGGCCCAGGCCGACCTCACCCTGTTCCACGTCACGGACGACGTGACGGAGGCGGTGGCCCTGATGTCGAAGGAGGCGGGCCGCTAGCGGCCCGTACGGCGGGGCGGGGCACCGTGCGCCCGGCCCCACCGGCCCCGCCGGGCCGCTGCCGGCGGGAAAGCCCTGCGCTCTACGCCAGCCCGCGCCGGGCCACCGCCGGCGGCCGGTGCCCCGCGATGGACGCCACCATGTCCAGCACCTGCCGCGTCTCGGCGACCTCGTGCACCCGGTACACCTGGGCTCCCAGCCACGCCGAGACAGCCGTCGTCGCCAGCGTCCCCACCAGCCGCTCCTTCACCGGCTTGTCCAGCGTCTCGCCCACGAAGTCCTTGTTGGACAGCGACACCAGCACCGGCCACCCGGTCGCGACCATCTCGCCCAGCCGCCGGGTCGCCTCCAGGCTGTGCCGCGTGTTCTTGCCGAAGTCGTGCCCGGGGTCGATGATCACCGACTCCCGGGGCACGCCGAGCGCCACCGCCCGCTCGGCCAGCCCCACGGTCACCCGGAGGATGTCGGCCATGACGTCGTCGTACGTCACCCGGTGCGGCCGTGTCCGCGGCTCCGCGCCGCCGGCGTGCGTGCAGACCAGGCCGGTGCCGTAGCGCGCCGCGACCTCGGCGAGCCGCGGGTCCACCCCGCCCCAGGCGTCGTTCAGCAGGTCGGCACCCGCCTCGCACACGGCCTCGCCGACGTCGGCCCGCCAGGTGTCGACGCTGATGACCACGTCCGGGAACCGCCGCCGCACCTCGGCCACGAAACCGACCGTCCGCCGGGCCTCCTCCTCGGCCGTCACCTCGTCGCCGGGCCCGGCCTTCACCCCGCCGATGTCGATGATCGCGGCCCCCTCGGCGACCGCCTGCTCCACGCGCGCGAGGGCCGGCTCGTCACGGAACGTCGACCCCTGGTCGTAGAAGGAGTCCGGGGTCCGGTTGACGATCGCCATGATCACCGGCTCGTGCGCGTCGAATGCGCGCCTGCCCAGCCTGAGCATCCCCTGTGACCTCTCCTCTTCTTCCCGGTCTTCCCCGGTCTTCCCGGTCTTCCCCGGTCTTCCCGGTCTTCCCCGGTCCTGCCGGTCTTCCCCGGCCGTTCCCGGTCTTCGGCCGTCTGCGACCCTAACCGTCAGCCTCGCATGGCACGATCGGACCCTGACACTTACGACAGACTCCGTGGGGACCCCAGCGATGGTTATGTTCTTCTTCCTGGTCGTCGCGCTCGCCGTCGTGGTCGCCGCGGTGACCCTCGCGGTGGTGGGCGGAGGCGAGGGAACCGGACCGCTGCCCGAGGCGGCGCCCGAGCGGCTCCTGGACCCGCTGCCACCGGACCGCCCGGTGGACCGCGCGGACGTGGAGAGCCTCCGCTTCCCGCTGACCGTCCGGGGCTACCGCATGGCGGACGTCGACGACGCCCTCGGCCGTCTCGGCGCCGAACTCGCCGAGCGCGACGCGCGGATCGCCGACCTGGAGTCCGCGCTGGCCGGTGCCCGCGCCGCCGCCCACGTCCACCTGACCAAGCCCGATCGGGAGGACCAGCGGTGACGGACGAGACCATGACGCCGGGTGCAGCGATCGCCGGCCCGGACGGCGCCCTGCGCTGCCCGTGGGCCCTGTCCACGGCGGATTACGTGGCCTACCACGACGAGGAGTGGGGCCGCCCGGTCCACGGCGACGACGCGCTCTACGAACGCCTCGCCCTGGAGGCCTTCCAGTCCGGCCTGTCCTGGATCACCATCCTGCGCCGCCGCGTCGGCTTCCGCTCCGCCTTCGCCGACTTCAAGATCGCGGCGGTGGCGGACTTCACCGACGCCGACCGCGAGCGGCTGCTCGCCGACCCGGGCATCATCCGCAACCGCGCCAAGATCGACGCGACGCTGGCCAACGCGCGTGTGATCGCCGGCTGGTCCCCGGGCGAGCTGGACGCCCTCATCTGGTCCCACGCCCCGGACCCCGCCACCCGTCCGGTACCCAGGACCCTCTCCGACGTCCCGGCCGTCACCCCCGAGTCCACGGCCCTGTCCAAGGCCCTGAAGAAGCGCGGTCTGCGCTTCGTCGGCCCGACGACCGCGTACGCCCTGATGCAGGCGTGCGGCCTGGTCGACGACCACCTCGCGGACTGCGTGGCACGCCGCCCCTGACCCGGCCGGTCAGAGCGGCGCGCCACGCTACGCCGCGGTCAGCGGCCCAGGTACTTCGGCTTCTCTTTGTCGACGAACGCCTGGACGGCGATCGCGTGGTCCTCGGACTGCCCTGCCCGGGTCTGGAGTTCGTCCTCCTTCTGGAGGGTCTCCTCCAGGGAGTGCGTCAGTCCGAAGGCCACCGCCTCCTTCAGCGCCGCGTACGCCGCCGTCGGCCCCTCGGCCAGCGCCCGCGCCGTCCTCTCGGCCTCGGCCCGCAGTTCGGCGGCCGGCACGATCCGGTTCGCGATGCCCAGTTCGTGCGCCTCCTGGGCGGTGATGCGGCGCGGGAAGAGCAGCAGGTCGGTGGCGCGGGACGGCCCCACCACCCGAGGCAGGGCCCACGAGATCCCCGAGTCCCCGGTGAGCGCGACGCCCGCGAACGAGGTGTTGAAGGACGCCGTGTCCGCCACGATCCGGTAGTCGGCGGCGAGCGCGAAGCCGAAGCCCGCCCCGGCGGCGACCCCGTTCACGGCGGCGACCACCGGCTTCCGCGCCCCCGCCAGCGCCCGCACGATCGGGTTGTAGTGCTCCCGCACGGTGCTCATGGTCTGCCCCGACCCGGACTCCCGGTCGGCGGCCAGCAGCCCGATGTGCTCCTTGAGGTCCTGGCCCACGCAGAACGCCCGGTCCCCGGCGGCGGTGAGCAGGACCGCCCGCACGGCGCCGTCGTCCGCCGCCTCCCGGGCCGCGTCCCGGAGAGCCACCTTGGCGGCGACGTTCAGCGCGTTCATCGCCTCGGGGCGGTTCAGCGTGATCGTCGCGAGCCCGTCGCTCACCTCGTAGAGCACGGTGTCGGCCATGGGGCATCCCCTCCGGTGTCGCCTCGATGACGTACCGCTCGGTACGTCATGGTCGGTCCTGGTCCGAGGACAGCATGACGGAGATCACCGGCCGGGGCGCGGACCCGGCATGTGACCTGCGTCAAAGAATTCCGGGGCGTCCGCGGCGGGCGCACGAAGGCGCGGGGCGCAGTATCGCAGCCACATCGCCGAATTGAGTGGTTTTGCTCGCGCGCGTTGCCCAAGCGATGCCAACTGATGTTGGTCATCGGGTCCTGGGATGCGGGATAATGGCTTGGAAGCAATGTGTTCGATGCCGGTGTCGCGTGTCCTGTGCCGTTCTGGGCAGGGATCGCGCGCGTGCCCTTTCGGTGGGCCGTCGGCTTTGACGATGAGCTGGGTTTCAGGAAGGGGAACGAGCATGGCGGCCATGAAGCCGCGGACGGGTGATGGCCCGCTCGAGGTGACCAAGGAGGGGCGGGGCATCGTCATGCGCGTTCCGCTCGAAGGCGGCGGTCGGCTCGTCGTCGAGTTGACCCCTGACGAGGCCGACGCGCTCGGCGACGCCCTCAAGAAGGTCGTCGGCTGACGCGGAAGCGACCATACCCTTTCAGTAGCCCCGGCATCGTACGCGGTGTCGGGGTCGCTGTTTGTGCGGGGCCGCGCGACACGCGGGTGACGCGAGCGCTCAGCGTTTGACGGCGCACAGCAGTCCGTCGCCCACCGGCAGCAGGGAAGGCGTCAGGTCGGGGCTCTCGCGCACCGTGCGCAGCAGCTCCCGCAGCCGCACGACCTCCGTCGGCTGCGGTCCGGAGTCCACCGTCCGCCCGTGCGCGAAGACACCCTCGAAGGCGACGAGGCCTCCCGGGCGCAGCAGGCGCAACGATTCAGCGAGGTACTCGGGGAACTCCTGCCGGTCGCCGTCGCAGAACACGAGGTCGTATCCCGCGTCCGCGAGCCGGGGCAGCACGTCCAGGGCGCGGCCGGGGATGAAGCGGGCGCGGTTGCCGGCGAAGCCCGCGGCGCGGAACGCCTGGCGGGCGAACTGCTGGTGCTCCGGCTCGGGATCGACGGTGGTCAGCACCCCGTCCGGCCGCATGCCGTGCAGCAGGTGGATCCCGGAGACCCCGGTGCCGGTGCCGATCTCCGCGACCGCCTTGGCGTCCACGGTGGCGGCCAGCAACCGCAGCGCGGCGCCCGCGCCGGGCGACACCGAGCGCAGCCCTGCATCGCGGGCCCGCTCACGGGCCCAGCGCAGCGCGTCGTCCTCGGCGACATAGGCGTCGGCGAACGCCCAGCTCGTCTGCCGGTTGCCGGTAATGACCCTCTCCTGTCCCCGTGGTTGCCTGGGCGTGACTGTATCCGTTGGGGCCGGGAACCCGCAGATGGGACCGGTCGTTTGAAGGGTGAGGAAGTGACACGGGGCGCGAGGAAGGCGTGGACGGGGGGTATGGGATGGATCGGGACACCGAGCAAGTGCTGACGCAGTCGCACCAGCCGTGCCAGCACGTGTCAAATTCTCGTAAAACTGCTTATCCGGAGCTAACGGGCGAGGTGGCTATGGTAGGGGCTCCACTGGACACCACCAGAGCCGACAGGGGAGGTGCGGCTGCGCCTGCAGATCGGGGAAGAGTGCTACGGCGCTTTCTCGGATCGGCGGGCAGGCCGAAATCCGTGACCAACACCGCTGCTGACGTGAGCCACACCGCCGAATCCACCCATACCGCGACCTTCTCGACCGACGCGGACGGGCAGGCGTGGACTCCGCCCACCTGGGAGGAGATCGTCAGCACGCACAGCGGCCGTGTCTACCGCCTGGCCTACCGCCTCACCGGCAACCAGCACGACGCCGAGGATCTCACCCAGGAGGTCTTCGTCCGCGTCTTCCGCTCCCTGTCGACCTACACGCCGGGCACGTTCGAGGGCTGGCTGCACCGCATCACCACGAACCTCTTCCTGGACATGGTCCGCCGCAAGCAGCGCATCCGCTTCGACGCCCTCGGCGACGACGCGGCCGAGCGGCTGCCCAGTAAGGAGCCCACTCCGCAGCAGCTCTTCAACGACGCGCACTTCGACGCGGACGTCCAGCAGGCCCTGGACACCCTCGCGCCCGAGTTCCGTGCCGCCGTCGTCCTGTGCGACATCGAAGGACTGTCGTACGAGGAGATCGCCGCGACCCTGGGCGTCAAGCTCGGTACGGTGCGCTCCCGCATCCACCGCGGCCGTTCGCAGCTGCGCAAGGCCCTTGCGCACCGCTCGCCGCAGGCCCGGGCCGAGCGCCGCGGCTTCGTGGCCCCGGTCCCCGTGTTGGGGGGAGGGGGCGCGACCGCGTGAGTGGATCACGACCGGACCCCGCGGGGCGCCTCGCGGAACAGCATCTGGGAGACCGGCTCGCCGCCCTCGTGGACGGCGAGCTCGGTCACGACACGCGTGAGCGTGTCCTGGCGCACGTGGCCACCTGCCCGAAGTGCAAGGCGGAGGTCGACGCACAGCGCCGTTTGAAGAACGTCTTCGCCCAGGCGGCCCCACCGCCTCCCTCCGAGAGCTTCCTGGCCCGCCTCCAGGGCCTCCCGGGGGGTGGTACCGGCGGCGGTGGTGGTGGTTCGCCGCTGGGCGGCGGAGGGCTGCCCGGAGGGCTGTCCTCAGGCTCCGGGGTGTTCGGGGTGGAGCGCGGCGAGCAGTTCGAGTTCGGGTATGTGCCGGCCCGGCCGCATCCCGCCGTCCCTGCCGAGGATCGCGGCTTCCGGATCCACCCCGTCAGCCGTCCCGACAGCGAGCGGTCCGCCTCGCGAGGGCTGCGGTTCGCGTTCGTCGCCGCCGGGGCCGTGTCGCTGGCCGCGGTCGCCCTGGGCGGGGTGACCACCGGCTCGGCGGGTGACACCGCGACGGAGGCGCGCGGCTCCGGGACCGGCAGCAACGTGACTCCGGCGCGCACGGCGGGTGCGGGCGCGGCGTCGGCCTCCGACACCGCGCGGCGCCGCCAGTCGGCCGCGCCGCAGTCGGGCCAGGGGCAGCGGTCGTCGGGCTCGGCGCAGGCTGTCTCAGCGCCGCCGGCCGCACCGCTGCTGCCGGGGGCCGTGCCTCCCGGCGGGCAGACGCAGAACGTGATGCATCCGCTGACCACCCCGGTGGTCGCGGGCGCGGCCGTCATGTCGCCGTTGATACGTCCGCTCACCGCGACCCCGCCGATCTCCCTGACCTCGTGGTCCGCCGACCCGGGACTCACGACCCCGGGCCTGCTCACCGCGCCCTCTCCCACCGCTTCCTCCTACACCGCGCACTGACCGGTCCCTGCGCCCCGGCCCGGGAACCTGGTTGAATCCACAGTGGTCGCGCCCATGACACCTGTCGGGGCGCGGAGTCGACGACGCACGGCCACCGAACGACGAGCCGTGCCGCGACCCGCTGTGGGGAGAACATGAACGAGGGCAAGCCCACGAAGTCCGCCCGCCCGAAGTGGTGGAGCCGCGCAGTCCCTCCGGACGACCGGCCGGAGGGCACGTCCGGTCCCGCCTCGGCCGCCGACGCGGCCGGGACGTCCGCCCAGAGTGTGGCAGCCGGTGGGTCCGTGGTCGATGAGGAGCAGGGCGCGGCCCCCGCACGCACCGACGCAGACGGTGACTACGAACTGGACCGCCCGCTCCAGGCCTCCGGCGCCGCCCCCGACACGGGCGACTTCGAACTCGCTCGGCCCCGCCCGGCATCCACCGGGGCGGAGGACGCCCTGTCCGCCCTTGCCGCCGAAACGGACCACGCATCGGCGGCACCGGCAGCGTCGGCTGCGCCCGCCGCACCTGCCGTGCCCGCGGCGCCCGGCGAGCCTGCCGTACCTGCTGCGCCTGCCATGCCTGGGGTGCCCGGCGAGCTCGCCGCACCCGCCGCACCTGCCGTGCCTGCCGAGCCTGCGGCGCATAGTGAGCCTGCCGTACTCGCCAAGCGTGGTGTGCCCGGCGCACCTGGCGTGTCTGCGGCGCCTGGTGAGGCTGCGGCGCACGGCGAGCCTGCCGCACCTACTGCGGCGCCCGCCGCAGCTGCCGAGCCTGGGGTGCCCGGCGAGCTTGCCGCACCCGCTGTGCCTGCCGTGCCCGCGGCGCCCGGCGAGCCTGCTGCGCCCGCTGCGCCCGCCGTACCTGCCGCGCCGGTGACTCCGGTCGGGCCCGGTGTTCCCGGGGTGTCCGCCGAGATGGGTGCCAACCGGCCCGTGGAGGGGGCGTCCGGGGCCGTTGACGCCTCCGTCGTCTCCGGCGAGCGGCCCAGGCCGTTGCACGATCCCGATCCCTACAGCACCCCTCCGTACGGTGAGCCCGGTCCCTGGGCTCCCGCCCCGCCCGTGCAGCACCCGGCGGTGACGCCCGCCCAGGGCGCACCCGCCCTCTCCTCCGGCACCCCTGCACCCGCCCCCCAGGGCTCGCCCGCCGTGGACGCCCAGCCGTACGGGGCGCCCACGGTGCCCCAGCCGGGCGCTCCGGCTCCCACGCACCCCGCGCCCTCCGGCCTCCCCTCGCAGCCGCAGGCCCCGGCCGCCGCACCGCAGGAGGCGCCGCCCGCGGACGCGATGCCGGCGGGCGTGCCGCAAGGAACCCCGCTCGGGGGCGACCCGTCGCACGGTGTGCCCGCCCAGGCAGTGGGTGACGGGCACGGCATGCCCGCCTCCGGCGCTGCGGAGACCCACCCCGGGGCCGGCCCCGCCGACCCCTGGGGGCGTTACGACCCCTGGGCCGGTGGCCAGGTCGCCGCGCCGTTGCAGCAGAGCGGGGTCGGTGTGCTCAGCGTCGAGCAGCGGCACCGGCGGGTCACACGGGCGCTGGTGAGCGGGGCCGTGGTGCTCGCGCTGGTGTCCGGAGCGCTTGGCGGGCTGGCCGGGGCGTACCTCGAGCGCAACGGCGGCGTGGGCACCGTGGAGCTGCCGCAGGCCGGGAAGGAGCCCGCCGGACGCGCCCCGGACAGTGTGGCCGGGATCGCCGCGCGGGCCCTGCCCAGCGTGGTGACGCTGCACGTCAGCGGCTCCGGCGAGCAGGGCACCGGCACCGGGTTCGTGCTCGACCGCCTCGGCCACGTCCTCACCAACAACCACGTCGTGGAGAACGCCGCCTCCGGCGGCGACATATCGGTGACCTTCAGCGGCGGCCAGACTGCCAAGGCCAGGATCATCGGCCGGGACGCCGGATACGACCTCGCCGTCGTTCAGGTCCGCGGCGTGCGCGGCCTGACCCCGATCCCGCTCGGCAACTCCGACAACGTGCAGGTGGGAGACCCGGTCGTCGCCATCGGCGCGCCGTTCGACCTGGCCAACACCGTCACCTCCGGCATCATCAGCGCCAAGGAGCGCCCCATCACGGCCGGCGGCGAGAAGGGCGACGGCAGCGACGTGTCCTACGTCGACGCCCTCCAGACCGACGCCCCGATCAACCCGGGTAACTCCGGCGGCCCCCTCCTCGACGCCCGCGGCCGGGTCGTCGGCATCAACTCCGCCATCCGCTCCGCGGACACTGGCTCCGACCTGCAGACCGGCCAGGCCGGTTCCATCGGCCTGGGCTTCGCCATCCCCGTCAACCAGGCCAGGCGCGTCGCCGAGGAGCTGATCAACCACGGCAAGGCCAGCCACCCGGTGATCGGGGTGACCCTGGACATGAACTACCCCGGCGACGGAGCCAGGGTCGGCGCCAAGGGCCGGGACGGCCGACCGCCGGTCACTTCCGGCGGTCCCGGTGCCAAGGCGGGCATCAGGGCCGGAGACGTCATCACCGCGGTGGACGGCCAGCGCGTCCACTCGGGCGAGGAGTTGATCGTGAAGACACGCGCCCACCGCCCCGGCGACCGTCTGGAGCTGACCGTCGAACGCGACGGAAAGGCACGGAAGGTCTCCCTGGTACTCGGGTCCTCGAACAGCAACTGACACAAAACGTGCGCAACAAGCCGGAAAACCCGTCGTGTACACGCAGTCCGACACCTCGGGGCAGTACCGGTCGGGCACGTTGGCCGGGTACCGTGGATCCGGCCCGGACCACGGACAGCCCCACACAGACCGGACCACCCGAGGGCCGAGGACCGAGGACATCGCAAGGAGCTTCAGGTGTTCAATGACATAGGACCGCTCGAGCTGCTGACGATCATCATCGTGGCCGTGCTCGTGTTCGGTCCCGAAAAGCTCCCGAAGGTCATCCAGGACGTGACACGCACGATCCGGAAGATCCGTGAGTTCTCGGAGAGCGCCAAGCAGGACATCCGCAGCGAACTCGGCCCGGAATTCAAGGACTTCGAGTTCGAGGACCTCAATCCCAAGACGTTCATCCGCAAGCAGCTGGACAACGACGACCTGGGGCTCAAGGAGATCCGCAACGGCTTCGACCTGAAGAAGGAGATGGCCGAGGTCACGGACGCGGTGAACGGCAACGAGTACGACTCCTCGGCGTCCTCCACGTCCTCTTCGGGGTCCGCGGGCTCTTCGGGGTCCTCGGGTTCGGCCGGCGGCCGGATCGACATGACCAAGAAGCCCGAGGCCGCCGCTCAGGAGGAGCGCCCGCCCTTCGACGCGGACGCCACCTGACCCGTCCCATGTGACGCGTTTCACGCCGCGCACGGCCCGTGCGCGGCGTGAAACGGCGGTACCCGCGACCCACGCGCCGAGAGGTTTCCCGGCTGCCCGAAGCGGGATGGATATGCTGCCGAGTTGTTGTGCGGACCGGACGAGTACGCCCGAAGGGGGGCGGGACACCCCGGTTCGACGAGAGCGAGGAGGCCACCGGGCACATGGAGACGACAAGTCGGGCAGGCGCGCAGGCGCCGGCCGCGGAGGGCGGACAACAGTCACCCTTCGCCCGGCGCACGGCCGACGGTTACCTGCTGGCGCCCTTTCCCTGGTACGGCCTCGACGAGGCCTTCACGGGGCCGCGCTGGCTGATGCAGGTCGGCACTTCGGCCGACGGTTCCGTGGAACACGGTTCGACCGGGCACGGCGACGAGCCGTCCGTACGCAACGAGTCCGTGTCCGGATCGCCGGACGAGCCCAAGGAGAGGTTCGCGGTCGTCGTCACCGTCGCAGCCCAACCCGTACGGCGCCTCGCCGACGGCACGGGCCAGCTGGAGGCCACCTCGGTCTCCTCGGCGGCCTGGTTGGCCGCGGTGGGCCTGCTGTCCTTCACCTGGCCCGGGCAGGTGGACCACACCCTGCGGGACGACTGGCTGGAGCAGCAGACGGAGACCGCGTGGGAGCTGGCCGACGACCTGTCCGGCCCGGAGTGGTCCACGCTCTCCCTGCCCGTGGACGGCGTCCCGACGCCGTTCTACTACCGGGAGTCGGAGTTCGGCTGGGTGCTCGCCGGTTCCACCTCCCAGGGCGTCCACGTGGGGGCGTACGGCAGGGGCATGAGCGCGTACGGGCTCGGCTTCGCCATGATCAAGGACATCAACGCGTACGCCTGACCTCACACGGCACTCGGCGTACACGGCGGACACGGCACGAAGGGGCGCCGTCCACGCGGGACGGCGCCCCTGTCGCCGTACGGGCGGTACGGGCCGCCACGGCCCTCGTACGGCCTAGAACTTGTTCCTCGGGGTGATCCCCAGCGACAGTCCCGCGAGGCCCCGCTGCCGGCCCGCGAGCTTGTCGGCGATCGCCCGCAGGGCCGAGCCCGCGGGGGAGTCCGGGTCGGTCAGGACGACCGGCTTGCCCTCGTCGCCGCCTTCGCGCAGGCGGACGTCGATCGGGATGGAGCCGAGTACCGGGACCGTGGCACCGGTGGTGCGGGTCAGACCCTCGGCGACCGCCTGGCCGCCGCCCGTGCCGAAGACGTCGACCATCTCGTCGCAGTGCGGGCAGGGCAGGCCGGACATGTTCTCGACCACGCCGACGATCTTCTGGTGGGTCTGCACGGCGATGGAGCCCGCCCGCTCGGCCACCTCGGCCGCCGCCTGCTGAGGCGTCGTCACCACCAGGATCTCGGCGTTCGGCACCAGTTGGGCCACGGAGATCGCGATGTCGCCGGTGCCGGGCGGCAGGTCCAGCAGGAGGACGTCCAGGTCGCCCCAGTACACGTCCGCCAGGAACTGCTGGAGCGCGCGGTGCAGCATCGGCCCGCGCCAGACGACCGGCGCGTTGCCCGGGGTGAACATGCCGATGGAGATGACCTTCACGCCGTTCGCCGACGGCGGCATGATCATGTTCTCGACCTGGGTCGGTCGGCCGTCCGCGCCCAGCATCCGCGGCACGCTGTGGCCGTAGATGTCGGCGTCGACCACGCCCACCTTCAGACCGTCGGCCGCCAGCGCCGCCGCCAGGTTCACCGTCACCGAGGACTTGCCGACGCCGCCCTTGCCGGAGGCGACGGCGTAGACGCGGGTGAGGCTGCCGGGCTTGGCGAAGGGGACCTCGCGCTCGGCCTGGCCGCCGCGCAGCGCGGTCGTCAGCTCCCGGCGCTGCTCGTCGCTCATCACGTCGAGCGTGACGTCGACCCGGGTGACGCCCTCGACGCGGGAGACGGCGTCGGTCACCCGCTGGGTGATCGTCTCGCGCATCGGGCAGCCGGAGACCGTCAGGTAGACGGTGACCGCGACCGCTCCGTCCGTGCCGATCTCGACCGATTTGACCATGCCGAGCTCGGTGATGGGCCGGTGGATCTCGGGATCGTCAACCGTCGCCAGAGCTGCGCGCACCGCGTCTTCCGTAGCCATAAGGACGATGGTACGGCGCTCCGTGCGGGCCCCGGGACCCCGTCACCGGTCGTCCATGTCACGTGCGTGCGGGTGATCCGCCGGGAATACCCCGTGCCGGCGGTGACCGTCGACGGTCCGCTCCTCCAGCTCCTTGACCAGGTCCTGGAGCTCCGAGCGCATCCAGTCGCGGGTCGCCACCTCGCCCAGGCCCATGCGCAGCGCGGCGATCTCGCGCGTCAGGTACTCGGTGTCGGCGATCGACCGCTCGTTCTGCTTGCGGTCCTGTTCGAGGTTGACCCGGTCCCGGTCGTCCTGCCGGTTCTGCGCCAGCAGGATCAGCGGGGCGGCGTAGGAGGCCTGAAGGGACAGGGCCAGGGTCAGGAAGATGAACGGGTACTCGTCGAACCGCAGATGCCGGGGCGCGGCCACGTTCCACAGCACCCAGACGATGATCACCACCGTCATCCAGACGATGAACCGCCCGGTGCCCAGGAACCGCGCGATGCGCTCGGACAGCCGCCCGAAGGCATCCGGGTCCCACTCCGGCAGCAGCCGGCGCCGGGGCGGGCGCGGCTGGTCCAGCCGACCGGCCCGCGGCCGCCCGGCGGCGGTGGCCCCCACCGGCCGCTCGCGGATGACCTCTCGCTCAGCCGCCATGCGTCGCCGCCCCCTCGTCCAGGTCGTACTCCGTCTCCCGCCAGTCGTCCGGCAGCATGTGGTCCAGGACGTCGTCCACGGTGACCGCGCCGAGCAGCGAGCCGGACTCGTCGACGACGGGCGCCGCCACCATGTCGTAGGTCGCGAAGAACCCGGCGACGACCGGCAGCGTGGCGTCGGGCGCGAGGGGTTGCAGGTCGTCGTCGAGGATCGAGCCGACGAGGGTGTAGGGCGGGTCGCGCAGCAGCCGCTGGAAGTGCACCGTGCCCAGGTACTTCCCGGTCGGGGTCTCGTCGGGCGGGCGGCACACGTAGACCTGGGCGGCCAGCGCGGGGGAGCGGTCGCGGTTGCGGACGCGGGCCAGGGCGTCGGCGACGGTCGCGTCCGGGCGCAGCACGATCGGTTCGGTCGTCATCAGGCCGCCCGCGGTGTGCTCCTCGTACGACATCAGCCGGCGCATGTCGGCCGCGTCGGCGGGCTCCATCAGCCCCAGCAGCCGCTCCTGCTCCTCCTGCGGCAGCTCGGCGAGCAGGTCGGCGGCGTCGTCCGGGTCCATCGCCTCCAGCACGTCGGCCGCGCGCTCGCCCTTCAGCTTGCCGAGGATCTCGATCTGGTCGTCCTCCGGGAGCTCTTCGAGGACGTCCGCGAGCCGGTCGTCGTCCAGCGCGGCGGCGACCTCGGCACGCCGCTTGGAGGACAGGTGGTGCAGCACGTTGGCCAGGTCGGCGGGGCGCAGCTGCTCGAAGGTGGCGAGCAGGCTCTCCGCGCCCTGCCCGTGCTCCTCCAGCGAGAAGCCGGTGACCGCGGACCACTCCACGGTCAGGGCTTCTCCCCGGTTGCGCCGGAACGCGCCGCCCTTCCTGCCCTTGCGCACGAAGACACGGTCGACCTCCCAGTCCCGGCGCGCGGACAGCTGCCGCACCGACATGTCCAGGACCGTGACCTCCTCGCCGGTCTCCACGAGCGTCACCCGCCGGTCGAGCAGTTCGCCGAAGACGAGACGTTCGGTGGGGCGCTGCTCGAAGCGCCGGACGTTGAGCACGCCTGTGGTGATGACCTGGCCCGACTCGATGCCGGTCACCCGGGTCATGGGCAGGAAGATGCGGCGCCGGGTGGCGAGTTCGACGACCAGCCCGAGCAGACGGGGCGGCCGGCGCCCGACGCGCAGCATGACGACCAGATCGCGGACGCGGCCCACCTGGTCGCCCGTCGGGTCGAAGACGGCGACTCCGGAGAGATGCGATACGAAGATCCGGGGGGCGCCCGCTGCCATGGCTGCGCCTCCTTTGCACTGCTGTGTGGTGCGTGTGTTGCGTGTCGTGTGTGCCGGGTTTCTTTTCCCAAATGCCCGCTCAGGTGCGCTTCAGGCTAGCCCGTCCACCTCGGATACGCCCTGGTGAGGGTCCGGACGAGCCGGGTCCGCCGGGCGCCCTCGGCCCCGGTACGCTGCCGTACGCCGCTCAGGACACCCGTCAGAAAGGCAGCTCCACCTGTGACCGTGATTCCCCAGGGCCGTACCCGCCGGGCCGCGCTGACGAGCGCGCTGTGTGCTCTGGTCGTCGCGGGCGCGGGTCTGACGGGGTGTTCCGGGGACGATCCGAACGCGGGCACCAACGGGGTGGGCAGACTCCCGGCCGACAAGATCCAGGCCAGGACGAAGGCGGCGGCCGCCACCGCGGATACCGTGCACCTGTCCGGGAACGTGGTCAGCAACGGCCGTACGTACCGGCTCGACATGCGTCTGAAGGACGACGGCGGCTCCGGTTCGGTCACCTCGGAGGGGGTGACCTTCGGGCTGCTGCGGGTCGGGGAACAGCTGTACCTGAAGGCGGACGCCGAGTTCTGGGGGAAGGTCGACGGCAGCGGCAAGGCCACCGGGGCCGCCGACAAGCTGGACGGCAAGTACGTGAAGGTGCCGCAGGGCGACCCCGCGTACAAGCGGTTCAGCGGCTTCACGGACAAGGACGTCCTCCTCGACGGGCTGCTGACACTGCACGGCGCGCTGGCGACCGACGGGCACCACGCGCAGGCGGGCGTCCGCACGATCCGCATCACCGGCGGCAAGGGTTCCGGCGGCACCCTGGACGTCTCCCTGGAGGGCACGCCCTATCCGCTGCGCCTGGTGCGCGCGGGCGACGCGGGGACGCTGAGTTTCTCGGACTGGGGCAAGGACTTCGCCGTGGCCCAGCCGGCGAAGGACGAGACGGTCGACTACGGCAAGCAGTTGCCGACGTCCTGACCTCCGTGCCCCTCCCCGGTTTTTTGGAGGAGGCTACTTCCGGCGCCGTCGCTTCACCAGCAGCCTCGGCAGCCCGGCCGGGACCGGCCGGCGGGTCGTCGCCGGGGTCGGCAGCGGTGCGTCGGCCAGCGAGCCCTCCGGCAGCGGCGCGGTCGTCCCCGTGGGCTCCAGGCGCAGTACCCGGCACTCGCGGGCCCAGCGCGCCGTCATGGCCTCGCCGTCGGGCGCGTTGAGCCGCTTCCCCTTCAGCTCGGCCACGACCTCCTGCCACCGCGGGGTGTCCGGCGCGACCTCCACGACCCGCGCGGCCCAGGTGACCAGGCGGCCGCCCTTGTCCTTGCTGCGCACCGTCACCTCGGCGGCGGCCCCGTCGGCCAGTCCGGGCAGCGGCTGCTCGCCGGGCCCGTCGCCCACCACGCACGCGGCGCCCTCGTGCCAGACGTGCCACAGGGCACGCGCCGGGACGCCGGGGCCCTTGACCCAGATGAGGCCGGACTTCTTCGTGGCCTCCTCGACGAGGGCCTGGTCGAGCAGCTCGGTGTTCATGGCAGAAGAGTAACGAGCCCGCTCACAGCCAGCCGTTGCGCTTGAGCGTGCGGTGGATGCCCAGGCAGATCGCGGCGGTGACCGCCACGATCAGCGGGTAGCCGAACTTCAGGTGCAGCTCGGGCATGTACTTGAAGTTCATGCCGTAGACCCCGCAGACCATCGTCGGTACGGCGATGATCGCGGCCCAGGCCGTGATCTTCCGCATGTCCTCGTTCTGGGCGACGGACGCCTGCGCCAGGTTGGCCTGGAGGATGGAGTTGAGCAGCTCGTCGAAGCCGATGACCTGCTCCTGCACACGGGCCACGTGGTCGGCCACGTCCCGGAAGTACTTCTGGATGTCCGGGTCGATCAGCCGCATCGGACGCTCACTCAGCAGCTGCATGGGCCGCAGCAGCGGCGACACCGCCCGCTTGAACGCCAGTACCTCGCGCTTGAGTTGGTAGATCCGGCCGGCGTCGGTGCCGCGCGGGGTGCCGCCCCGGCCCGGCGAGAACACCTCCGTCTCGACCTCGTCGACGTCCTCCTGCAACGCGTCCGCGACCGCCATGTACCCGTCGACGACGTGGTCGGCGATGGCGTGCAGCACCGCGGAGGGGCCCTTGGCCAGCAGCTCGGGGTCGTCCTGCAGCCGGTGCCGCAGCGCGCGCAGCGAGCCCTGCCCGCCGTGCCGGACGGTGATGAAGAAGTCCCGGCCGGTGAAGCACATCACCTCGCCGGTCTCCACGATCTCGCTGTTGGCGGTCAGCTCGTCGTGGTCCACGTAGTGGATGGTCTTGAAGACCGTGAAGAGCGTGTCGTCGTAGCGCTCCAGCTTGGGCCGCTGATGGGCCGTGACCGCGTCCTCCACGGCCAGCGGGTGCAGCCCGAACTCCCCGGCGATACCGGCGAACTCGGCCTCGTTCGGCTCGTGCAGGCCGATCCACACGAAGCCCCCGTCGCGCCGCACCTGGCGCATCGCCTCCTGCGGGGTGAGCGGGCGGTCGGTCGGGACACGGGAGCCGTCGCGGTAGACGGCGCAGTCCACGATGGCCGAGGGCGTGGCCGGGTCGCGCGTGGTGTCGTACGCGCCGTCGTCCTGGCGCGCGGCCGTGCGGGAGGGGCGGACCACGGAACGCAGGTCGCGGATCATCGACATGGCGGGGCTCCTTCGCAGTGAGCGACGAGGGCCGCCGACGGCGGTTGGAACTGCCCGGAATGAGGACGTGGTGGCCTCAAGGATGTTTGGCACGTCCACAAAGCGGGGAGCACCGCACCGTCGCGGTGGCGAGCTTCGTCACTGGTTCAGATCAGACAGATCAAACGAAACGAAGTGCTCTTCCGTATGACGTGCGCGAGGGCACGAACGCGAGAGGTGGCGGCCGACCGGAGTCAGAGCGACGACATCAGCGGCGGGAAGAGCGGGTGCTACTGCACGGTCGACTTCGATCCATGACAGCCCCACCTCCTCCGGCCGGTCCCTCGTAAGGGAGTCCCTTCGGCGTCAGGGCCGGATCGAGACCTCCCAGGGCTGAACACCTGGGGGGCATCCCGCTGCGCGCTGCCCCGGACGACCGGCCAAGAGTATCAGCAGCCCGGTGTGTCAAGGTGCCGCTTTGCCTGCCGCTGACGAGTTCTATGCTCGCCGCATGGCTGATGTTCTTCCTTTGGTAGAGGCCCGGTTGTGTTCCGCGCTGGGTGAACCGGACGCCCGCGCCGCGGTCACCTTCCTCGGCACGGACCGGCTCGAGGTGCTGCGCTTCCACGAGGGGGACATCGTCCGGTACGCCACCCTCGGCATGTCCACGCGGCCCATGTCCGACCCCACCGCGCTGCTCGCCGACCCGGTCAAGGGGCCGCGCGTGGAACTGGTCCTCTCCGTCCGCGCCGGACTCGCCGACACCGACAAGGTGCTCCGCCCGCTTGCCGTGCTGGGAGCGTCTCCGCAGGTCGAGGGCGTGGTCGTGGCGCCGGGTGCCTCGCTCGACGTGGGCGAGCCGCTGTGGCCCGGCGCGTCCTTCACCTCGGTCCTGGTGGCCGAGCCGGGCGGCCTGGTGGAGGACCTGGAACTCGACGAGCCGCTGGACCCCGTACGGTTCCTGCCGCTGCTGCCGATGACCCCGAACGAGGCCGCCTGGAAGCGGGTGCACGGCGCGCAGGCCCTGCGCGAGCGCTGGCTGAGCCACGGGACGGACCTGCGGGACCCCGCCCGCGGTTCCGTCCCGCTGGAGTGAGCAAGCTCACCAACAGGCCGCCGGTCGGCGTCAGTTGGCGAAGACCGTGACGCTGTCCTCGGTGGCGTGCCGCGGCTGGAGCTCCTCCGCCTCGTGGTCGAGGGCTCGCCGTCGGACGGCGACCACCACCGCGCCCGCCACCGCGGTCGCTCCCGCGACCACGAACGGCACGTGGATGTCCGTCCACTCCGCGATCTTCGGCGCGAAGAAGGGCGCGGCCGCGGCCGCGAACCAGCGCACGAAGTTGTAGCCCGCGCTCGCCACCGGACGGGGGGCCTCCGACACTCCGAGGGCCAGCTCGGTGTAGACGGTGTTGTTCACGCCGATGAAGGCGCCGGACAGGATGGTGCAGACGACGGCGGTGGTGTGGTCGCCGTAGCCGAGGACGACCACGTCGGCGGCCAGCAGCACCAGCGAGCCGCCGAGCACCTTCAGCGAACCGAACCGCGCCTGCATGCGCGGCGCCACCACCACCGAGAACAGCGCGAGCAGCACACCCCAGGCGAAGAACACCGCACCCGACTTGTACGGGGTCATGTTCAGCACGAACGGCGTGAAGGCCAGCACGGTGAAGAACGTGTAGTTGTAGAAGAACGCCGAGACCGCAGCCGAGGCCAGGCCGCCGTGGCCGAGCGCCTTGACCGGGTCCAGCAGGGAGGTCTTGCGGGCCGGCTTCGGCTGCTCCTTCAGGAACGCCGTGATGCACAGGAAGCCGACGGCCATCAGGAACGCGGTGCCGAAGAACGGATAGCGCCAGCTGGCGTTGCCGAGCAGCGCGCCGAGCAGCGGGCCGCAGGCCATGCCGAGGCCGAGCGCCGACTCGTAGAGCAGGATCGCCGCCGCGCTGCCGCCCGCCGCCGCGCCGACGATCACCGCGAGGGCGGTGGAGACGAAGAGCGCGTTGCCGAGGCCCCAGCCGGCCCGGAAGCCGACGAGCTGGGCGACGGAGCCCGAGGTGCCGGCGAGTCCGGCGAAGACCACCACGAAGGCGAGGCCGAGCAGCAGGGTCTTGCGGCCGCCGATGCGGCTGGAGACGAAGCCCGTCACCAGCATCGCGAAGGCGGTGATCAGGAAGTACGAGGTGAAGAGCAGGGAGACCTGGCTCGCGGTGGCGTTCAGTCCCTTGGCGATGGAGGGCAGGATCGGGTCGACGAGCCCGATGCCCATGAAGGCGACGACGGACGCGCCGGCCGTCGCCCAGACCGCCCTGGGCTGTCGCAGGATGCTTCCCGCGCCCGCGTCGAACGGGTCGTCGCCCTCCGCGGGACCTCCTGTGCTGCTGTGCATGCTGCTCCCTCCGATCGTTGCTGTTTACACATAATAAGTTAGCTACCCTAATTGATGCAACATGCATCTAGTTGAGCGTGGCCGGGTGCCCGGGCCGGACGGGTGATCGTCCTTGACGTGGCGCTGCCGGGGTAGGACCGTGGGGCCCTATGAGGGGCGAACCCAGTTGCCCGAAGTGCGGTGGCCGGGTCAGGGCTCCCGGACTCTTCAGCGATTCCTGGCAGTGCGACGTGCACGGGACCGTGTATCCGCTGCAGCCCGTGATCCCGCCCAGCGTCGAGGCCCTCGGTGTCGTGGTGCGGCGCACCCAGGTGCCCGTGTGGATGCCGTGGCCCCTGCCGGTCGGCTGGCTGTTCACGGGCGTGGTCTATGCCGGGGACGACCGCAGCGGCGGCCGGGCCACGGCCGTGGCCTGTTCCGGACCCGGTCCGCTCGGCGGCATGGGGGAACTCATCCTGGTCGCCGAGGAACTCGGCGTCGGCCTCGGCGCGCGCTACGCCGGCATCGACGGTCCGGACCCCGGCACCTACCTGGACGTGGAGAAGCCGCCCGACGCCAAGGTCCTGGCCGGCGGCCGCCCCACCCCGCTGTGGCACGTGTCCGGCGCCCCGGACGACCGTGCGGTCTTCGCGGGCGAGGCGCTCGGGCTGTGGCTGTGGGCGGTGGTGTGGCCCGAGCAGTCCGGGCTGCTGATGTACGACGAGCTGGTACTGGCCGACCTGCGGGACGCGGGCGCCGAACTCGAACTGGTCCCGTGCGGGGCGCTGTCGCCGCGACTTCTCCATCCGTAGGGGCCGCCGGGAGCCGCAGGGAGTGCGTGAGCGCGGGGGTGCGTGAGCCGCAGGAGTGCGTGAGTCGTAGGGGGCGCACAGCTCTCGCGGGTGTGACACGGCACCCCTGGGCGCCCGTTATCCTGAGGTGTCCCCTTCCGTCCCGTCAGAGCCTGGAGTCCGTGTCGTGCGCATCGACCTGCACACCCACTCCAACGCGTCCGACGGCACGGACACCCCTGCCGAGCTGGTGCGCAACGCCGCCGCGGCGGGTCTGGACGTCGTCGCGCTGACCGACCACGACACCACTCGTGGGTACGCCGAGGCGATCACCGCGCTCCCCGAGGGGCTCACCCTCGTCACCGGTGCCGAGCTCTCCTGCCGTGTCGACGGCATCAGCATGCACCTGCTGGCCTACCTCTTCGACCCCGCGGAGCCCGCGCTGCTCGCCGAGCGCGAGCTGGTCCGCGACGACCGGGTCCCGCGGGCCAAGGCCATGATCGCCAAGCTGAACGCGCTGGGCGTGCCGGTCACCTGGGAGCAGGTCGCGCGGATCGCCGGCGACGGCTCGGTCGGGCGGCCGCACGTCGCCTCGGCGCTGGTGGAGCTCGGCGTCGTACCCACCGTGAGCGACGCTTTCACCCTGGACTGGCTGGCCGACGGCGGCCGCGCCTGGGTCGAGAAGCACGAGACGGACCCCTTCGAGGCGATCCGGCTGGTCAAGGGCGCGGGCGGAGTGTGTGTCTTCGCCCACCCGGCGGCGGCCAAGCGGGGCCGTACGGTGCCGGAGCCCCGTATCGCCGAGATGGCCGCGGCGGGGCTGGACGGTCTCGAGGTCGACCACATGGACCACGACCCCGACGCCCGTGCGCGGCTGCGCGGGCTGGCCGGCGAACTGGGTCTGCTCGCGACCGGCTCCAGCGACTACCACGGCAGCCGCAAGACCGTCCCGCTCGGTGAGTTCACGACGCATCCCGACGTGTACGGGGAGATCACGCGGCGGGCCACCGGCGCCTTCCCGGTCCCGGGGACCGGCGGGGTCTGAGGCCCGCCTCCCCCGCCCTCACGTCACCTCTCTCTTCCTCAAGGCCTCTCACCGATGTTCGACGCTGCCGTTTTCGGTTCCCTGTTCCTCACCCTTTTCGTCATCATGGATCCCCCCGGGATCACCCCGATCTTCCTCGCGCTGACCGCCGGACGACCGGCCAAGACGCAGAAGCGGATGGCTTTCCAGGCCGTCTGCGTGGCCGGCGGGGTCATCGCCGTCTTCGGCGTGCTCGGCAACCAGATCCTGGGCTACCTGCACGTGTCCGTCCCGGCGCTGATGATCGCCGGCGGGCTGCTCCTGCTGCTGATCGCGCTCGACCTGCTCACCGGCAAGACCGACGAACCCAAGCAGACCAAGGACGTCAACGTCGCGCTGGTCCCGCTCGGCATGCCGCTCCTTGCCGGTCCCGGCGCGATCGTGTCCGTGATCCTCGCTGTGGAGAAGGCCGACAGCGTGGCCGGCCAGGTCTCGGTGTGGTCGGCGATCCTCGCGATCCATGTGGTGCTGTGGCTGGTCATGCGCTACTCGCTGCTGATCATCCGGGTCATCAAGGACGGCGGTGTGGTCCTGGTGACACGGCTGGCGGGCATGATGCTCTCCGCGATCGCGGTGCAGCAGATCATCAACGGGGTCACGCAGGTGATCCAGGGCACCTGAGCGCGTACATGCGCGAAGCCCCCGTACGGCAGCCGTACGGGGGCTTCGAAGCTTCTGCGGTGGTCCGCGTCTGTTATGAGGCCGGGGTCTCGGCCTCTGTCACGAGGCCGTGGTCTCGGCCGGGCGGATCCACAGTCGCTGCCCGACAGCGGCGGCCTGCTGAACGATCCGGTTGACGGAGGCGGCGTCCACGACGGTGCAGTCCACGGGCGTGCCGTCGACCTCGTCGAGTCGCATGATTTCGAAGCGCATTGCCTCTCCCTTCGTCTGGTCATCCTCCTGAGGAGAACTACTGGCTTCACCCGGGTTCAACGACCTGCACGATGCAAACATTCCCTACGCTAAGGAAATTTTTCGAATGTCTAATCAGTGACCGGTAAGACAGCTTCAATTGACCGACCGGGACCGGTTGTGTTCGCAGCGTGACCGCCGGGACAATGGAAGGCGATGAACGATGACCTCGCGGGGCTGTCCGCCCGCATCGACCGCACGAACGAGTTGCTGGAACGCATGCTCGCCGAGGTGGCGAAGACGCCCTCGACCCATGCGATCTTCGTCGACGCCGGGTACCTCTACGCGGCGGCGGGGCGGCTGGTGGCCGGGACGGAGGACCGCCGCGCCTTCGACCTGGACGCCGAGGGGCTGATCGACGCGCTCATCGACCGGGCCCGCACCATCTTCGCCGACAGCCGCCTGCTGCGCGTCTACTGGTACGACGGCGCCCGGCGCCGCATCCACACAGCCGAGCAGCAGTCGATCGCCGAACTGCCGGACGTCAAGGTCCGCCTGGGCAACCTCAACGCCAACAACCAGCAGAAGGGCGTGGACTCCCTCATACGCACGGACCTGGAGTCACTGGCCCGCCACCGTGCCATCAGCGACGCCGCGCTGCTCGGCGGCGACGAGGACCTGGTGTCGGCGGTGGAGGCCGCCCAGGGCTACGGCGCCCGGGTGCACCTGTGGGGCATCGAGGCCCCCGACGCCCGCAACCAGGCCGAGCCGCTGCTCTGGGAGGTCGACAGCCAGCGCACCCTCGACCTCGAGTTCTTCAAGCCGTACGTCTCCCGGCGCACCGCCCCCGCGTACGACCCCGCTCAGACGGCCCGCCCGACCCGCGAGAACGTCCGCTTCGTGGGCGCGCAGATCGCCGCCAAGTGGCTCGCGGCGCGCGGCCGCGAAACCCTGGCGGAACTGCTCCCCGGGCATCCGTATCTGCCGGGGTCGGTGGACCAGGACCTGCTGGTCGAGGCCGAGGGCATCCTCCAGTACTCCCTGCGCGGCCAGGCGGACCTGCGACGCGCGCTGCGGGACGGCTTCTGGGAGCACCTTCAGACGCAGTTCTAGCCGGCCGTCCGGTCCTCCGTGTCCCAGAAGCCGGCGAGGGCGTGGGCGGTGGCGAGCGGCTGGTCGCAGTTGGGGGAGTGCTCGGCCCCCTCGACGACCGTGCGCCGGGCGCCCAGCCGCCGGGCCATGTCGTCCAGGAGGGGCACCGGCCAGGTGTCGTCCCGCGCGCCCGAGAGCACGTGGAACGGCAGCGACAGGGCGGCGAGTTCGGCGACGCGGTCCGGCTCGGTGCACAACTGGAGCCCGGTCGCCAGCAGTTGGGCGGGTTTGTGGCCCAGCCAGCGGCGGCGCAGGTCCGCGCGGTCGTCGAGGCCCGCGTCGAGTCCGGCGCCGGTGTCGGTCTCCTCGGGCGGTTCCATCGCCTGGATGACCTCCCACACCTCGGCCATCGACATCACGCCGAGCGCGTCCCGCAGCAGTTTCACGCGCTGCTGCTGGGAGGCGGAGATCTGCGCCGGGCCGGAGGCCATCAGGGTGAGCGAGGCGAAGGGGGAGTGGTCGAGGAGCACGGCCGCGCGTGCGATCTGCCCGCCCAGCGAGTGCCCGAGCAGATGCAGCGGCGTGCCGAGCGCCTCCGCCTGCGCGAGGACGTCCCGGGCGAGTTCCCTCTGGGCGTACGCGGAGTCGTCGTCCACCGGCCCGTCCGACTCGAACTGCCCGCGGCCGTCCACGGCCACCGTGCGGTACCCGCGCGCCGCGAGCGGCTCGTGCAGCGGGTTGAAGTCCTCCTTGCTCCCGGTGAACCCCGGCAGCAGCAGCGCGGTGCCCCGCGGCTCGGCACCGGCCGCGACGGGCGCGTCGACCACGGCGAACTCGCCGCGCGCGGTGCGCAGCCGGTAGGCGCGCGCCCCCGGCGGCGGGACGAACGTAGGAGGCCTGCTCATGCGCCGAGGCTATCGGGCACGGCGCCCTCGGGGGCGTGGGGATGGCAGTTCGGGTGAACCGGTCGGCGGTCGGGGTGGACCGGCCGTGTCCTGCCGTGTACGCCGGCGGCCCGGTCCCACACGGAGTGGGCCGGGCCGCCGGGTTGTACGGGCGCCTGGAGCGCTGGATCAGGCCTCCGTGGACTCCACCGCGGTGGCCGTCTTCCCGGTGGTCTGCGCCGGGATCTCGGCGGCGTCCACCGCTGCCTTGGCGGCGGCCGCCGTCTTGCGCGTACGGCGCGGCTTCGGCTCGGCGGCCGTGTCGACGGCCTCCGCGGGGGCCTCGGCGGCCTTGCGGGTCCGGCGGCGCGGCTTGACCTCTGCCTCTGCCTCCGCCGTCGCCGTGACCGCCTTCCGGGTGCGGCGGGGCTTGGCCTCGGCGGTGTCCACGGCGGCTTCCGGCGCGTCCGCGGTGGCCGCGGCCTTGCGGGTGCGGCGGGGCTTGACTGCCGTGGCCTCGTCGGTGACGGGTGCGGCGACCGTGTCGGCGGCCTTGCGGGTCCGCCGGCGCGGCTTGGTCTCCGCCTCGCCGGTGGTGCCCTCGGCGGTGTCCGTCACGGTCTCGGGCGCGGTGGCCGCGGCCTTGCGGGTGCGGCGGCGCGGCTTGGCCTCCGTAGCCTCGGCGACGCCGACCGCCACCTCGGCGGCGCTGTCGGGCCCGTCGGCCACCTGAGCCGGGATCTCCGCGCCGACCGTGTCGGCGGCCTTGCGGGTGCGGCGCGGCTTGGCCTCGGCAGCGGCTTCCGGCGCGTCCGTGGCGGCCGTGGCCTTGCGGGTACGGCGACGGGGCTTGGTCTCTGCCTCGTCGGCGGTGCCCTCGGCGGTGTCCACGGCGGCTTCCGGTGCGGTGGCCGCGGCCTTGCGGGTCCGGCGGCGCGGCTTGACCTTCGCCTCGTCGGCGGTGGACTCCGACGTGGCCAGGGCCGTCTCGGCGCCGGTCTCGGCCGGAGCCGCCGGTTCCGGGGCGGCCTCGGTCACGGTCTCGGCCGGGGCCGTCGTGACCGCCTGCTCCGCCGACTCGCGGGTGCGGCGGCGGCGCGACTTCGCGGGCGCCTCGGTGGCGTCGAGGGCGGGGCCCTCGGCCGTCGTCACCGCGGACTCGGCGGACGCAGCGGACTCGACGGGCTCAGCGGGCTCGGACGGTCCCGTCGGCTCGCCGGCCGTCACCGGCTGCGCCGGCGCACCGCCGCGCAGACGGCGCCGGCGGCGCGGGGTGCGTGTGGCGGATGCCTCCTCCGCGACCGTGGACTCGACCGGCACGGCGTCGGCCGACGTGCCGTCGGCAGGCGTGACCGCTGCCGGGTCCAACGCAGCGCCGCCACGGGTGCGGCGACGGCGGCGCGGCGTACGTGCCGGGCGCTCGCGCTCCGCCGAACGCTCACGGTCCGCCGGGTGGGCCTCGCTCCGGCCACCCCGGCCACCGCGACCGCGTGCACCGCGACCGCCGGTCTCGCCGAGGTCCTCCAGCTCCTCCGCCTCCAGTCCGGCACGGGTGCGCTCCGAGCGCGGCAGGACGCCCTTGGTGCCCTCGGGGATGCCCTGCTCGGCGAAGAGGTGCGGCGAGGTGGAGTACGTCTCGATCGGGTCGTTGAAGTCCAGCTCCAGCGCCTTGTTGATGAGCTGCCAGCGCGGGATGTCGTCCCAGTCGACGAGCGTGATCGCCGTACCCTTCGCGCCCGCGCGGCCCGTACGGCCGATGCGGTGCAGGTACGTTTTCTCGTCCTCGGGCGACTGGTAGTTGACGACGTGTGTGACGCCCTCGACGTCGATGCCGCGGGCGGCGACGTCGGTGCAGACGAGCACGTCGACCTTGCCGTTGCGGAAGGCGCGCAGCGCCTGCTCGCGGGCGCCCTGACCGAGGTCGCCGTGGACCGAGCCGGAGGCGAAGCCGCGGCGCTGGAGCTGCTCGGCGATGTCGGCGGCCGTGCGCTTCGTCCGGCAGAAGATCATCGCCAGCCCGCGGCCGTCGGCCTGGAGGATGCGGGCGACCATCTCCGGCTTGTCGAGCGAGTGCGCGCGGTAGACGAACTGCTTGATGTTCGCGACCGTCGCGCCCTCGTCGTCCGGCGCGGTGGCGCGGATGTGCGTCGGCTGCGACATGTAGCGGCGGGCCAGACCAATGACCGCGCCCGGCATGGTGGCCGAGAACAGCATGGTCTGCCGCCTGGCCGGCAGCATGTTGATGATCTTCTCGACGTCGGGCAGGAAGCCCAGGTCGAGCATCTCGTCGGCCTCGTCGAGCACCAGGCACTTGACGTGCTTCAGGTTCAGCTTCTTCTGGCCGGCGAGGTCCAGCAGGCGGCCCGGGGTGCCGACGACCACGTCGACGCCCTTCTTCAGGGCCTCCACCTGGGGCTCGTAGGCCCGGCCGCCGTAGATCGCGGTGACGCGTACGTTGCGCACCTTGCCCGCGGTCAGCAGGTCGTTGGTGACCTGGACGCACAGCTCGCGCGTGGGGACGACGACGAGCGCCTGCGGGGTGTCGGTGAGGGCCTCGGGCTGCGCGCGGCCCGCCTCGACGTCGACGGGGACCGTGACGCGCTCGAGGAGCGGAAGGCCGAAGCCGAGCGTCTTGCCGGTGCCGGTCTTGGCCTGGCCGATGACGTCCGTGCCCGTCAGGGCCACGGGCAGCGTCATCTCCTGGATGGGGAAGGGAGTGGTGATGCCGACGGCTTCCAGGGCCTCGGCGGTCTCGGGGAGGATCCCGAGTGCTCGGAACGTCGTAGTCAGGGTGCTGCCTCTTCTGTGTGCGCGGTGCGAGGCGAGCGCGGGGGTCGTGTCTGACCGGGCCGGGGACGTCGGCCGCCCACGCGGGCGGGCCGTGTGGCACGGGACCACAGCCGACGCTCTAGCGCTCGAACCGCTTGGAGGTCCCTCCGATCGTCGTACGCACAGTGCCGTACGGTCAGGGAGGGCTGTCGGGTCGGAGCCGATCGGGCCACCGACCGGGCATCCTCATGCGTGCGGCCTGTCGACATACGCCGAAACACGTCGGCGTACTCAGCAGGCGCATTACCACCATACCCCGGAAACGCGCACACGTGATGGCCGATTCGGTCACGTAGCCGTCGTCACACTGGTTGAGCAGGTCCTTCGCAGGCGAGGAGAGCGGGCTATTGTGCGCTTCATGACGAGCTCTGACAAGTCTGACAACGCCTCCGACGCGCCCGCCGAACCCACCGGCATCGCCGCCCAGGGCTGGGCGACGGCCGCCGCCGACCCGCAGTACCGCGCCGCGGTCGTGGACCTGCTCGGCGCCCTCGCGTACGGGGAGCTCGCGGCGTTCGAACGGCTCGCGGAGGACGCCAAGCTGGCGCCCACCCTCGCGGACAAGGCCGAGCTGGCGAAGATGGCGTCGGCCGAGTTCCACCACTTCGAGCGGCTGCGCGACCGGCTCGCGGAGATCGGCGAGGAGCCGACGCTCGCGATGGAGCCGTTCGTGGCCGCGCTCGACGGCTTCCACCGGCAGACGGCGCCCTCGGACTGGCTGGAAGGGCTCGTCAAGGCCTACGTCGGCGACTCGATCGCCAGCGACTTCTACCGGGAGGTCGCCGTCCGTCTGGACTCCGACACGCGCGAGCTGGTCCTGGCCGTCCTGGACGACACCGGGCACGCCGGCTTCGCGGTGGAGAAGGTGCGCGCGGCGATCGACGCGGATCCGCGCGTGGGCGGCCGGCTCGCGCTGTGGGCGCGGCGGCTGATGGGCGAGGCCCTGTCGCAGTCCCAGCGGGTCGTGGCCGACCGGGACGCGCTGTCCACGATGCTCGTCGGCGGCGTCGCGGACGGCTTCGACCTCGCCGAGGTCGGCAGGATGTTCTCCCGGATCACCGAGGCGCACACCAAGCGGATGGCCGCGCTGGGGCTCGCCGCGTAGGACTGCCGGGAGGCGCGGTCAGGGGGTGCGCCGCCGTCGGTGCCGGATCAGGCCGGCGCCGACCGCCGGCGCAGTCTTCCCGCGGGGCGCACCAGCAGGGACAGCGAGGCGGCCGAGACGACCACCGCGCCGAGCAGCGTCGGCAGCAGGCTGCCGGAGCCCAGCGCGCTGTGTGTGACGAAGCCACCGAAGAGGCCCCCCGCGACACCGGTCGACTGCACCAGGAGACGGGACGGCAGGCGGTGGGACAGGCGGTGGAACGCGGTCCAGCCGAACAGCAGACCGATCAGCGCGGAGCCGAGCGTTTCCAAGAACATGTTGGTTCCCTCCCACACGATCGGCCGGTGCCTGGCGGTCGTAGCCGGTCATACCCCTGACCTGCGGAATGCAACCCTCCCTGTGAGCGGATTGTGCGCCACCCGTGAAAGCGCCACCCGTGAAAGGGAGGCACGGGAGGGGCCCGGCGGTTCTCCACCGCCGGGCCCCTCCTGTCGTCCGTGACGCGGCGACTACAGCGCGCCGAAGCCCACCTTGCGCGGGGCCGGCTCACCGAGCTCGACGTACGCGAGGCGGTCGGCCGGTACCAGCACCTTGCGGCCGTGTTCGTCGACGAGGGTCAGCAGCTGCGACTTCCCGGCCAGCGCCTCGGACACCGCCCGCTCGACCTCCTCGGCAGTCTGACCGCTCTCCAGAACGATCTCGCGGGGCGCGTGCTGCACGCCGATCTTGACCTCCACGGCTATGTCCCTCCGACGGTCAGTGAAGTGCGCGACCTTCCGCGCCGTACCAGCACACATTAGCCCGGTGAGGGGACGAGCACGCTCCGCCCGGGAACGCCAGGAGCGAACAGCCCACGGGAACAGAACCCCCGTACGGCGGTGTCCCGGCGGCGTGCGGTGGTGCCGCCGGCGCTCAGTGGTGCTGCTCGGCGCCGTGCAGCGGGAACCCGGCGATGCCGCGCCACGCCAGGGACGCCAGCAACTGGACCGCCTGGTCGCGGGGGACGCTGCGGTCGCTGTGCAGCCAGGAGCGGGCCACCACCTGGGCGAGCCCGCCGAGGCCCGAGGCCAGCAGCATCGACTCCGCGCGCGAGAGGCCGGTGTCCTCCGCGATGACGTCGCAGATCGCCTCGGCGCACTCGTTGGCGACCTTGTCGACGCGCTCGCGCACCGCCGGCTCGTTCGTCAGGTCCGATTCGAAGACCAGCCGGAAGGCACCGCCATCGTCCTCGACGTAGGCGAAGTACGCGTCCATCGTGGCGCGCACGCGCTGCTTGTTGTCGGTGGTCGAGGCGAGCGCGCCCCGCACCGACTGGATGAGCGCCTCGCAGTGCTGGTCCAGCAGGGCGAGGTAGAGGTCGAGCTTGCCCGGGAAGTGCTGGTAGAGCACCGGCTTGCTGACGCCGGCGCGCTCGGCGATGTCGTCCATGGCGGCCGCGTGGTACCCCTGTGCCACGAAGACTTCCTGGGCGGCACCCAGCAGCTGGTTCCGTCGGGCACGGCGCGGCAGGCGCGTGCCTCGCGGGCGTGCCGCCTCTGTCTGCTCGATGGCTGTCACGCCGCCTCCCAAAGTCGTCCACATGCGGTGTGCGCCGCGCCGCCATCGTACTTTTCGGTAACCGTGGTGTGCGCGGTGCGAGCGCAGGATTTCACGGACCGGACGGCGACAAAAGCGGCATAGAGCGTTTCAAACGGGCTCAAGGTGGGCATAAGGCTCCGCTCCTGCTCAGCGGCGGTCTTTGCCGTCGCGTGTCCCGAGCGTCGCCTCACGCGCCACCTCGTCCGCCCCGTCCCTCACCGGTAGTCGTCCTCGTCGATGGAGACGACCCGCGCCTGTTCGATGAGATCGGCCTCGTTGGCCCTGTCCGGGTCCCCGGTGAGGGGTTCGTCGCGGTCCGGCGCGACGTCCGCGTGCTGCTCGGCGGCGTCGCCCTCCGGGGCCTCGACGGCGATCTCCGTGGCGTCGTCGTCCTCGAACGTCTCGGGATCGGTGGGGTCGAATGCCATGCTGGGCTCCCTTCCTGCGGAATGTCCCTGCGCAATGTCCCTGGAAGAAGCAGGGGCCATGGGCGGGTGCCCTCTGTATGAGCGTAGGAGACACCCGATCGCGACGCTATGCGATCCGCGGCCCGATCGGCGGTCCTGTCCGCGCACAATCTGTGACCGCGAACACAGGCGAACACACGAGTCACTACGTGATCGTCTCGTAACATTGCCCGCATGTCTTCGACCGAGCTGCCCTTTGTGCCGCCCGCCAACGTATTTCCGCGGGTGACGCCCGTCGGGGTCGAGGAGGGTGAACGGCTGCGCTCGGTCGAACTGCCGGGGATGACGCTGTCGGTACGCGCGCGGCCGCCCGCGCGGGAGGGGCTGCCGCCCGCGCTGTACGTGCACGGCCTCGGCGGCTCCTCCCGGAACTGGTCCGCCCTGATGCCGCTGCTCGGCGATGTCGTCGACGGCGAGGCGGTCGACCTGCCGGGCTTCGGCGACTCCCCGCCACCGGACGATGGCGACTACTCCGTCACCGGGCACGCGCGCGCGGTGATCCGCTTCCTCGACGCCTCCGGCCGCGGACCGGTGCACCTGATGGGCAACTCGCTGGGTGGCGCCGTGTCCACGCGCGTCGCGGCGCTGCGGCCCGATCTCGTGCGGACGCTCACGCTCGTCTCGCCCGCGCTGCCCGAACTCCGGGTGCAGCGCACCGCCGTGCCGACCGGCCTGCTCGCGGTGCCCGGCGTGACCGCCCTGTTCACCCGGCTCACCCGGGAGTGGACGGCGGAGCAGCGGGTCCGCGGGGTCATGGCCCTGTGCTACGGCGACCCGGGGCGGGTGACGCCCGAGGGGTTCCGCAACGCGGTGGGGGAGATGGAGCGGCGGCTTCAACTGCCATACTTCTGGGACGCGATGTCGCGCTCCGCGCGCGGGATCGTGGACGCGTACACGCTGGGTGGCCAGCACGGCCTGTGGCGGCAGGCCGAGCGAGTCCTCGCGCCCACGCTGCTGATCTACGGCGGCCGCGACCAGCTCGTCGGCTTCCGCATGGCGCAGCGGGCGGCCCGTGCCTTCCGCGGCTCCCGCCTCCTCACCCTGCCGGACGCCGGCCATGTGGCGATGATGGAGTACCCGGAGACCGTGGCCACCGCGTTCCGCGAACTGCTGCTGGACACGGGAGAGTTGGAGACCGGATCGATGACCGAACCGGGAGCGGCCGCCGGGGTTGAGGGTGACGGCGGTGTACGGACCGGCGTCGAAGCCGGCCGCGGGGCTTCCAGAGCCGAGACGGCCGGCCGGACTTCCGGCGCGCAGACCGGCGGTGGCGCTTCCGGCGCCGGCGCGGTCGGTGGTGCTTCCGGCTCGGAGGCCGGCGGTGGAGCCTCCTCCGGCGCGGGTGCGGGGGGCTGAGGGCCGACGTGGGACGCCACAGCCGCCGCGGGCCCGCGCCCAAGGGCAGGACCGAGAACACGAGCATCAGCCGGGACGACCGCGCACCCCAGGAGGGGTACGGGCCACGGGACGGCCACGGGCCGCACGGTGGCCCGGAGGGCTGGGGCGCACGCGAGAACCGGGGCGGCGCCGAGCCGTGGCACGGCCCGAGCGGCCGGCCGGGGCCGGGTTCGAGGCCGCACGCCGGCCCGACACTCGGACCGCGGACCGCCTCCGCGGGCCCGGCCGACGGCGGGCCCCGCTTCCAGGACGGAACCCCGCGTGTCGCCGACGGCACCGGCACTCCGGCGCGGGGTGTTCCCCGACTTCCCGATGACACACCGGCTCGCGGGGTTCCGCGGTTGCCTGACGGGACGCCGACCGGCGGGATTCCGCCGGTTCGTGGTGGGCACCCGGAGCCGCGGGAAGCCGGTGGCGGCTGGGGGCAGTTGGGAGCGCAAGCCATGAACGGGAGCGGTGCTCAGGGGCCGACGGCCTCCGGTCTCGGCAGCTCGACGGGCTTCGGCGGTTCCGCCGCTCCCACCGCCGCCTCCGTGCGCACCCGCGCTCCGATTCCCCGGCAGCGGCGGGCGTCGTCCGCCGGGCCGAGGCAGGACTACCTGGACGCCTTCGACGAGGACGACGACGTCTTCACCCCCCGGCCCCGCCGTGACGTGAGCACCGCGAGCCCGTCCGTGGCGCCGCCCTCCGCTCCGGCCCGGCAGGACGCGGTGGACGACGGGGACGACGACGCCGCACATCCGACCGGCGAGCCCGCGCGGGGCACCGCGGCCAAGGGGAAGACGTTCACCGGCATAGCGGCCGCCGCCGTCACCACCGTGCTCGCCGTCGTCGTCGCCGGACAGGTCGCCGAGGACCAGTCCGGCGCCGGGGCGCTCTCCCAGTCCGCCACCGACCAGGCGGGGCCGGACACCGCCGACATCGCGGGCGCGGACGGCAAGGCGGCCCCGCCCGCGCCGCCGAACGTGTCGGCACTGACGTACGACCAGAAGATGAGCACGAAGTACCCGCTCAGCCCCGCACTCAAGGGCTCCGGCCGGTTCGACGCGGTCCCGGGCTTCGCCAAGGCGCCCGGCACGGGACGCAAGTACACCTACCGCGTCGACGTGGAGCAGGGCCTCGGCCTGGACGGCGAGCACTTCGCCGCGGCCGTGCAGAAGACGCTCAACGACCGCCGCAGCTGGGCCCACGGCGGCGCCCGCACCTTCGAGCGCATCTCCTCCGGCCGCCCCGACTTCGTCATCACGCTCGCCAGCCCGGGCACCACCGCCACCTGGTGCGCCAAGTCCGGCCTGGACACCACCGTGGACAACGTCTCCTGCGACTCGGCCGCCACCGAACGTGTGATGATCAACGCCTACCGGTGGGCGCAGGGCTCCAAGACCTACGGCGACGAGATGTACGCCTACCGGCAGATGCTGATCAACCACGAGGTCGGCCACCGGCTCGGTTACGGCCACGTCACCTGCGACAAGGACGGCGCGCCGGCGCCCGTCATGCAGCAGCAGACGAAGTTCCTCGACCACGACGGAATCCACTGCCTGCCCAACGCGTGGCCCTACCCGGGGAATTGACCGGACGCCGGCCGGACTGGTTCACGACGTGACGTTTCGTGTCCGGCTGATCTCCTAGCGCGACGGAACGCCGTCCGTACGGGAAAGTTACGACTGTTCACCCCTTTTGGTGGCGTGATGGACAACCGTCCATCACGCCACCGTCATGTCCGCATACGTTCGTCCCGCTGCGAGCCGCCGGTGCGACGGCGGCTCCCCACACGGGACAGACGGGAGATCGGGGGTGCACGCGTGCGCATCGGACTGGTGACGGAGGGTGGCTATCCGCATGTGGGCGGTGACGCCGGACTCTGGTGCGAACGGCTCGTGCGCGGGCTCGAACGGCACGAGTTCGACCTCTACGCGCTCAGCCGCAGCCGGCAGCAGGAGGACGAGGGCTGGGTGCCGCTCCCGCCACAGGTCAGCCGGGTCCGCACCGCGTCCCCGTGGGCGGCCGAGGACGACGGGGCCGTGTACGGACGGCGTGCGCGCCGGCGCTTCGCCGAGTGCTACGGGGAGTTGGCGTCGGCGCTGGTCGCGGCGAGCGGCGGCGATCTGCGCGAGTTCGGCGAGCCCGGCACGGCGGCGGCCACCGACGGTGCCGGAATTGAGGCGGACCGTTTCAGCAGCGGGCTGTACGGCCTCGCCGAACTCGCCCGCGACGAGGGCGGCCTGGCGGACGCCCTGCGCTCGGAAGCCGCCGTCCGCGCGCTGGAACGCGCCTGCCGCGCGCCCGGCGCACCGCGGGCGGCGCGCGAGGCCCGCGTCCCCGATCTGCTCACGGTCGCCGCGCACCTGCGGCAGGTGCTGAGCCCGCTGTCGCTCGACTGGTACGAGGACGACGGCCTCGGCGCCACCGACCTCTGCCACGCGGCGGCCGGCGGCACGGCGGCCCTGTCCGGTCTGCTCGCCCGCCACTTCACCGGCGTGCCCCTGCTGGTCACCGAGTACGGCGTACAACTGCGCGCGCACTACCTCGCCACCGGCGCCGACGGGACCGCCCCGGCTGTGCGGGCCCTGCTCGCCGCCTTCCATGGCAGTCTCGCCGCCGAGGTCTACCAGCGGGCCGCCGTCGTCACCCACGGCAACGCGCACGCCCGCCGCTGGCAGGAGCGCTGCGGCGCCGACCGCGCCAAGCTGCGCACCGTCCACCCGGGCATGGACGCCGCTCCCTTCGCCGAGGCAGGGGAGTCGCCGGAGGCCGCCGACCCGGACACGCTCGTGTGGGTCGGCCGCGTCGGGCCGGCCAAGGACCTGGTGTCCCTGCTGCACGCCTTCGCCGAGGTGCGCAAGCGGGAACCTAAGGCACGGCTGCGCATCGTGAGCGCGGGAACCAGCTCCGACGGCGCCGCCTACCTGGGCCACTGCAGGGCGCTCGCCGCCCAGCTCTTCCCCGACGAGGCCGAGGGCCCGCACACGGTCGGGCACAACCCGGTGTCCTTCGAGGAGATCGGCGGCCCGGAGGTGCCGACCCTCGCCGACGCCTACGCCTCGGGCGCCGTGGTCGTCCTGTCGAGCGTGGTCGAGGGCTTCCCCCTCGGCCTGGTCGAGGCCATGCTCTGCGGCCGTGCGACGGTCTCCACGGACGTCGGCGCGGTCGTCGAGGTCGTCGGCGGCACCGGGGTGGTCGTGCCCCCGCGCAATCCACGGGCGCTCGCCGAGGTGTGCGTGAACCTGCTGCGCGACCCCGAGCGCCGTGCGCGCCTCGGCGCCGCCGCCCGCGCCCGCGCACTCGAACTGTTCACCATCGAGCAGAACATCGCGGCCTTCCACGGCATCTACCTGGAGGTCGTCTCGCACTGTCCGGTCCAGCGCGTCGTTCTCGACGAGGCGGGTGAGCCCCTTCCGTTCGCCGCGCCCGCCGAGGCCCATGTGCCCGGCCGCTGGACCCGGGCCGTGGATCACGTCGCGGCACGCTCGCGCCCCAGCTGGGCCACCGGCTCACCGACGGGGTGCGCGGCCCCCACGACCACCACGGAGGCTTCCCGATGAGCGGTCCGAGAACAGGAGACGACCTCGGCACCCCGGCCGACTGGGGCGGTCCGGTCGGCGGTTTCGGCGGGCCCGCCCTCGACCCGAGCCCCTCCGTGCCCTCCCGGCGCGGTGCGGCCGACCCGGTCAAGGTGCTGATGCACCGTCACCGCGAGCTGTGCGAACAGGCCGTCGACCCCCTGGAGATCGCCGCGGGCCTGGAGGCGCACGGCGTCACCGACCGCACCGCCGCCCGCTTCCGCCACCGTGACGTCTTCTCCCTCGCCGAGGAGATGTACGCCCGGATCAGCCGAGACGCCGAGACACCCCCGCGGCACGAGACTGCCGCCGTACCCCGGCTGGGCCTCGGCCGGGCCGCGTTCGGCCTGCTGCCCGGCGCCCTGTGCGCGGCCGCCGTGGCCGGACTGCGCCTGACCGAGGGCCGGACGCGGCTGGGCGTCGCCGCGCTCGGTGTCGTGGCCGTGGGCCTGGGCCTGCGCGCCGTACTCCGCCGCGGCCCGCTGAGCGCCGAGGAGCGTACGCGTCCAGGCCCGCACACGCCCGGCACCCGCACGTGGACGTGCTGGCTCCTCGGCTACGCCCTCCTCGGCGACGGCCTGCTCGGCGCGGCCGTCGGCGGCGGGCCCGACGGACTGCCCGACGGCACCGCTGCCGGGGCCTGGCCTCTGGCCACCGCCCCCGTGCTGGCCCTCGCCCTGGCCTGCGCACCGGCGGCCTGGACCGCGCACCTCTTCACCGTGGGCGCCCGGCGCAAGGTGACCGCAAGCCGGGGCCTCGAGGAGTTCGCCGCGTCCGTACGGCCCCTGCTGCTCGGCGCGTTCGGCCTGTTCCTGTGCGCCCTGGCCGCCCTGCTCGCGGTGTGCGGCGCGATCCTGGACGAGCCCGCCGGCTACGCCCCGGCCCTCACA
The DNA here is from genome assembly GCF_053601495.1 of Streptomyces sp. NPDC004721. NCBI lineage: Bacteria > Bacillati > Actinomycetota > Actinomycetes > Kitasatosporales > Streptomycetaceae > Streptomyces > Streptomyces sp. NPDC004721. The sequence continues at coordinate 64,088 of NZ_JBSGBZ010000020.1, forward strand.
CTGGGCGCGCTGCTGCTGCTCGCACGCCTTCTCACCACGCACGGCTTCACACACGCCCCGGCCGTCGCCCTCGGCGCCGCGGCCGCGGCCGAAGTGGCGGCCCAGGCCATCGTCTTCACCGCCCGCCTCCCCGGCTGCGGTGCCCTCGCAGCCCCGGTCGACACCCTCATGGCCGCCTGGGGCCCCGGTGGCGTACCCGCCCTCGCCTGCGGAGCCGCCGCCCTGGCCCTCCTCCTGCACGCGACCCGCACGCTGACCCGGGCCTCCGCCCATGCCCTGGCGGAGCGGCAACCGTGAGGGACACGGGGCCGGTCCCGGTCATCCCTGCGCGCCCCCGTACGGCCGAAGCCACGGGTCCCGCCTGCGTTTCCCCGCCGACCGCAGGCACTTGAGCCGACGCAGGCCCCCGTCTCACCGCCGGAGCCCGTCGCACCACCGCCCAGAAGGAGAACACCAAATGATCACCGCCCGATCCGGAGCGTCCGGAGCATCCGGAGCCACCGGAGCGCACACCCCGGGAGCCGCCCGATGAGGGTTCTGCTGATCGGAGCCAGCGGATACCTCGGCCGCTTCGTCGCCGACCGCCTGCTCGCCGACCCGGCCGTCCAGCTCACCGCGCTGGGCCGCGGCGACGACGCCGACGTCCGCTTCGACCTGGCGGCCGGCAGCCCCGGAGCGCTCACCCGCTTCCTGGACGCGGTCCACCCCGGCGTCGTCGTGAACTGCGCGGGCGCCACCCGCGGCGGCGCCCGCGACCTCACCCGGCACAACACCGTCGCCGTCGCCACCGTCTGCGAGGCCCTGCGCCGCAGCGGCTGCGGCGCCCGCCTGGTGCAGGTCGGCTGCAGCTCCGAGTACGGCCCCAGCCAGCCCGGCTCCTCCACGGCCGAGGACGCCGTGCCCCGCCCCGGCGGCCCGTACGGCGTCAGCAAGCTCGCCGCCACCGAACTGGTTCTCGGCTCCGGCCTGGACGCCGTCGTGCTCCGTGTCTTCTCGCCCGCCGGACCCGGCACCCCGGCCGGTTCGCCGCTCGGCCGGCTCGCCGAGGCCATGCGCCGCGCCATGCAGTCCGGCGACAGCGACCTCAAACTCGGCGGTCTCGGCGTCCAGCGTGACTTCGTCGACGTCCGTGACGTGGCCCGCGCCGTGCACGCCGCCTCCCTCTCGGCCGCCCAGGGTGTCATCAACATCGGCTCGGGCCGCGCCGTCCGGCTGCGCGACGCCGCGGCGATCCTCGCCCGCGTCGCCGGATACGGGGGCGCCCTGCACGAGCTCGACGGCCCGCCCGGCGGCCACCTCAGGGCCGCCATCGGGCACCCCCGGACCGAGTCGGACCACCCCGCCCCGGTCGCGTACCCGTACCCCGACGGCTGCGGCAGCTGGCAGCAGGCCGATGTGCGCACGGCCCGCGACCGGCTCGGCTGGCGGCCCCGGATCAACCTCGAAGAGTCCCTGGCCGACATCTGGATGGAGGCGGCATGCCGTATCTGACCAGCACCTCCGTGGGCATCTCGAGCACCGGACTGCGCACCGGACTCGGCGTCCCCGGCTGGGCCCACCCCCTTCTCGCCCCGGCCGAGTGGAGCGAACTCACCCGGCCCGGAACGCCCCTGCACTGGGTCGTCCTCAACGTCGCCGACGGTCCCGGCGTCCAGCCCGACCCGCACTGCCTGGAGGCGGCGGGACGGCTGCGCAACGCGGGCGTCCGCGTCCTCGGCCACCTCGACGGCGGGCACGGCGCCCGGTCCTCCACCGAGCTGATCTCCGAAGCGCGCCGGTACCTCGAGTGGTACCGGGCCGACGGTTTCCTGCTGGACCGCTGCCCCGCCGACCGCGCCGGGCTGCCCGAGGTCCGCCGTACGATCGGCGCTCTGAGGGCCGTGCGTGACGATGCCCATATCGTCCTCGGCCACGGCACCCACCCGCACCCCGGCTACGCCGAGAACGCCGACCAACTGGTGACCTTCCGCGGCCCGTGGAGCGACTACCGCTGGTCGCAGGCCGCGGAGTGGACCGCCGACTATCCGCCCGAGCGCTTTTGCCACTTCGTGCACGGCGTTCCGCGCGGCCACCTCGACGAGGCGCTGCGGATCGCCCGCTGGCAGGGGGCGGCGACCATCTGGTTCACCGACCGCTCCGACCGCGACGGCACGGCCGCCCCCTGGGAGGACATGCCCGGTTACTGGGACGAAATCGTCTCGCGGATCGGACGAGGTGTCTCGGAATGAAGAAGGCCGTGGCAGTGTTACCAGAAGAACAACCGTAGTGTTTGACCGACCAACGGAGTCCCCGTGTCGCTGCCACCCCTGGTCGAGCCCGCTCCCGAGCTCACCGTAGACGAGGTCCGCAGGTACTCCCGCCACCTGATCATTCCCGACGTGGGGATGGACGGGCAGAAGCGGCTGAAGAACGCCAAGGTGCTCTTTGTGGGTGCCGGCGGGCTGGGTTCGCCGGGTCTGATGTACATGGCCGCGGCGGGCGTCGGCACGCTCGGCATCGTGGAGTTCGACGAGGTGGACGAGTCGAACCTGCAGCGCCAGGTCATCCACAGCCAGTCCGACATCGGCCGCCCCAAGGCCGAGTCCGCGCGCGACACCATCAAGGGCATCAACCCGTACGTGGACGTGGTCCTTCACCAGAAGCGGCTCGAGGCCGACAACGTGAAGGGGATCTTCAGCCAGTACGACCTGATCGTCGACGGCACGGACAACTTCGCGACCCGGTACCTGGTCAACGACGCCTGCGTGCTGCTGAACAAGCCGTACGTGTGGGGCTCGATCTACCGCTTCGACGGCCAGGCCTCCGTCTTCTGGTCCGAGCACGGCCCCTGCTACCGCTGCCTCTACCCGGAGCCGCCGCCGCCCGGCATGGTCCCCTCCTGCGCCGAGGGCGGCGTCCTGGGCGTGCTGTGCGCGTCCATCGGCTCCATCCAGGCCAACGAGGCCATCAAGCTGCTGACGGGCATCGGCGAGCCGCTGGTCGGGCGTCTGATGATCTACGACGCCCTGGAGATGCAGTACCGCCAGGTCAAGGTCCGCAAGGACCCCGACTGCGCGGTCTGCGGCAAGAACCCGACCGTCACCGAACTCATCGACTACGAGGCCTTCTGCGGCGTCGTCTCCGAGGAGGCCCAGGCGGCGGCCGCCGACTCGACGATCACTCCCAAGCAGCTCAAGGAGTGGATCGACGACGGTGAGAACATCGAGATCATCGACGTCCGCGAGCCGAACGAGTTCGAGATCGTCTCCATCCCGGGCGCCCGGCTGATCCCGAAGAACGAGTTCCTCATGGGCTCCGCCCTGGAGAGCCTCCCGCAGGACAAGAAGATCGTCCTGAACTGCAAGACGGGTGTCCGCAGTGCGGAAGTCCTCGCCGTGCTGAAGTCCGCGGGCTTCGCGGATGCCGTGCACGTCGGCGGCGGCGTGATCGGCTGGGTCAACCAGATCGAGCCGGAGAAGCCGGTCTACTGATCGCCGGTTCCGTCGACCAGCGACACTGACGAAGCCCACGGCTCTGACCAGGTCGGATGCCGTGGGCTTCTGTCGTTGTCGGCACGCGCTCACGCCGACCGCCCCCAGCCACAGCGGGTTTCGGGGTATCCGAAGCCCCCGCCGTCGTCAGGAACAGACCTTGCCGTCCCTCGGCACCGTGCCGTGCAGCAGATACGCGTTCACCGTCGAGTCCACGCAGTCGCTTCCGCTGCCGTACGCACCGTGGCCCTCTCCCTTCCAGGTGAGTTCCACACCGACGCCCTTGCCGAGCGCGTCCGCCATTTTCCGGGCGCCTTCGTAGGGCGTCGCCGGGTCCCCGGTGTTGCCGATCAGCAGGATCGGCGCCGCACCCGGCGCGCTGACCTGAGGGGTGTCGTGCTGACCGGGCACCGGCCAGTCGTGGCACCAGCCGGCCGTGTCCCAGGCCATGAAGGCGCCGAACAGCGGCGAGATCCGCTCGAACTCGGGCAGCAGCTTCCTCGCCTCCTCCGGCGTCGGCCGCTGCTTGGCGTCCAGGCACGATATGACCCGTTGGGCGTGGGTCGTCGTGCCGTAGTGGCCCGAGTCGTCACGGTCGTTGTAGGCGTCGGCGAGGGACAACAGCCTTGATCCGTCGCCCTGTTCCGCCGCGGCGAGGGCGCTTGTCAGGGCCGGCCAGCCGCTCTTGCTGTAGAGCGGCAGCGCGATGCCGGTGAGCGCCGACGTCTGCGTCAGCTTCCGCCCCGAGGGGGTCGTGGGCAGCGGCTCGGAGTCGATTCGCCGCAGCAGGTCCGCGATCTTCCGCGAACCGCGCTCCGGATCCTCGCCGGTGGACTTCAGGTAGGCGTCCAGCGCCCGCTGGAATCCCCTGGTCTGGTTCAGCGCGTGGCCCACGGAGTCCGCGGTCGGGTCCACCACCGCGTCCAGCACCACCCGCCCGACGCGCTGCGGGAACAAGTGGGCGTACACACCGCCGAGTTCGGTGCCGTAGGACATGCCGAAGTAGTGCATCCTGGCGTCGCCGAGCACGTGGCGGATCAGGTCCATGTCCCGGGCGGTGTCGGTCGTCGAGACGTGGGCGAGCAGCTTTCCGGCCGCCTTCCGGCAGCCCTGGCCGAAGTCGGCCGCGTCCTGGAAGTAGGCCCGCTCCTCGGCTGCGGTGTCCGGTGTCACGTCGATCGCCTCGGCGGCCTGGATCCGCCGGTCGCTGCGGCAGCGCACGCCCGAACTGCCGCCGACCCCGCGCGGATCCCAGCTCACCAGGTCGTATCGCTGCCGCAGGGCGGTGACCTCGGACGCGTACGACGGCAGCGCGGCCACGCCCGAGCCACCGGGGCCGCCGAAGTTGAACAGCAGGGAACCGGTGCGCTCCGCGGTGGCCCTGGCGCGGATGAGGGAGAGGCCGATGGTCTCGCCGTCCGGCCGGGACCAGTCCAGCGGTGCCTTGAGCGTCGCGCACCGCCATTCGTCGCCCGGCGCGGGCGAGTCGGCCGTGGCCGCGCAGCGGCCCCAGTCGAGCCGCTGCGAGGTGAGCGAGGGGGGCTGCCGCGCGGAGGGCGTGCCGGCCGGTGCGGCCGGCACCGGAGCGGACCGGTCCTTTCCGTCGTCCGCGCTTCGGCCCGCCGGCCCGCTGCCGCACCCGGCCAGCAGCACCGCGGCGGCGACCGCGGCCGCCCACTGCGTCAGACGCGCCATGTGCTTCCCCCCTCACAGGCTCTCCGCGGATCGGCCGCGGGAAGCGTTCAGGCCATGGTAGGCAGATCCCACCACCCTCGTGGGAGCCTGTGGATAGCCATCTGACCTGCTCTTTTGTGTGAGGTGGGGAGGTAGCGGCCCTTCGCCGGGCTACGCGCAGACCGTCCCGGCCGGTGGCACCTTTCCATCGAGCAGATAGCTGTTCACCGCGTTCTGCACACAAGGATTCTTGCTGTTGTACGCGCCGTGCCCCTGGCCCTGCCAGGTGAGTTCGATGCCGACGCCCTTGCCCAGCGCGTCCGCCATCCTCTTGGCGCCGCCGTACGGAGTCGCCGGGTCGCCGGTGTTGCCCACCACGAGGATCGGCGCAGAACCCGGCGCGCTCACGTCGGCGTGGGCAGCCGCACCCGGCACCGCCCATTGGGTGCAGCTGAGCATGCCCCAGGCGAGGAAGTCCCCGAACACCGGCGAGGCGGCCCGGAACTCGGGCAGCTTCTGCTCCACGAAGGCGGGGGTGTAACGCTGCTTCTGGTCCGCGCAGTTGATGGCGGTGTTCGCGGCGGCGAGGTTGTTGTACTCGCCGTTGGCGTTGCGGCCGTTCATCGCGTCGGACAGCAGCATCAGGATCTGGCCGTTGCCGGCGTAGGCCAGCTGGAGCCCCTCGGTGAGCGGGGCCCAGAGCTCCTTGGAGTACAGGGCCTGGGCGATGCCGTTGGTCGCGGCGGTCCGCGTCAGCCGGCGCGGGAAGATGCCGGAGAGCGGATTGGTGTCGAGCTTCTTGAGCAGAGCGGCGATGCGGTCCTCGACGTCCCGGACGCTGCTGCCGATCGGGCATTTGGTGCCCTTCGAGGCGCAGTCCTTCGCGAAGTTGTCGAGGGCGAGCTGGAAGCCCCTGGCCTGGCCGAGCGAGGCCTGCTCGGGGGTCTGGGTGGGGTCGACGACCCCGTCGAAGACTGCGCGGCCCACGTGCTTGGGGAACAGATGCGCGTACACGCCGCCGAGTTCGGTGCCGTAGGAGATGCCGAAGTAGTGCAGCTTGGCGTCGCCGAGGACCTGGCGGATCAGGTCAATGTCGCGGGCGGCGTCGGTGGTGCGCACATGCGGCAGGATCTTCCCGGATTTCTTCTCGCAGGCGGCGTTGAACTGCTTGGTGTTGTTCACGAACGTGGCACGTTCGGCGGCGGTTTGCGGTACCGCGTCCTGCTGGAAGTGCTGGTCGAGCTGTGCGTCGGTCTTGCATTTCACGCCGGCGCTGCGCCCCACCCCGCGCGGGTCGAAGCTCACCAGGTCGTAGCGGGAGCGCAGCCTGGTGTAGTCCTGGGCGATCGCGGGCAGCGTGGCGATGCCGGAGCCGCCCGGGCCGCCGAAATTGAAGAGCAGCGAGCCGATGCGCTTGCCGGGCCCGATCGCCTGCGTCCGGATCAGCGCGATGTCGATCGTGTTGCCCTTTGGCTTGCTCCAGTCCAGCGGCGCCTTCATGGTGGCGCACTGCCACTTGCCGCCGTTGGGCAGCGGCGAGGGTGCGGCCCCGCCGCCCTCCGACGCGGACGGCGCCGAGCAGTCCTTCCAGTCCAGCCCCGGGTCCGTCGGCCCCCCGCCGACGGAGAGCCCGCCGCAGCCTGCCGTCAGGGCGCTCAGCAGGACGGTGGTCGTGGTCAGGGCGGCGGCGCGCAGCCCGTGGCGCTTGTGCATGCCCCCATCCTCATACCGCCGGCGGCCACCCGCGCGGGACGCGGGCCGTTCGGAGTACGCGCGGCCGCCGTCCCTACAGGGCGCCCTTGCGGGACAGGTGGTTGAAGGCCAGCCAGCCGGGCAGGACCGGCAGCCACAACGTCAGCAGCCGGAACATCAGCACCGCGGGCGCGGCCACTTCCTTCGGCAGGCCCACCGCGATCAGGCCGACCGTGAGGGTGGCCTCGACCGCGCCCACGCCGCCCGGGGTCGGCGCGGCCGAGCCGAGCGCGTTGCCGGCGAGGAAGACGACGGCGACGCTGGCGATGCTGAGCGAGGTCGACTGGTCGCCGAAGGCCCGGATCGAGGCGTCCAGGCACATCACGAAGCAGAACGTCAGCAGCAGCATGCCGCCGATGCCGGTGACCAGCTTCTGCGGCCGCTGGAGCACGTCCAGCATGCGCGGCACGACACCCGCGAAGAGCGAACGCACGCGCGTGACGACGAACTTCCGCAGGAACGGCACCGAGGTGACCACCAGCACGAGCACCGCGACCGTCAGCAGGCCCGCGATGACCGTCCGGGACGGCGACAGGGACGGCGTCTTCTCGGTGCCGGTCAGATAACCGAAGGACAGCAGCATCAGGATGTGGCAGCCGAGCCCGAACAGCTGCGAGGCGCCGACACTGGCCACCGCGAGCCCCGGGCGCACGCCCGCGCGTTGCAGGAAGCGCGTGTTCAGGGCCACGCCGCCGACCGCGGCCGGTGCCACGATCTTCACGAACGAGCCGGCGACCTGCGCCGCCACCGTCCGTACGAACGGGACGCGCTCCGGTACGAAGCCCAGCAGTGCCATGGCGGCGGCGACATAGCTGAGCGCCGAGAAGAGCACCGCCGCGATCACCCAGCCCCACTGGGCGTGGGCGAAGAGCGTGCCGAACTCGATGTGCGTGAGCTGGGTCAGCAGGTAGTAGGCGCCGATGGCACCCGCGATGAAACTGATCAGCGTGCGGGGCCGGACCCGCTCCAGCCGGGCCGGCTCGACCGGCGCCTGCGGCCTGATCCGCAGCACCTGGTGGCGGATCTGGGTGAGCAGATCCTCTTCGCGGGCCTCCTCCAGTGCCTCGCCGATGGCCCGCTTCTCCGCCCGTGCCTCGGCACGCTCGGCCTTCTTGTCCTTCTTGTCGGGCCTCTCCGGCTTTTCCAGCTTTCCTGTTTTTTCCGGTTTCTCTGTCTTCTCCGTCTTCTCTGTTTTTTCCAGGTCGACCGTGGCGGTGTCGCCGGTGCCTCCACTGTCCTGGGCGGCCTGCTCCAGGCGGGCCTGCTTGGCCTGCCGGGACGACTCGAGCACTGCCTCGCGTTCCCGTTGCGCCCGCTCCCGGGCCAGCCTGCGCAGTGTCGCGCGCGTGGAGCGCGTCAGCGCGATGGGCTGGAGCATGGGCAGACAGTCGGCGACCGCGTCGGGTCCCAGGACGCCGACCGCGGAGGCCACGGAGCGCTCCGCGCCCACCCGCAGGCCGAGCGTCGTCAGCAGTTGGGCGATGTCCATGCGCAGCAGCAGATCACCGGCCGCGATCTCGCCGCCGCGCAGGTCGGTGAGGATCACCTTGCGGGAACGATCCACCAGGATCGCGTCACCGGCCAGCCTGCGGTGTGCGATGCGCCGTGACTGCAAGGCCCGCACCTGCTGCCAGGTGTGGTGCAGCAGTTCGTCGGTGATCTCCTCGTCCGCCAGTGAGTCGAGTGTGCGCCCGCCGGTGTGCTCGTAGACGAGCATCACGGCGTCGGGGCCGAGCTCGGAGGTCGCGATCAGCTTGGGCGCGTTGGCGCCGGCCGCGATGGCCGCGTAGGCGAGGAGGGCCTCCTGCTCCAGGGCCTGGCGCAGCGACTGCAGGCTGCGGCGGGTGGCGAAACCGCGCAGCGTGAGGTTGCGCCACACGCGGTAGAAGAAGCCCTGTGCCTGCTGCTCGCGGTCGACGACCGTGACGTCAAGCGGTGGTCCATCCTCCAGGGTGACGAAGTAGCGTCGGCCGCGGTCGCCGCTGTCCGCGGTCTCGGCCGCCTCCTCGCGGGCCGCGCTGACCGGGTGGAAGCCGACGGTCCGCAGGCCCGCCACCAGGGTCCGTCCCGTGGGGCGGACGTTCGGTGAGCCGACCGCGTACAGGGTTCCGTAGGCGATGGTCCAGCCGATCAGTACCGTCAGGATGATCGAGAACGGCGTGGTGTACCCGGTGACCAGCATCGAGAAGGCGTCGAGCAGCAGCACGATCCACAGCACCGCGCGCCAGCGCGGCCGGCGGGACATGCCGACCGCCGTCATGTACGCGATGACGGGAGCGAGGTAGCCGTGCACCGGATCGGTGAGCGCGTGGACGTTGCCGGGGGAGGGCTGGGTGAGCGCGTCCTGGATCGAGTGCGGGGCGCCCTTGGCGACCCACAGGTCGGTGGCGAGCGTCACCCCGTGCGCGAGGACGGCCGCGAGCACGCCGTCGGCGATCCGCAGCCCGTCCCGTTTGATCAGCCGCTCGATCGCGAAGGCGACCGGGACCAGCAGGATCGCGATGCTGGACGCCAGCCCGGCGATCTTGATGAGCAGGTCGGGGGCCTGGCCGGTGCCCTTGTTGATGTCCTGTTCGAGGCCCGAGGTGGTGCCGTGCGCGAACCCGGCGATCGCCAGCAGTACGACGATGGCGAGTACGCCCACCAGCAGCCGCATCAGGTCGGAGGGACGGTGCACGCGCGCGGGAAGCAGCGGCTCGTCGCCCTCGAGTTCGTCGGCGTGCGTCACGACGTCCTCCTCCGTGGGCTTCCTGCCCGCCTTCGGAGCGTCCGTGTCACCGGCCTTCGGAGAGCCCGTGCCCCCCGCCCTCCGAGCGTCCGTGCCGCCGGTGCCGGGGCGCGACGAAACTCCAGAGGTGCCCTCCGCGTCATCGGGGTGCACGCCCTGCTGCTTCATGGTCTCTTCTTGGTCTCGTATCACCGGTCACCGCCCGCACGATGGTGGCATGTCCCACCGGCACACAGGGGCATCAGGGTGCATATGCGGGGCCGCACAGTCTGCCCGAGGCGCCGCCCGGGAGCGAGGGCCACGCCCCGAACGCGGCACGGTCCGCTGTCGGTGGGGTGGGGCAGGATGGGACGGATGAGCGAAGTGAGCACTTCGGACGACGGCCGCCCCGAGCACCCCGACGCGCTGCCCGAGTACGCCGAGCGGGTCCTGGAGGTCGCCGAGATGATCCCGCCCGGGTGCGTCATGACGTACGGCGACGTCGCCGAGTGGCTGGAGCGGGGAGGCCCCCGCCAGGTGGGCCGCGTGATGGCCCTGTACGGCGGAGCCGTCCCGTGGTGGCGGGTCGTACGTGCCGACGGGGTCCTGCTCCCGGGCCACGAACTGCGCGCTCTCGCCCACTACCGCACGGAGGGCACACCCCTGAAGGAGGCGAGCAGGGCGGCCGAGGGCCACCTGCCCCGCCTCGACATGAGACGGGCCCGGTGGGACGGCGGCGAACGTGCGCAGGGTCACACCTGACAGCTTCCGCCATTCGAGGGGCCCGTGGGGAGCCCATGGCCCGTACGGGGGAATCGAGGCACGTCCGTAGCATGCCGTACGTTCGTGGTTCGAGGGACACGCGTGACGGCGGTGCCGAAGGAGGACCGGGAGAAGCAGGGGAAGAAGGCGAAGCCCTCCTTCCGCGCCCGGCCGCGGCGTAGCGTCGGCTCCGCGTGCCCCCCTCACTCCAGCGGCCACCGCCCCACCCCTCGGGCCGTCCGTCCCCGCGACGACGGCGCTGCGCGCCGGCCGTGACAGACCCCAGCACACCCACCAGGACCGGCGAACCACGTGAGCTCCTCTTCCTCCACCAGGCGCCTGCCGCACCCCCGGGTGCGGCAGGGGGACCGTGGCGCCTACCGACTGGTGCGTACCCCGCCGACCAGACCGGATCCCCCTCGTCTGGACGCCGCACAGCGCTCCGTGGTTGACCACCGGACCGGTCCGCTGCTCGTCCTCGCAGGTCCGGGCACCGGCAAGACCACCACGCTGGTCGAGTCCGTGGCCGCCCGGATCGCCCGCGGCCAGGACCCCGAGCGGATCCTGGTACTCACGTTCAGCCGCAGGGCCGCCGTCGACCTGCGCGACCGCCTGGCGCTGCGCACCGGCGCGGCCCACGTCCCGCAGGCGACCACCTTCCACTCGTTCTGCTACGCCCTGGTCCGCGCCCACCAGGCCGGCGAACTGTTCGTCGATCCTCTGCGGCTGCTGTCCGGACCCGAGCAGGACGTGGCCGTCCGCTCGCTGCTGGCCGGCCAGGCCGACCTGGAGCGGCTGGGCCTGGCGCACGTGCGCTGGCCGGACGAGCTGCGCGCCTGCCTGACCACCCGCGGCTTCGCCGACGAGGTCCGCGCGGTCCTCGCCCGCAGCCGCGAGTTGGGCCTCGGCCCCGACGCCCTGGCCGACTTCGCCCGCCGTATCGGCCGCCCCGACTGGCAGGCCGCGGCCGCCTTCCTCGCCGAGTACCTCGACGTCCTCGACCTGCGAGGCGTCCTCGACTACGCCGAACTGGTCCACCGCGCGGTACTCCTCGCCCGCCGCCCCGAGGTCGCCGAACAGCTCGCCGCGCGGTACGACACGGTCTACGTCGACGAGTACCAGGACACCGATCCCGCCCAGGTACGGCTGCTGCGCGCGCTGGCCGGAGACGGCCGCACCCTGCTCGCCTTCGGCGACCCCGACCAGTCGATCTACGCGTTCCGGGGCGCGGACGTGAACGGCATCCTCCAGTTCCCGCAGACGTTCCCGCGCGCGGACGGCACTGCGGCGCCCGTGCGGGTCCTGCGCACCTCACGGCGCTCGGGCGCCGCCCTGCTGGCCGCGACCCGGCTGCTGACCCGCCGGATGCCGCTCACTCGCCTGCCCGCCGACAAGGTCCGCGCCCACCGCGAGCTCACCCCGGTGCGCGACGGCGGCCGCGTCGAGGCCCACACGTACCCGACTGCGGGCACCGAGGTGGACAACATCGCCGACATCCTGCGCCGGGCGCACCTGGAGGACGGCGTCCCGTGGGGCGAGATGGCCGTCCTGGTGCGCGCCGGCGCCCGCTCCATCCCGGGCCTCCGCCGCGCCCTGACGGCAGCGGGAGTGCCCCTGGACGTCGACGGAGACGACCTGCCGCTGCGCCACGAGCCGGCGGTGGCGCCGCTGCTGACGGCGCTGCGGGCGGTGGCGAACGCGGAGACGGTGCGGCGCTCGGAGAAAACGGAGAAAACGGAGAGAGCAGGGGAAGCGGGGGAATCGGAGGAAGGGGTTCCCGAGGAGCAGGTGGCCGACGCCGACGGGCCGGCCGCACGCACCGGGGAACAGGCCGCCGTCACTGGGGAGCAGGCCGCCGGCAGTGGAGAACAGGCCGCCGTCACCGGGGAGCAGGCCGCCCCAGCGCAGGCCCCGGAGCGGCCCGGAGCGGATCCGGAGGCGGACACCTGCTGGCTGGACACCGAGACCGCGCTCACCCTCCTCGCCTCGCCGCTGGCCGGCATGGACGCCGCCGACCTGCGCCGCCTGGGCCGCGCCCTGCGCGAGGAGGAACGAGCCGCAGGCAACCCGCTGCCCCCGCCCTCGAACGAGCTGCTCGCGAGGGCGCTTGCGGAACCCGAGCGCCTGGTCGCACACGACCCCACGTACGCGCGTGGTGCCCAGCGCCTCGGCGCGCTGCTCAGGAAGGCACGGGAGCGTCTGGCGGGCGGAGGGACCGCCGAGGAGGCGCTGTGGGACCTGTGGGACGGCACACCGTGGCCCTCCCGCCTGGAACGCGCGGCCCGGCGCGGCGGCGCGGCGGGCCGCAACGCGGACCGCGACCTCGACGCCGTGTGCGCGCTGTTCGCGACCGCCGCCCGCGCGGAGGAGCGCACCGGCGGCCTGGGTGCCCTGAACTTCCTGGCCGAGGTCGAGGCCGAGGACATCGCCGCCGACACGCTCACCCGGCGCGCGGTGCGCCCCGACGCCGTGCGGCTGATGACGGCGCACCGCTCCAAGGGCCTGCAGTGGCGCCTGGTCGTCGTCGCGGGCGTCCAGGAAGGCCTGTGGCCGGACCTGCGGCGCCGCGGCTCCCTGCTGGAGGCCGACCGCATAGGCCGCGACGGACTCGCCGCCCCGCTCACCCCCGGCGCGCTGCTCGCGGAGGAGCGGCGGCTGTTCTACGTGGCCGCCACGCGCGCGCGTGAACGCCTCGTGGTGACCGCGGTGAAGGCCCCCGCCGACGACGGCGACCAGCCCTCCCGCTTCCTCGCCGAACTCGGTGTCGAACCCAGGGACGTCACCTCCCGCCCGCGCCGCCCGCTGTCGGTGGCGGCACTCGTCGCCGAGCTGCGTGCCACGACCGTCGACCCGCGCGCCTCCGCCACCCTCCGGCAGGCCGCCGCGCACCGGCTGGCCCGGCTGGCCGCGCTCGCCGACGACGAGGGCCGTCCGCTGGTGCCCGCAGCCCATCCCTACCGCTGGTGGGGCATGGCCGACCCGACCGAGAGCAAGGTGCCGCTGCGCGACCGCGACCAGCCCGTGGCGCTGTCCGGCAGCGCCCTCGACCAGCTCGCCAACACCTGCGCCCTCCAGTGGTTCCTCAGCCGCGAGGTCAAGGCCGATGCCCCCGCGACCGCCGCCCAGGGCTTCGGCAATGTGGTGCACGTCCTCGCCGACGAGGTCGCCTCCGGGCGCAGTCCCGCCGATCTCGCGGTTCTCATGGAACGCCTGGAGACGGTGTGGAACGCGCTCGCCTTCGACGCGCCGTGGAAGTCGGCGCAGGAGAAGGAGCACGCGCGCGTGGCGCTGGAACGCTTCCTGAACTGGCACGTCCTGGAGCGCGCCGGCCGCACCCCGGTGGCCGGCGAGCACGACTTCGACGTGACCCTGGAAGCGGGCGGCTACCAGGTGCGCATCCGCGGCTCCATGGACCGTGTGGAGGCTGATAGCGAGGGACGTGCCTACGTCGTCGACTTCAAGACCGGCAAGCAGGCACCCACCGGGGCCGAGGTGGCCCGTCATCCGCAGCTGGCCGTCTACCAGCTCGCCGTCCGCGAGGGCGCCGTCGACGAGGTCTTCGACGGGGAACGCCCCGAACCGGGCGGCGCCGAGCTGGTCCAGTTGCGCCAGGGCGCGGCCAAACGGGACGGCGGCGACGGCTTGCCCAAGGTGCAGACCCAGGAGCCGCTGGAGGGGGAGTGGGCCGGCGAGCTGCTGGCCACCGCCGCCGGGAAGGTTCTCGACGAGCGGTTCACGCCGACGGCCGGGCAGCACTGCGCGCACTGCGCCTTCCGGGCGTCGTGCAGCGCGCGGCCGGAGGGGCGCCACATCGTCGAGTGACCCGCGTGACGAACGGCACCACCCGTGCTGACCTGCGCGTCTTTCGACCCCGGTGGTCATCTGGCACGGATTGTCAGTGCCCGCCGCTAGCCTCTGTGAGGTGCCCGCCCCTATCACCGATCCCGAGCAGCTCAAGGAGCTCCTCGGGATTCCGTTCACCCCCGAGCAGACGGCCTGCATCATCGCGCCGCCCGCCCCCCAGGTGATCGTGGCCGGCGCCGGCTCCGGCAAGACGACCGTGATGGCGGCCCGCGTGGTGTGGCTGGTCGGCACCGGGCAGGTCGCCCCCGAGCAGGTCCTCGGACTGACCTTCACCAACAAGGCCGCCGGCGAGCTCGCCGAACGCGTCCGCAAGGCCCTGATCAGGGCCGGCGTCACCGACCCCGAGGCCATCGACCCCGACAACCCGCCGGGTGAGCCGCTGATCTCCACCTACCACGCCTTCGCCGGCCGTCTCCTGAAGGATCACGGACTGCGCATCGGGCTGGAACCCACCGCCCGCCTGCTCGCCGACGCCACCCGCTACCAGCTCGCCGCGCGCGTGCTGCGCGAGGCACCCGGCCCCTACCCGGCGCTGGCCCGCTCCTTCCCGGACCTGGTGAGCGACCTCCTGGCCCTCGACGCCGAGCTCGCCGAACACCTCGTACGCCCGGAGGACCTGAGCGCCTGGGACACCGGGCTGCTGCGCACCCTGGAAGGCGCCAAGCTCACCAACGCCGACCTGCGCAAGGTCCCGGAGACGGCCGCCGCCCGGCGGGAACTGGCCGAGCTGGTGCTCCGCTACCGGGCCGCCAAACGCGAGCGGGACCTGCTCGACTTCGGCGACCAGATCGCCCTGGCCGCACGGCTCGCCCGCCTGCCGGAGGTCGGTCGCGTCCTGCGCGAGGAGTTCCGGGTGGTCCTGCTCGACGAGTACCAGGACACCTCCGTAGCGCAGCGCATCCTGCTGGCCGGCCTCTTCGGCGACGGCACCGGCCACCCCGTGACCGCCGTCGGCGACCCCTGCCAGGCGATCTACGGCTGGCGCGGCGCCTCCGTCGCCAACCTCGACGACTTCCCCGAGCACTTCGCGCAGGCCGACGGCCGCCCCGCCACCCGTCAGGCCCTCAGCGAGAACCGCCGCAGCGGCGGCCGCCTCCTCGACCTCGCCAACGACCTCGCCGAACCCTTGCGCGCCATGCACGCGGGCGTGGAGGCCCTGCGCCCGGCCCCCGGCGCGGAACGTGACGGCCTGGTGCGCTGCGCCCTGCTGCCCACCCACGCCGAGGAGATCGACTGGGTCGCCGACTCGATCGCCCACCTCGTGGGGACCGGGACGGCTCCCGGCGAGATCGCCGTCCTGTGCCGTACGGCGGGCGACTTCGCCGAGATCCAGGGTGCCCTGGTCGCCCGTGACGTCCCGGTCGAGGTGGTCGGCCTGTCCGGGCTGCTGCACCTGCCCGAGGTCGCCGACCTCGTCGCCGTCTGCGAGGTCCTTCAGGACCCCGGCGCCAACGCCGCGCTGGTACGGCTGCTGACCGGCCCGCGCTGGCGCATCGGCCCGCGCGACCTCGCGCTCCTGGGCCGGCGGGCGAGGCTGCTCGTCGCCCACGCGCGCGTGGACGCCGCCGACGACCCCGACAGCCGGCTCGCCGAGGCCGTCGAGGGCGTCGACCCGGCCGAGGTGATCTCGCTCGCGGACGCCCTCGACACCTTCCTCGAAACGCCCCTGGACGGTGCCCGGGACGACGACCGGCTGCCGTTCTCCCCGGACGCGCGCGTGCGGTTCGCCCGGCTCGCCGCCGAACTGCGCGACCTCAGGCGTTCGCTGTCCGACCCGCTGATGGACGTCCTGCACCGCGTCCTGGCCGTCACCGGTCTGGAGGTGGAGCTGTCGGCCTCCCCGCACGCCCTGGCCGCCCGCCGCCGCGAGACCCTGGCGAACTTCCTGGACATCGCCGCCTCCTTCGCCGCGAACGAGAGCGAGGCGAGCCTGCTGGCCTTCCTCGGCTTCCTGCGCACCGCCGCCCAGTACGAGAAGGGCCTCGACAACGCGCTGCCCGGCGGCGAGAACACCGTCAAGGTGCTCACCGCGCACAGGTCCAAGGGTCTGGAGTGGGACGTCGTCGCCGTCCCCGGCCTGGTCACCGGCACCTTCCCCAGCGGGCAGGGCCGGGAGAAGTGGACCAGCCAGGGCAAGGTGCTGCCGCACGCCCTGCGCGGCGACGCCGACACCCTCCCCGACATCGACGGCTGGGACGCGCGCGGCATGAAGGCCTTCCACGAGGCCATGAAGGACCACCAGCACACCGAGGAGCTCCGCCTCGGCTACGTCACCTTCACCCGCCCCCGCTCCCTGCTCCTCGGCTCCGGCCACTGGTGGGGCCCGAGCCAGAAGCGGCCCCGCGGCCCGTCCGCGTTCCTTCAGGCCCTCTACGACCACTGCGCCGCCGGCCACGGCGAAATCGAGGCCTGGGCGGACGAGCCCGGTGAGGACGAGGAGAACCCGGCCCTGCACCGGGCCACCGCCGACCAGGTGTGGCCCCTGCCGCTGGACGAGGCCGCCCTGGCCCGCCGCCGTGAGGCCGCCGCGATCGTCCTCGCCCACCTGGAGGACCTCGCCATCGGCGCGAACGGCCGCCCGGAGGCCACGCACGAGCCCGCGTCCCACGACGACCCCGACTGGCCCGCGGCACCGCAGGACGACGCACTTCCACACGACGGGGCACTTCCGCGCGACGACGGACCTCCGCACGACGACGCGCCCCCGTACGACGACGCACCTCCGTACGACCGCGAGCCGCCCTTCGGCGAGGAGGACCCCTTCGGGGAGGACGACCCCTTCGAAGACGACAACCCCAACGAGGGAGACACCGACGACTGGGACTCCTGGAGCGGCGACCGCCCGACCGTCCCGCGCCAGGCGCCCCCGCCCGACCACCACCCCGCGCCCCCGCCCGCACGCGAGCACTCGGAGCGCCTCAACCCGGACCGCGCCCCGGACCATGCACCCGGATCCAGCCCCCTCACCCCGGAGGAGGCCCGCATGGTCGCCTCCTGGGACCGCGATCTCGAAGCGCTGACGGGAGAACTCCGGCGCGCCCGGCAGACCGTCACCGACGTACCCCTGCCGACGACCCTGACCGCGTCGCAGCTGCTGCACCTGGCCGCCGACCCCGACGGGTTCGCGCGGGAACTCGCCCGCCCCATGCCGCGCCCCCCGCAACCGGCCGCACGCCGTGGCACCCGCTTCCACGCCTGGGTGGAATCCCGCTTCGAAGAGCTGACGCTGCCCATGCTGGAGCCCGGGGAACTGCCTGGTGGCGATGCCGAGATCGCCGACGAACGCGACCTCGAAGCCCTCAAGGAGGCCTTCGAACGCACCCCGTACGCCCACCGCACGCCCCACCGCGTCGAAGCGCCCTTCCAGTTCGCCCTCGCCGGCCGTGTCGTCCGGGGCCGGATCGACGCCGTCTACAAGGAGGGCGACGGCGAGCGGGCGACGTACGAGATCGTGGACTGGAAGACGCTCCGCTCCCGCACGGCGAACCCGCTCCAGCTCGCCGTGTACCGGCTGGGCTGGGCCGAGCAGCGGGGCATCCCCCTGGACCGTGTCACGGCCGCGTTCGTCTACGTACGCACCGGCGAGGTGGTACGGCACGACGACCTCCCGGGCCGTGCCGAGCTGGAACGGCTGCTGACGGAGGAGCCGCGGCCCGAGCAGCGGTGGTGTGACGAACCGCCCGAACGGGAAGCCACCGCGGGCCGATAGGCTCGGAGCCATGAGCCAGACCCCGGACAGCGCCGTCCGTACGTACATCGAGCAGCACCGCACCGCCTTCCTCGACGACCTCGCCGATTGGCTGCGCATCCCGTCCGTGTCGGCCCAGCCCGACCACGCGCCCGATGTACGGCGCAGCGCCGACTGGCTCGCCGGCAAACTCCAGCAGACCGGTTTCACCACCACCGAGGTCTGGCAGACCCCGGGCGCCCCCGCCGTCTTCGCCGAGTGGCGCTCCGACGACCCCGAGGCCCCCACTGTCCTCGTCTACGGCCACCACGACGTCCAGCCCGCCGCCCGCGAGGACGGCTGGGACAGCGAGCCCTTCGAGCCCGTCGTCCGCGAAGGACGCCTCTACGCGCGAGGGGCGGCCGACGACAAGGGCCAGGTGTTCTTCCACACACTCGGCGTCCGCGCCCACCTCGCCGCCACCGGCCGCACCGCCCCGGCGGTGAACCTGAAGCTGCTGATCGAGGGCGAGGAGGAGTCCGGCTCCCCGCACTTCCGGGCGCTCGTCGAGGAGCACGCGGAGCGCCTGGCCGCCGACGCGGTGATCGTCTCCGACACCGGCATGTGGTCCGCGGACACCCCCACGGTGTGCACCGGAATGCGCGGCCTCGCCGAGTGCGAGATCCGGCTGTACGGACCCGACCAGGACATCCACTCCGGCTCCTTCGGCGGCGCGGTGCCCAACCCGGCGACCGCCGCGGCCCACCTCGTCGCCGCCTTGCACGACGAGCACGCGCGCGTGGCCGTCCCCGGCTTCTACGACGGCATCGTGGAACTCACCGACCGGGAGCGCCGGCTCTTCGCCGAGCTGCCGTTCGCCGAGGAGCAGTGGCTGCGCACCGCCAAGTCGTACGCCGCCCACGGCGAGGCCGGGTACACCACCCTGGAGCGCATCTGGGCCCGCCCCACAGCCGAGGTCAACGGCATCGGCGGTGGCTACCAGGGCCCCGGCAGCAAGACGATCATCCCCTCCACGGCGATGGTCAAGCTGTCGTTCCGCATGGTCGCCGGCCAGGACCCCGACCACATCGAGAAGGCCGTCCGCGCCTGGGCCGCCGAGCAGGTGCCCGCGGGGATACGGCACGAGATCGTGTTCGGCGCGGCCACGCGCCCGTGCCTGACGCCGCTGGACCACCCGGCCCTGCAGTCCGTGGTCCGCGCCATGGGCCGCGCCTTCGAAGCCCCCGTACGCTTCACCCGAGAGGGCGGCTCGGGCCCGGCCGCCGACCTCCAGGAGGTGCTCGGCGCGCCCGTCCTCTTCCTGGGCATCTCCGTCCCCTCCGACGGCTGGCACGCGCCGAACGAGAAGGTCGAGCTCGACCTCCTGCTCAAGGGCGTCGAGACCAGCGCGTACCTGTGGGGCGACCTCGCGGAGCACTGGCACGATGCGCCCTGACGGGCGCCCACCGGCCCGGGCGGTGTCGTGCCGGGCGCACACTGGTAAGGCCGTCCCGTGCCCCCAGGCCCCGCCGGACGCGGACGCCTCCTGTCGCACGTCCCGCTGAACCGCCGCCGAAACAACCGTTGCACCGGGGGAGTTGGAAGCACCCGTGACCACCTGGACCGACCACACCGCCGATCGACCCATCTCGCTCACCGCGCCCAGCGGCATCGACCGGGCCGCCCACCACCGGCTCGACGAGGCATGGCTCGCCGCGGCATGGAGCCACCCCTCGACGCGCTGCTTCGTGGTATCCGGCGGTCAGGCCCTGATCGACGAGACACCCGACGGCCGGACCGAACTGGTCACGACGCCCTCCTTCGAGGCGCCCCTCACCGAGGCGCACCGCTACTTCCTCGGCACGGACGTGGAGGGCGTCAGCTACTTCGCCCTCCAGAAGGACTCCCTGCCCGGCCGCATGGACCAGTCCGCCCGTCCGGCCGGCCTGCGCGAGGCCGGCCTGCTGCTGTCACCCCGGGACGCCGGCCTGCTGGCGCACGCGGTGGCCCTGGAGAACTGGCAGCGGCTGCACCGCTTCTGCTCCCGCTGCGGTGAGCGGACCGTGATCGCCGCGGCCGGACACATCCGCCGCTGCCCGGCCTGCGGCGCCGAGCACTACCCGCGCACCGACCCCGCCGTGATCATGGCCGTCACCGACGACGAGGACCGCATCCTGCTCGGCCGCCAGGTGCACTGGCCCGAGGGCCGCTTCTCCACGCTCGCCGGCTTCGTCGAGCCCGGGGAGTCCATCGAGCAGTCGGTGCGCCGCGAGGTCCACGAGGAGGTGGGCGTCATCGTCGGCGAGGTCGAGTACGTCGCCAGCCAGCCCTGGCCGTTCCCCTCCAGCCTCATGCTGGGCTTCATGGCACACGCCACCTCGACCGAGATCGCCGTCGACGGCGACGAGATCCACGAGGCCCGCTGGTTCTCCCGCGAGGAACTGCGCGCGGCCTTCGAGTCCGGCGAGGTCCTGCCGCCCTACGGCATCTCCATCGCGGCCCGGCTCATCGAGCTCTGGTACGGCAAGCCGCTGCCGACGAGGAGCGCTGTCTGAGGCCCTCGGACGACGAGAAGGCGGCCTTCCCGGGGATGCCGGGGAGGCCGCCTTCGGCGTCTGCCGTGCGGTGCGCCGCGATCAGGCGCCGACCTTCTCCTTGACCTGGGCCAGCGACGGGTTCGTGAGAGTCGAACCGTCCGGGAAGAGCACGGTGGGAACCGTCTGGTTTCCGCCATTGGCCTTCTCGACGAAGTCCGCGGACTCCGGGTCCTGCTCGATGTTGATCTCGGTGTACGCGATGCCCTCGCGGTCCATCTGGCTCTTCAGCCGGCGGCAGTAGCCGCACCACGTGGTGCTGTACATCGTCACAGTGCCCGGCATGTCTCTCGCGCTCCTTCGGCGGCTCGGGGACGTATTCGTCGCAGGGAAGGAACGTACGCCATCGCTCCGGCATTCCCACGGGGGGTATCCGGCAGGGCGTGACGCGTGACGCGTGGCACGAGGACGTGCCACGAGGACCCGCGGCATTAGTACGACCGCGGGGGCTGCCTGTGGACAACCGGCTCATGCGTCCCACGGCGACCTGGCAGCATGGCTGTGTGACAGCAGCAACGCACTCCCCGCTCTTCCCTCGGGTCCCGGACTCCGCCGACGCGGTGCTCGACGGGCTGGACCCCGAGCAGCGCGAGGTGGCCACCTCTCTGCAGGGCCCGGTGTGCGTCCTGGCGGGCGCCGGCACGGGCAAGACCCGGGCGATCACCCACCGCATCGCCTACGGAGTCCGCGCGGGTGTCCTCCAGCCCTCCAGCGTGCTGGCCGTCACCTTCACCAACCGTGCTGCGGGGGAGATGCGGGGCCGGCTGCGCCAGCTCGGCGCGCACGGCGTGCAGGCCCGCACCTTCCACTCCGCCGCCCTGCGGCAGTTGCAGTACTTCTGGCCGAAAGCGATCGGTGGCGCCATGCCCCGGCTCGTCGACCGCAAGATCCAGCTCGTCGCGGACGCGGCCGCCGCCTGCCGCATCCGCCTGGACCGGGGCGAGCTGCGGGACGTCACCGCCGAGATCGAGTGGTCCAAGGTCACCCAGACCGTCCCGGCCGACTACGCCCTCGCGGCCGCGAAGGACGGCCGCACCGCCCCCCGCGACCCGGCCGAGATCGCCCAGCTGTACTCGGTGTACGAGGACCTCAAGCGGGACCGCTCGGTCATCGACTTCGAGGACGTCCTGCTGCTGACCGTCGCCGTCCTCCAGGACCGGGTCGACGTCGCCGAACAGGTCCGCGCCCAGTACCAGCACTTCGTGGTGGACGAGTACCAGGACGTCTCCCCGCTCCAGCAGCGCCTGCTGGAGCTGTGGCTGGGAGACCGTGACAGCCTGTGCGTCGTCGGCGACGCCAGCCAGACGATCTACTCCTTCACCGGAGCGACCCCCGACCACCTGCTCGACTTCCGCACCCGCCATCCCGGCGCCACCGTCGTCAAGCTGGTCCGCGACTACCGCTCCACCCCACAGGTCGTCCACCTCGCCAACGGACTGCTCGCCCAGGCCCGGGGCCGGGCCGCCGACCACCGGCTGGAACTGGTCTCCCAGCGTGCCCCCGGCCCCGAGCCCGCCTACACCGAGTACACCGACGAGCCCGCCGAGGCCGAGGGGGCCGCCCACCGCATCCACGACCTCATCGCCTCCGGCGTCCCGGCGAGCGAGATCGCCGTCCTGTTCCGGACGAACGCCCAGTCCGAGACCTATGAGCAGGCCCTCGCCGACGTCGGCGTGCCCTATCAGCTGCGCGGCGCCGAGCGCTTCTTCGACCGGCCCGAGGTGCGCAAGGCCGGCGTCGCCCTGCGGGCCGCCGCGCGCTTCGGCGGCAACGACTCCCTCCTCGACGACGCCGTCGACCTGCCCTCACAGGTGCGTGCCGTGCTGTCGGGGGAGGGCTGGACCCCGCAGCCGCCGGCCGGCTCCGGCGCGGTCAGGGAACGCTGGGAGTCGCTGGCCGCCCTGGTGAACCTCGCACAGGACTTCGCCGCCGCCCGGCAGGGTGCGACGCTCGGCGACCTCGTGACGGAACTCGACGAGCGGGCGAACGCCCAGCACGCCCCGACGGTCCAGGGCGTCACCCTCGCCTCCCTGCACTCGGCCAAGGGCCTGGAGTGGGACGTCGTCTTCCTGGTCGGCGTCGCCGAGGGCATGATCCCCATCACCTACGCCAGAACCGACGAACAGATCGAGGAGGAGCGCCGCCTCCTCTACGTGGGTGTCACCCGCGCCCGCGAGCGGCTGCACGTCTCCTGGTCGCTGTCCCGCTCGCCCGGCGGCCGTCCCAGCCGCCGCCCCAGCCGCTTCCTCGACGGGCTGCGCCCCGGCTCGGCCGGCGCCGCGGGCCGTACCGCGCCCGGCGGCTCAGGCGGCATCGAACGCGGCTTCACCGCGGTCGCGGGGACGCGGGAAGCACCCGTCCCGCGGCGCACGCAGCGCACCCCGGCCCGGTGCCGGGTCTGCGGCCGCACGCTCACCGAGGCCGGCGAGATGAAGCTGATGCGCTGCGAGGGCTGCCCCTCCGACATGGACGAGGGCCTGTACGAGCGGCTGCGCGAGTGGCGGGCGAGCCAGGCGGGGCGCAGCGGGCAGCCCGCCTTCTGCGTCTTCACCGACAAGACCTTGATGGCGATCGCCGAGGGCGTCCCGGACGACGAGCGCGAACTGGCGCGCATCCCCGGAGTGGGGATGCGCAAGCTCCGCCGGTACGGCTCGGATGTTCTCGCCATCTGCGCAGGCCGGGAGCCCGCAGGAGAAGCGATCGAGGACTGACCGAGGACTGAGGGGAACTCGTCGGAAAAATAGTTTGCGTACCCGCCGTCCGTCCCCATAGGTTCTTGGTCACGGGAACGGTGGCCTTCCTGAGGCCCTGATTCCGTGTTCTACTTGCATATCCGTACGGACTGGCTCACCCCAGTCCCTCAGACGCCGAGAGGAGGCGAGCCCAGTGATCACTATTAAGACCAGCTCCATCAGCACCGCCAAAATGACCGATCGCTCGGTCGTCTCCCTGTGCATGCTCGGCGCCTTCAGCCAGGGCACCGGTCTGTCCGGCATCGCTGCCGTGCGTCCGGAGTCCTTTGTGTCCTTCGCGGGTCTTCCCGTCCGTGAGCGTGACGAGCGACCGACCAAGGCACTGGAAGCAGTAGCGGCACAGGCACAGGCCTATGCCGTTCAGGCGGCCGGTGCCGGTAACCGGGAGCAGACGAAGCAGCACCACCTGACGTGGGCCTTCCGTGGGCCAGAACCCTGGAGTGATCCAGCCTGATCGCCGATCAGGCCGGCGCCTTCAGGGCCGCGGAACCCCATCCGGGATCCGCGGCCCTTCTGTTTTCCCCGAACGGGGACAGCGAAGCGAAGGGGCCTCGGGACAAGACAAGAACCCGGTAGCCAGCCGACACCCGGCCGACCGGCCGACCCGAACAGACGAGGAAGACGAACCGTGCAACTCGAAGCGCACGTCCCGTCCGTACCGCCTTCCGACACGATCCCCAAGCCTGGTCTCACGGAGGACCCCGCCTTGACCCCGCTCACCGCGCTCACCGCGCTCGACGACGCCATCGAGAACCTCGGCGTGCCCGTCCCGTGCCGCTCCTACGACCCGGAGGTCTTCTTCGCCGAGTCGCCGGCGGACGTGGAGTACGCCAAGTCCCTCTGCCGCACCTGCCCGCTGATCGAGGCCTGCCTCGCCGGCGCCAAGGAGCGGCGTGAGCCCTGGGGCGTCTGGGGCGGCGAGCTGTTCGTCCAAGGTGTCGTCGTCGCCCGGAAGCGGCCGCGTGGCCGCCCGCGTAAGAACCCGGTCACGGCATGAACACCGCAGGAACGATCGACCGCCCCCTCACGCACGACCCCCAGAAGCAGGCCCCGATGAAGCCGTCCGCCAGCGAGCCCGCGGGCTCCGCGACCGAAGACGTCACCACCACCGGCGCGAACGACTCGCGTCAGAACAGGAACCGAGAGATGCAACTCATCCCAGAAGCGCTGGCTCGTGCGCATATGCACGAGCGGCTGCACGAGGCGGAGAGGGAACGCCAGGCCGTACGCCTGGCGGCCGCCCGCCGGATGCAGCGCCGCGCCGAGCGCGCCTCGCTGCGCGCCCGCCGCGCGCTCGCCATGGCAGTGATGCACTGACCCACAACGCTGTTCCCCACCGCCTGGCGGTGGCCTCCCGGCCAGGGAGGCCGGAACTCTCCCCGCGGGGGCCGGTCCGTTCGGACGGACCGGCCCCCGCGGTGCGTTGTTCCCGCCGATCAGCGGCCCGGCGGTATGGTCGCGGAGTGACGAGTCTTCCCGGAGGCACGAACCACGCGAGCGCGGCCCACGCGGGCACGGCGCACCATGGCACGGACCGCGACGGCACGGACCGTGACGGCGAGAGCGCGGAGCGTCCCGCCCTGGTGTGCGCACGCTGCGGCACCTCGGCCGAGGGCCGGCCGCCCACCTGGACCTGCTCCGTGGAGAACGGCGCCCGGCGCTACTTCTGCGACGCCTGCTCCCGCGAGAACCTCCGCTCGATCGAGGGGCGCCTGGACTCCGCCTGGTGGTAGTCCCCCCGCGTGCTCACGCCTCGGCGGCCGACTGCTCGTCGTCCGGCTCCTCGCCTTCCGGCCGGGCGGCGAAACCCGGCAGCCACTCCTCCAGCTCCTCGCGCAGCCGCACCGTGGCCCCCAGCTGGCACAGCACACCGATGGTGCTGAGTGTGACCCGGTGGATGAGCAGGTACGACGGGGGCAGATTGAGCTGCTTGCCCAGTTGGTAGGCGGGGGAGCGGGGATCGGCGATCCGGGCCGCCTGACTGCGCATCCAGCCGCGGGTGAAGGTGAACTCCTCCACCTGGGCCGGTTCGATGATCGGCAGGAGGTAGTCGAGGACGGCGTCCGGGTCCAGCTCGATGGACTCCTTCACGAAGCCCTCCGTGGAGAGCATCTCGTAGACCGCTTCCGCCTCTCCGTCGAGCGCCATGCGCAGGGCTGAGCCGATGGGTGTCGGCAGGCCGCCGGGAAGGCGGTCGACGGTACCGAAGTCGAGGACGCCCAGGCGCCAGTCGTCCTCGCCCTCCGGTCCGCCGGGCAGAAGACGGAAGTTGCCGGGGTGCGGGTCGGCGTGCAGCAGGCCGGTGCGGGCCGGGCCGGAGAACAGGAAGCGGGCCAGCAGCTGGCCCGCGCGGTCGCGCTGGGCCTGGGTGCCGTCCGCGATCACCTCGGACAGCGGAACACCGTCCATCCACTCGGTGACCAGGACCTGGTCACGCTGGTGGACGACCGCCGGGACGACGACGTCCGGGTCGTCGGCGAACTCCTCGGCATGAGCCTGCTGGGCCTGCGCCTCCAGTCCGTAGTCCAGCTCCTCGGAGACGCGGTCCTTGAGCTCGGCGATCAGCGGCTTGATGTCCACGCCGGGAACCAGCGGCCCCAGCAGACGGGCGAAACGGCTCAACTGGGTCAGGTCGGATACGAGGGCCTCACCGGCGCCGGGGTACTGCACCTTGACCGCGACCTCGCGGCCGTCGTGCCATACCGCCCGGTGCACCTGCCCGATCGAGGCCGCCGCGGACGGCTTGTCCTCGAACTCCTCGAACAGCTCGCGCCAGTGCGCCCCGAGCCGCTCCCTCAGTACGGAGTGCATCGTGCGCGTCGGCATCGGCGGCGCCGCCTCCTGGAGCTTGGTCAGCGCCACCCGGTAGGGGCCGGCGACCTCCTCGGGGAGCGCCGACTCGAAGACGGACAGCGCCTGCCCGAACTTCATCGCCCCGCCCTTGAGCTCGCCGAGCACCTTGAACAACTGCTCGGCCGTGCGTTGCTGCAGCTCACGGCCGACGAGATCGGCGGACTCGCCGACGATCCGTTTGCCGAGTCCCCAGGTCGCTCTCCCGGCGAAACCGAGCGGGAGCGCGGCGAGCTTGGCGGTCCGGGTGACCGCCTTCCGGGGAAGATCAGACATGCGCCCTCCAAGTCCCAGCAAGCCGCGCCGCGTCTGCCCGACGGCAGGGCGTCGATGACGGCCGTTGCCCAGCCATTGTCGCGCGTGCCTCCCCGTTCTTTGAGGCGCGCTCCCTCTCGGCTCTCCCGGCCGCGCCGCACGAACAGGACGGATGCGGCCACACCGGTCGCGCGCGCCAGTTCAGGCCGGGCAGCGACACCTCCCAGCGGGCGCCCGCGCTGGAGGGCGACTCCCCGTCCAGGAAGGCGAGCGCGTGCGCGGCCGACAGGGCGGCCACGGTCGCGGCGAGAGCCAGATCACACGGACGTACGTGACGTGGCCTGCCCGAGCGCCACTGCGCCACCAGACGCGGCCACGTCCCGTCCCGGTCCGTGCGCTCCCGGTGCAGGCAGCCGGCGCAGCCGGTCTCACCGGGCAGGACGAGCGGGCCCACGACGCCCGTGCCCTCCACCACCCCGGCGTACAGATGAGGGGTGCCGGACTCGATCAGGGCGGCGGCCGCGGACGGGTCGGGCGCGTGCACGGCGATGTCGTCCCGCGGGGCGAGGACCACCAGGGCGAATCCCCGCTCCTCCCGCTCCGGCTGCGTCCGGGGGGTGCGGCGGGCCGGACGGTCCGGGGCCGCCGCCCGCACGGCCCGCCGCGCCGCGGTGTCCCGGCGCTCGCCGACGGCCTCGGCGGACAGCCCGCCCGGGGCGACGTCCCACGGCTCCACACAGCCGCCGTCGCGCACGTCGACCTCGCCGACCCCCGCCCCGGACAGCAGCGCGGCCAGGGCGGCGCCCACCCGGCCCGCGCCCTTGACCTGCACGCGCGCCTCACGTCTGGCGGCGAGGCGTTCCATCGCCTCGCCCGGTTCGCGCGTGATCAGGGAGATGGAGGCGAGATCGGGCCCCAGCCGGTCCATGGCCTCCTTCCGCTCCCGCAGCGCGCCGGCCGCCGCGCCGCCGCCCCGGGCGTCGTCCAGGAGCCCGGCCTGGGCCAGCCGCTCCACCAGACGGTCGACATGGCCGTCGGGCAGATCCATGCGGCGCGCCTCCTCCCGCAGCAGGGGCAGTCCGCGCGTGCCGTTGAGCAGGTCCAGGAAACTGCCCGTCGCGGTGTCCAACGGGCCCAGTGTCATCGCGTGCGCGGGAGTCATCCCGAACTGCACGGTGCCGAGATCACGCCAGCCGCGCCTGAGCGCGGGTTTCACCATCGGATGCATGCGAGCCCCCGTAGCCCGAAGAAGGAGAAGCATCGAAAAAGAAGGAAACGAAGGAAACGAACAAAGCGGATGAAACGAACAGAGCGAAGCGAACGAAGGAAACGAAGAAAGGCATCGAGACGTCCTCGTGCGCCGGTGGAGCCGGTCCGAGCCGCCACCGACGACTGCCACGACTGCCAGCATGCCCGGCCCGGACAGCGGGTGCCGGAAGTTGTCCACAGGCGGTGGGTACTCATCGTACGAATCGGACCCTCGGCGGGGGATCTACACGGAACCGTTCCGGGCCCGGGACTTCTCGTCCCCGCACCCGGTAACGTCGGGGCGTGTCCGCCGACCCACTGAACCGTGCCGGAACGCCACAGCGCGGCAAGACCAGCCGGCCGCCGGAGGGCGAGGCGGCGAGCGAGATCGAGGTCCGCAGGAGCGCCCGGCGTCGCCGGACGGTCTCCGCGTACCGCGAGGGCGGTCGCACCGTCGTGCTCATCCCCGCCCGGATGTCCGAGGCGGAGGAGCGGCGCTGGGTGAGTGTCATGCTCGACAAGCTGGCCGCTCAGGAGAGCCGGCGGGCGCTCGGCGACACGGAGCTGGCCGAACGCGCCGAGTGGCTGTCCGCCCAGTACTTCGACGGCCGTGCCCGGCCCGCCTCGGTCCGCTGGGTCACCAACCAGAACACGCGCTGGGGCTCGTGCACCCCGGCGGAGGGCAGCATCCGTCTCTCCCACCGTCTGCAGGGGATGCCCGAGTACGTCGTCGACTACGTACTGCTGCATGAGCTGGCCCATCTGCTCGTCCCCGGACACGGCCCCGACTTCTGGGGGCTGCTGGAGGCGTACCCGCGCACCGAGCGGGCCCGGGGCTACCTGGAGGGGGTGGCCGCGGCCGCGCGGCTGCCGCATCCTCCGCCGGGAACGCGCGGCGAGTGACCGGACCGCCGGGGGCGTCCGGTACCGCCTGACTGTGTTTGTGTACCGGGTCTGTACCGACTTCGTCCGGTGTCGGAGTTTGCCGTTAGCCTGACGCGACGCACTCGCACTCGGGACGGGGGACGGTCGTTACGCATGACCAGGGAATTCCAGCGCGGCCACAAGGCCAGGATCAGTGACCTGACCGCGGGGACGGATCTGTACGTAGGCGTGCAGATCTCGGCACCCGGACTGACCGTCGACATCAGCTGCTTCGGGCTGGACGCCGACGAACGCCTCTCGGACGACCGTTACTTCGTCTTCTTCAACCAGCCGAAGTCCCCCGAGGAGGCCATCCAGCTGCTGGGCGCTCAGGCAGGCGACACGGAGTCCTTCCGGGTCACGCTGGAGAAGATCCCGCCGCACATCCGGAAGCTGTCGTTCACGGCCGCCGTCGACGGTGCCGGGCAGATGTCGCAGATCGAGTCCGGGTATCTGCGCATCGTGGCGGGCGGTGAGGAGGTGGCCCGGTACGCGTTCGACGGCTCGGAGTTCTCCACCGAACGGGCCGTGATGCTGGGCGACTTCTACGTCAAGGACGTGTGGCGGTTCGCGGCCGTCGGCCAGGGCTTCGACGGAGGCCTCGAGGCGCTGCTGAAGAACTTCGGCGGCGAGGTCCTGGAAGAGGAGGAGGGCCCCGCCGCGGGCCAGGACCCGCAGCCCGGTGCCGCTTCGGGCTTCGCCCCGCCCGCCCAGGCCACCGCGCCCCCGGAGTTCGCCGTCCCCTCCGGGCCGGCCGCACCGGCCCCTGCCGCTCCCGCTCCGGTAGCCCCTGCTCCACCCCCGGCCGCCCCCGCGCCGCCACCCGCCGCGCACGGCTTCACGCCGCCCCCGGGAGCCACCCCGCCGCCCCCGCCCCCGGCGCCGGGTCCCGCGCCCTCGGTGCACGCGGCGCCGACGATCATCGCCCCCCTGACCCCGCCCGCTGGCCCGGTCCCGCCGCCCGCCCCGGCACCCGCGCCCTACGGGCAGCCGCCGTACGGCCAGGCACACGGCCAGGCCCCGCCCCCGCCGCCCGCCCAGTACCAGGCACCGCAGGCCCCGCCCCCGCCTCCCGGCTACGGTCACCAGCCGCCGTTCGGACAGGTCCCCGGCCGGCCCGCGCCGTACGGAGCGCCGCAGGCCGCTCCCCAGGCCGCCGGGGTGTCCGCCGCGCTGAACCTGTACAAGGAGGCGCCCACCGGCCGGCGCTGGACCCTGCAGAACAGCAAGCTGGTACGCGCCGACCTCGGCACGGAAGGAGGCCGGCCCGTGCTGGCCCGTCAGGGCAGCATGGTGCTCTATCAGGGCAAGGTCGACTTCACCTACAAGGGCGCCGGCTTCGCGGGCCGGATCACGGGCAACGTCACGGGTCAGGAGATGCAGCTGATGCGCTGCACCGGCCAGGGCCAGGTGTTCTTCGCCGAGAACTCCACCCATCTGCACCCGGTCGAGCTCCAGGGCGACGCGATCTGCGTCTCCGCCGAGAACGTGCTCGCCTTCGACGAGAGCCTGGAGTACGAGGTCCGTCGCGTCGAGGGACACGGCATCCCCGGCGGTGCCCTGTTCACCATGCAGTTCCAGGGCACCGGCACGATCGTCGTCAAGACGCACGGCACACCGGTCGTCCTGCCCGTGACGCCGACGACGTTCGTCGACTCCAACGCCGTGGTCGCCTGGTCGGCCGCCGCCCAGGTGATCGTCTCCAGCCAGGTGCGGATGCGCCGCAACGCCTACCCGGGCGACACCGGAGAGGGCGTCAACCTCCAGTTCCGCGCAGCCCCCGGCAATTTCGTCGTCGTCCAGCCCTACGAGGTCTGAGGGAGCCCGTCATGAACCAGCCGCTCGCGGGTTACGCCCCCGCGCCCGTCACCGCCCGCATGGAGAACCACGGCAGCCACATGCTGAAGGTCGCCATGCAGACCGGGAACGACCTCTTCGCGCGCGTGGGCTCGATGGTCGCCTACGAAGGCTTCATCCAGTACGAGCCCAGCCCCTCGGCCGTGCGCCAGATCGCGCGCGACTGGGTCACCGGCGAGGGCGCCCCGCTGATGAAGTGCACCGGCGACGGACTGCTCTACCTCGCCGACTACGGAGCCAACGTCGTCGTCATCAACCTCGGCGGTGACGCGATCTCCGTCAACGCCACCAACCTGCTGGCCTTCGACGCCGGCCTGACCTGGGGCGTCGAGCGGGTCAAGGGGCTGGCGAAGTTCGCCGGGCAGGGCCTGTGGAACACCAGGATCTCCGGACAGGGCTGGGTGGCGCTGACCTCCCGGGGCGAGCCGATCGTCGTCGACTGCGGCGAGGGCGAGAACGAGACCTACGTCGATCCGGACGCCCTCGTCGCCTGGTCGCCGAACCTGAAGGTGAAGGGCAAGCGCAGCTTCAGGGCGCAGTCCCTGATCGGCCGGGGCAGCGGAGAGGCCTACCAGATGGCCTTCTCCGGTCAGGGCATCGTCGTCGTACAGCCCAGCGAGGACAGCACCGACCGCCTGCGGACGCGCGGCTGAGGGGGAGACAGGAGACCATGCAGAGCCCGCTTTTCGCCTTCAACGAAGCCCAGACGCAGGAGCGCTGGAGCCTGCAGAACAAGCAGATGCTGCGCGTCACCCTGGAGGGCCACGACGACATCCTCGCCCGCAAGGGCACGATGGTCGCCTACCAGGGCATGATCGAGTTCGACGCCGAGTACCAGACCCGCAGCCAGGCACGCACGCGCGCGTACACCGGCGAGGGCCTTGACCTGATGCGCTGCCACGGACAGGGCACGGTCTACCTCGCCAACCTCGCCCAGTACGTGCACATCATGGACGTCGAACAGGACGGCCTGACCGTCGACAGCAGCTATGTGCTGGCGATGGACTCCTCGCTGTACCACGAGGCCGTCGCCGTCGACAGCATGTACGGCATCTCCGGCTCGGGGAAGTACCAGCTGAACATCACCGGCCATGGCAGGGTCGCCCTGATGACCTCCGGCGCGCCGCTGCTGATGCAGGTGACGCCGGACAAGTACGTCAACTGCGACGCCGACGCGATCGTCGCCTGGTCCACCGGCCTGCGCGTACAGATGCAGGCCCAGACGCACTCCACCGGCGTGTGGCGGCGCCGCGGCAACACCGGCGAGGGCTGGGAGCTCAGCTTCATGGGCAGCGGCTACGCGCTCGTCCAGCCCAGCGAGCTGCTGCCGCCGCAGAACGCGGTGATCGGGCAGGGCCTCGCCGCGCAGTTCGGCATGGGGCAGCAGGGGGCGCGGGGACAGAACCAGGGGAACGTCTGGGGCTGAGCCGAGGCCACGGGCAGGGGCGACCACCACGGTGGTCGCCCCTCGCACGGTCGGAGCACGGTCAGAGCCGGGCGCGCGTCGCCTCCAGCAGGCGGACGACCGACTTGTCCGCCACGTCCGGCACGTCGTCGTAGGCGAACCAGCGCAGGTCCAGGGACTCGTCGCTGATGGCCGCGACCGCCCCGCTCGGCGCGAGCGCGGCGTACTGGACGTCGAGATGCCAGGCGCACGGCGTGTGGTGGCGGTCGAGGCGGACGGGACCGCCGGGCAGCAGGACCAGCCCCTCGATGCCCGACTCCTCGGTCGCCTCGCGCAGGGCGGCGTCCGCCAGCGTGGCGTCCTCCGGCTCGCAGTGGCCGCCCATCTGGAGCCACATGTGCATCTTCCGGTGGAGGGTCAGCAGCACCCGGCCGCGCTCCGGGTCGATCACCAGGGCGCTCGCCGTGATGTGCCCGTCCGCGCAGGCCTTCCACAGGCCGTCCGGACGCGTCCGCAGGTGCTCCAGGTAGAGCGGGCGCAGATCCTCCTGGTCCCCGTACTCGCGCAGGACGAGGACCGCGTCGTCGTGGAGGCTCACTCGGTGTTGTCGCCCTTGTCGTTCTCGGCGTCCTTGTCGGCTTCGGTGCTCTCGGTGTTCTCGGTCTTCTTGTGCAGGTCCGGCTTCGGAGCCGAACCGCCCGCCGCCTCGCCGAGCATCCTGTCCAGCTCGGAGAAGTCCATCTGCTCGCGGTGCACGAAGCCGTCCGGGTCGTCCAGGTCGGCGGCGGTGGGCAGCATGTCCGGGTGCGCCCACAGGCCGTCGCGGCCCTCCACCCCGCGCTCGTCGGTGAGCGAGGCCCACAGACGGGAGGCGTCCCGCAGCCGGCGCGGGCGCAGCTCCAGACCGATCAGCGTGGCGAACGTCTGCTCGGCCGGGCCGCCCGAGGCCCGGCGGCGGCGCAGCGTCTCGCGCAGCGCGTCGGCGGACGACAGGCGCGGCTTGGCCGCCGCGTGCACCACGGCGTCCACCCAGCCCTCGACGAGGGCCAGAGCGGTCTCCAGGCGGGCCAGGGCGGCCTTCTGCTCCGGGGTGTCCTCCGGCTGGAACATGCCCTGCTGGAGGGCGTCCTGCAACTGCTCGGGGTTCTGCGGGTCGAACTGGCCGACCACGTCCTCCAGCTTGGCGGTGTCGACCTTGATCCCGCGCGCGTACCCGTCGACCGCGCCGAACAGGTGCGAGCGCAGCCACGGCACATGCGAGAACAGTCGCTGGTGGGCGGCCTCGCGCAGGGCGAGGTACAGCCGCACCTCCTCCTTGGGCACGCCCAGGTCCTTGCCGAACGCCTCGATGTTCAACGGCAGCAGCGCGGCCCTGCCGGCCGGGCCGAGCGGCAGACCGATGTCGGTCGAGCCGACGACCTCGCCGGCCAGCACGCCGACGGCCTGGCCGATCTGCGTGCCGAACATGGCGCCGCCCATGGAGCGCATCATGCCGATCAGCGGGCCGGCCATGGCCTGCATCTCCTCCGGCAGCACGTCGCCCATGGCGGTGCCGACCCGCTCGGCGACCGGGTCGACGAGCTCCTGCCACGCCGGCAGGGTGGCCTCGACCCACTCCGCGCGGGACCACGCCACCGCGGAGCCGGCGCCGGACGGCAGGGACGTCACGTCGTCCAGCCACAGGTCGGCGAGCCGGACGGCGTCCTGGACCGCGGTGCGCTCGACGGGGCCGACGCTGGCGTCCTTGGTGCCGTCGGAGGTGCCCTGGGAGACCGTCTGGCGGGCGATCTGCTTGGCCATGTCCCAGTTCACCGGCCCGCCCTCGTAGGAGAGCATCTGGCCGAGCTGCTGGAACGCCGCGCCCAGGTCGGTGGGGTTCAGCGAACCGAACATGGCTGCGAGCGGATTGTCGGCGCCGGGCCCGCCAAAGCCTCCGGCTCCGGGCAGTCCGAAACCGAACGGGTTGGCCGGTCCCTGCTCACCGCCGCTCTGCTGGTCCTTCTTCTTGCCCTCGTCGCCGTCGTCCGGCTCCTCCGGCGGAAGGCCGAATCCGAATGGGGTGTCACTCACGGGGTTCCTCGGCTGGTAAGGCCACCGGTTCTCTCCGGCGGCGCGGCTGCCCGACAACACCACCCAGCGTAGACACCGCGAGCGGTTCGGGCCTCGGTGCTTCGCCGACGGAACGCCTGCGGCAGGATGGATGCCACCTGGTACGTACGCGTCATTCGCGCCCGTATGTGAAGACAACCGCTGGAGACGCCCGGTGAGTTCCCCAGATCCACAGGTTCGCGCAGCGCGAAACCACGAGAGCACTCCCGCCGCGCGCGGGCCCGTCGTCGCGGTCACCGGAGCCGCCCGCGGGATCGGCGCGCTGCTCACCGAGCGGCTGGCCGAGTCCGCCGAGGTCAGGCAGGTCATCGCCATCGACGAGCGGCGCGGGGAGTGCGCGGCGGCGCAGTGGCACATCCTCGACGTGCGGGATCCGGTGATCGCGGAGAAGCTGCGCGGCGCGGACGTCGTGGTGCATCTGGCGCTCGACCTCGACCTGGAGACCGATTCGGCCGCCCGGACGGCGTACAACGTCCGGGGGACGCAGACCGTGCTGACCGCGGCGGCGGCGGCCGGGGTGCACCGCGTGGTGCTGTGCACCTCCGCGATGGTCTACGGGGCGCTGCCCGACAACGAGCTGCCGCTGTCGGAGGACGCGGAGCTGCGGGCGACCGCCGAGGCGACCGGGGTCGGCGACCTGCTGGAGATCGAGCGGCTGGCGCGGCGCGCGCCGCGGGCGCACCCCGGGCTGAACGTCTCCGTGGTCCGGCCCGCGGTGCTGGTCGGCGGCACGGACACCGCTCTGACCAGGTACTTCGAGTCGCCGCGCCTGCTGGTCGTGGCCGGGTCGCGGCCCGCGTGGCAGTTCTGCCACGTGGAGGACCTGTGCAGCGCGCTGGAGTACGCCGTGCTGGAGAAGGTCGACGGGGAACTGGTCGTCGGGTGCGACGGATGGCTGGAGCAGGAGGAGGTCGAGGAGCTCAGCGGGATCCGCCGGATGGAGCTGCCGTCGGCGGTCGCGCTGGGGGCGGCGGCCCGCCTGCACCGGATCGGGCTCACGCCGTCTCCGGCGGGGGACCTGGCGTACACGATGTACCCGTGGGTGGTGAGCGGCAGCCGGCTGCACGACGCCGGGTGGCGGCCGCGGTGGACCAACGAGGAGGTCCTCGAGGCACTGCTGGAGGAGGTGTCCGGGCGGCACACGGTCGCCGGGCGGCGCCTGGGCCGCAAGGACGCGACGGCGGCGGGGGCGGCCGGGGCGACGGTGGCCCTGCTGGGCGCGGCGGCGGTGGTGCGGCGGGCCCGCAAGGCACGCCGGCGCTGAGAGACGGACCGCGGGGCCTTTCGGACGCGGCCCGTCCCCGCATGAGCAGTCCTTGTACGAGCCCCTGTACGAGGCACCCCCTGTAGGACACTCCGAACCCGCACGCGCGCGTGCGGGTGATCGCGCTATTCCCCGGCCTTCCGCGTGTGCGGCACGATGGACGCATGGCAGCCACCAACGATCATCCCGGCGAGTACGCCGCCGAGGACCCCATCAAGCTGATCGGCGTCAGGGAGACCCCGCTTTCCCTGGACGAGGTGTTCAAGGCGCTCGGGGACGACGCCGCCGGCGGGACCGCGCTGTTCGTGGGGACCGTGCGGAACCACGACGGGGGCGCGGGTGTCGACGCGCTCGGGTACTCCTGCCATCCCAGCGCGGAGGCGGAGATGCGCCGGGTCGCCGAGAAGGTCGCCGCCGGGTACCCCGTCCGGGCGCTGGCGGCCGTGCACCGTGTGGGGGACCTGAAGGTGGGGGACCTCGCCGTCGTCGTCGGGGTGTCGTGTCCGCACCGGGGCGAGGCCTTCGAGGCCTGCCGGAAGCTGATCGACGACCTCAAGCACGAGGTGCCGATCTGGAAGCACCAGAGGTTCTCGGACGGTACCGAGGAATGGGTCGGCGCCTAGCTCGGGAAGGGGTTCGCGCCTAGCTCGCCGACGCCCAGCTCGCCGGCGCCCGGCGCTCGGAGCCCCGTCGCCGCAGTTCCGGTTGCGTAACCGAACCCCTGCCGTGAGCGTTGTCAGTGCGGATGGTTAATCTGCTGATCAGTCAGTTGCTGTCGCTCATCTGGGGTTGGGAGGTCGGCATGGCGGCGCTCGCCTGGTTGCTGATTCCGTTTATGGCTGCGATAGGCGCC
The DNA here is from genome assembly GCF_053601495.1 of Streptomyces sp. NPDC004721. Classification (NCBI taxonomy): domain Bacteria; kingdom Bacillati; phylum Actinomycetota; class Actinomycetes; order Kitasatosporales; family Streptomycetaceae; genus Streptomyces; species Streptomyces sp. NPDC004721. Next base: position 100,096 of record NZ_JBSGBZ010000020.1, read on the forward strand.
GGACTGTGGGGGAGCTGGGCGAACCGGACCCGCAGGGCGCGCAGCGACGGTCCCGAGCTGGACGGTTACGCCCGTTTCCGTGAGGCCATGGAGAGGTCCCACTCCGGTACATGAGCGTTCCGCCCTGACGGTGCGCTGACAGAACCGTCCCGTACTGTCGAGTCATGCCACGCCGCACCGCGACGATGCTCGCCTCCACCCTGATGCTGATCGCGCTCCTGTGTGCGGGAGTCCTGTTCCCCGTGCCGTATTCGGAGATGTCGCCGGGGCCGACGGTCAACACCTTGGGCGAGCACGGCGGCGAGCCGGTGCTGCAGATCTCCGGTCGCAAGACCTACCCGGCGGACGGCCATCTCAACATGACCACCGTCCGGGTCACCAGCGCCGACTACCGTATGAACCTCGTCGAGGCCGTCTACGGCTGGCTGGCGCACGACAGCAAGATCGTCCCGCACGACACGCTCTACCCCGACGGCAAGACGGAGGAGCAGTCGACCCAGGAGAACGCCGAGGAGTTCACCCTCTCCCAGGAGAGCGCCAAGGTCGCCGCACTGAAGGCACTCCGTATCCCGGTGCAGTCCTGGGTGATCGTCTCCACGGTCGTCAAGGACACCCCGGCGCAGGGCAGGCTGCACGCGGGCGATGTCATCAAGGCTGTCGACGGCACGCCGGTCAAGCAGCCCTCCGACGTCTCCAAGCTGGTCACCAAGCACGAGCCCGGGCAGAACGTGGTCTTCACGATCGTGCCGGCCAAGGAGCAGGCCGACGCCGCGAAGCAGCACAGGACGGCGACCGTCACCAAGGACGTCACCATCACGACCGCGCAGTCCGCCGACACCGGGGCCAAGCGGGCCATCGTCGGGATCTCCGCCGGGACCGATCACACGTTCCCGTTCACGATCGACATCAAGCTCGCCGACGTCGGTGGCCCGAGCGCGGGGCTGATGTTCGCGCTCGGCATCTACGACAAGCTCACGCCGGGCAGCCTGACCGGCGGGAAGTTCGTGGCCGGCACCGGGACGATAGACGATGACGGCAAGGTCGGCCCGATCGGCGGGATCGAGATGAAGACCGTCGGCGCGCGCAGCAAGGGTGCCCGGTTCTTCCTCACCCCCGCCGAGAACTGCGCGGCCGCCGCCAAGGACACCCCCTCGGGGCTCACTCTCGTCAAGGTGCACACGATGGGCGACGCGCTCACCGCACTGAAGGACATCCGCGGCGGCAAGACCGCCGATCTGCCGAAGTGCACGGCCAAGGGCTGACGGGCAGCGCCCCGGCCGTGTACCGGACGGATACCGAAGGGCGGCGGGCGGAGCTCAGTCCTCGAAGGTCGCGGCCAGGGCCTCGGCCAGCCCCGGCACCAGGTCGGCGCCGGTGAGAACCTCGGTGGCGGAGTCCTTCTCACGCAGGCGCAGGGCCGACTCGCGGGCGCCGTCGCGCAGGACCGCGACCGTCATGCGAACCTCCTGTCGCTCGGGGTGGCAGGCCACCCACTTCGCCAGCTTCGGCCCGTCCAGTCCCTGCGGGACCTGCGCCTCGGCGGACGGGGGCAGCATCAGGCGCTCCACGGTCAGCGCGCAGCCGGCCACCGCATCGGGCCAGGCGATGGTGGCGAGGAACTCGTCGAGGGGCCGGTCGGCCGGGACCTCGTCCTGCTCGACCGGGGTGAGACCGGAGGTCTCCTGCTCGTCCTCCAGGCCGAGCTGGGCCGCGAGGGCGGGTTCCTGGGTCCGCAGCCGCGCGGTGTCTACGAGGGCGAAGAGGCGAGCGGGCTGGTCCCAGCCGAGGCCGGAGGCGTACTCGTCGATTTCGAGTACCGCCCGGGTGAGCGGGTTCGCTGCCATGGGAGTGTTGGACATGGTCACAATCCTGCCTCGTTCCTGGGCGGAATCGGGAACCGAGTAAACGGTGAGTAAGTTGCATAGGTGTGGGCCCACGATTCCGGGGGCCCACCGTACGGTCCACGGACTCGGGGGCCTGACGCAACGAAACCGAACCAACAGCGACTTTCGAGGTGCACACCTTGGCTTTCCAGATGCCGGACCGCGGCGGAGGCCCGACAGGGCCGCGGATGAGAGTGGGCCGTCCGTCCCGGCGTGCCAGGACCCTGCTCATGACACTGGGCGTCCTCGCCGTCCTCGGCATGGTCTTCGCCATGTTCGCGGGCTTCTGGACGGACTGGCTGTGGTACCGGTCGGTGCATTACTCGTCCGTGTTCACGACCACACTGTGGACCAAGATCGGACTGTTCTTCGTCTTCGGCCTGCTGATGGCGGCCGCGGTCGGACTGAACGTCTGGCTGGCGCACCGGCTGCGGCCGCCGCTGAGCGCCATGTCGATGGAGCAGCAGAACCTCGACCGCTACCGGATGAGCATCGCGCCGTACAAGAAGTGGCTGCTGTGCGGCGTCACGGCGCTGGTCGGGCTGATCGCCGGTGCCTCCGCCGCGAGCGAGTGGCGGACCTGGCTGATGTGGGTCAACGGCGTGCCGTTCGGCAAGCAGGACCCGCAGTTCCACCTGGACGTCTCCTTCTACGCCTTCGACCTGCCCTGGTACCGCTTCCTGCTGGGCTTCGGCTTCGCCGCCACGATCCTGTCCCTGATCGCCGCGGTGCTCACCCACTACCTGTACGGCGGGCTGCGCGTCACCAGCCCCGGCGCGCGTGCCACGGCAGCGGCGACCGGGCACCTGTCGGTGCTCCTCGGCGTCTTCGTGACGCTGAAGGCGGTGGCCTACTGGCTCGACCGGTACGGACTGGCGGTGAAGTCCAGCGACTTCAAGGCGACCGGCAACTGGACGGGCCTGAGGTACGTCGACGCCAACGCCTATCTGCCGGCCAAGACGATCCTGTTCTGCATCGCCGTCATCTGCGCGGTGCTGTTCTTCGCCACCCTGTGGCGGCGCACGTGGCAGCTGCCGGTCATCGGCTTCGGCCTGATGGTGCTCTCGGCCATACTCATCGGCGGCCTGTACCCGGCGATCGTGCAGAAGTTCCAGGTCGAGCCGAACGAGCAGGCCAAGGAAGCCCCGTACGTCCAGAAGAACCTCAAGGCGACCCGTGAGGCGTACGGCATCGACGACTCCAAGGTCGCCGACTACGCGGGCACGAGCAGCACCCAGGACAAGGCGAAGCTGCGGGACGCCGCCGCCGACACGGCCAGTTACCGGCTGATGGACCCGAACATCGTCTCGCCGACGTTCGAGCAGCTCCAGCAGGTGCGCAACTACTACGGGTTCCCGTCCAACCTGGCCGTCGACCGGTACAAGACCAAGGACGGCAAGGTCCAGGACACCGTCATCGGCCTGCGCGAGCTGAACCTCGCCGGGATCCCGAAGAACAACTGGATCAACGACCACTTCCGCTACACCCACGGCTACGGCGTGGTCGCGGCCAAGGGCACCGAGGCCGACTCCGAGGGCCGCCCGGTGTTCACCGAGTACAACCTGCCGTCCACGGGCGACCTCCCGCGGTACGAGCAGCGGATCTACTACGGCGAGAAGACCAGCACCTACTCCATCGTCGGCGGTCCCCAGAAGGAGATCGACTACTCCGACGACACCGGTGAGAAGACCACCAGTTACAAGGGGAACAGCGGTGTCAGCCTCTCCAACCCGCTGAACCGGGCCGCGTACGCGATGGCGTTCAGCGAGCCGCAGATCCTCTACTCCGGCGCGATCGGCGACGGTTCGCGGATCCTGTACAACCGCACGCCCAAGCAGCGCGTCGAGGCGGTCGCCCCGTGGCTGACGATCGACGGCGTCTCGTACCCGGCGGTGGTCGACGGGCGCGTCCAGTGGATCGTCGACGCCTACACGACCACCAACGGCTATCCGTACTCCTCGCGCACCACCCTCGGGGACACGACGCTGGACTCGCTGACCGCCGCCAACAACCAGCGGGTGGTGGCCCAGCAGAACCAGGTCAACTACATCCGCAACTCGGTCAAGGCGACCGTCGACGCCTACACGGGCGAGGTCAAGCTGTACCAGTGGGACACCAAGGACCCGGTCCTGAAGACCTGGATGAAGGCGTTCCCGGGCACGGTCGAGCCGAAGAAGGACATCTCTCCGGAGCTGATGTCCCACATCCGGTATCCGCAGGACCTGTTCAAGGTGCAGCGCGAGCTGCTCACGCGCTACCACGTCACGGACGCGCAGACCTTCCTCAGCGGCAGCGAGGTGTGGCAGATCCCCAACGACCCGACCAACAAGTCGGGCGACGCGGTGCCGCCGTACTACCTGAGCCTCAAGATGCCCGGTGAGTCGTCCCAGACGTTCTCGCTGACGACGACGATGACGCCGAACGGCCGTGACAACCTGAGCGCGTTCATGACGGTCAACGCCGACGCGAACACGAGCGACTACGGCAAGATCAGCATCCTGAAGCTGCCCACGGGCAAGACGATCGACGGCCCGAAGCGGGTGCAGAGCCAGTTCAACTCCGAACCCTCCATCGCCGAGTCCATCCGGCTGCTGAAGGGCGGCGACTCGGAGGTCGAGTACGGCAACCTGCTGACGGTGCCGCTCGACGGCGGACTGCTCTACGTGGAGCCGGTCTACCTGCGCGGCGGCGGTCTCAAGTACCCGTTGCTGCGCAAGGTCCTGGTGACGTACGGCGGGAACACCGCGTTCGAGGACACGCTCGACAAGGCGCTCAACAAGGTCTTCGGCACGGAGGGTTCGACCACTGAGCCACCCGGTTCCGAGACCGGCGGCGGTGGCACCGGCAGCGGCAAGACCAACCCGCCGCAGTCGAACAACCCGACGGTCCAGGAGGCGCTGAAGGACGCCCAGAAGGCCTTCGACGACGGTCAGACCGCCCTGAAGAACGGCGACTGGCAGGCGTACGGCCAGGCGCAGAAGGACCTTCAGGACGCGCTGAAGCGGGCCGAGGACGCGCAGGCGCAGGCGGAGAAGGCCGGCGGCAGCGGCAAGCCCGCCGACGGCAAGACCACTGCCGGCAAGGGCGGCGCGAGCCCGGGTGCGAGCGCCGGTCCGACACCGGACAGCAGTCCGAGCGGTAGCCCGAGCGGGGGCTGATCGCTCCCCGTCGAGCCCAAGGGCCCGGATCCGTACTGCGGATCCGGGCCCTTCGCCGTGGGCGAACGCATGTGCCGACAGGCCCGGCGGCCGTGCCGCCGTGGGGAGTTGGGCGATCTGTGTTTGACTTGTCTCTCTGTGGGCATGTCGACAAAACGCTGAAGTGACCTCACTGGCTGGGGTATTGCAGATGTACCCGGGTTGCAGGTGGTGCGACGATGGACGTTATGGGGGACAAGGCAACTCTGTTCGAGACGGGGCGATTTGTGCAGGCTTCCGACTCCGAGGAGACCGGAGGCGAGACCCGGGACGAGTCCGTGGCGGCCGCCGACGAGGCCGCCGAGCTGGCGCGCCGTCGCCTCGCCGCCGAGGCGGGCGACGTCGAGGCCATGAGCGTCCTCGGGGCCATGCTGCTGCGCCGCGGTGATCTCGACGGAGCCGAACCCCATCTGCGCTCCGCCACCGCGGGCGGTGACCGCGCCGCGGCCAACAACCTGGGAGTACTGCTCCACCAGCGTGGATACGCCGACGAGGCCGCCGGGTGGTGGCGTATCGCCGCCGTCGCCGGCTCCGCGGCGGCCGCGCACGCGCTCGGGCGGCACCACCGCGAGCGCGGCGACGAGCCCGCCGCCGAATACTGGCTGCGCCAGTCCGCCGAGCAGGGGCACGTCCTCGGTGCCTACGTCCTCGCCGACCTGCTGGAGCACCGCGGCGACACCGGGGCCGAGCGCTGGATGCGGGTCGCCGCGGAGCGGGGGCACCGGGAGGCGGAGTACCGGCTGGCGCGGGCGCTGGACCGGCGGGCCGGGGGAAAGCCCGGCGGCGACGGGGCCGGGCTGATGGCGGAGGCCGAGCAGTGGTACCGCCAGGCCGCGGCGCGCGGGCACCGGCGGGCCGCCCTGCACCTGGGCGCCATCCTGGAGCGGCGCGGCGACCTCAAGGAGGCCGGCCGCTGGTACCTGACCTCCGCCAAGGACGGCGAGGCCAGGGCCGCCTGCGCGCTCGGGTTCCTGCTGCGGGACGCCGGTGACGCCGAGAACGCCGCCCTGTGGTGGCTGAGGGCCGCGCAGGACGGCGACGGCAACGCGGCGAACGCGCTGGGCGCGCTGCACGCCGAGCGCGGCGAGACGCAGACCGCCGAGCGGTGGTACCGGGCGGCGATGGACGCGGGCGACATCAACGGCGCCTACAACCTCGGGCTGCTCTGCGCCGAGCAGGGCCGTACCGCGCAGGCCGAGCAGTGGTACCGGCGCGCGGCCTACGCGGGGCACCGGGAGGCGTCGAACGCGCTGGCCGTCCTGCTGCTCCAGGGCGGCGACACCGGCGGTGCCGAGCCGTGGTTCTCCAAGGCGGCGGAGGCCGGGAGCGTCGACGCCGCGTTCAACCTGGGGATCCTCTACGCCGGACGGAACCTGGATGCCCAGGCCCTGAGGTGGTACGAGCGGGCGGCGGCGGCCGGGCACACGGAGGCCGCGTTGCAGGTGGGGATCGCCCGGCTGCGGGCGGGCGACGAGCGGGCGGCCGAGCGGCACCTGCGGTGCGCGGCCGGCGGCGGGAGCGCGGAGGCCGCGTACCGGCTGGCCACCGTGCTCGACGCCCGGTGCCCGTCGGCGCCCGCGCACGGGCTCGGGGAGCCGGCGATCCAGGAGAAGACCGAGTGCGAGGAGTGGTACGAGCGGGCGGCCGGCCAGGGGCACCGGCGCGCGCAGGTGCGGGTCGGGATGCTGGCCGCGGCTCGCGGGGACGTGGTCGAGGCGGCGCGGTGGTACCGCAGGGCGGCGGAGTCCGGGTCCCGCAACGGCGCGTTCAACCTGGGGCTGCTGCTCGCCCGGGAGGGCAGTGAGCCCGAGGCGGCCACGTGGTGGGCGCGGGCGGCCGACGCCGGGCACGGGCGGGCGGCGCTGCGGCTCGCCCTGGTGCACGCGCGGCGCGGCGAGCTGGCCGAGGGGCAGGGGTGGGCCGACCGGGCCGTGGCGCTGGGGCCGGCGGAGGTCGCCCAGCGGGCCGCGCGCCTGCGGGACGCGCTGCGCGAGGAGCTGTCGGCCTGACGTGGATCACCCGGCGTCGCCATAAGCGATTTGCTTCTTGGTCCGCCGGTCACGTAATGTTCCATTCATCGACGCGGGGTGGAGCAGCTCGGTAGCTCGCTGGGCTCATAACCCAGAGGTCGCAGGTTCAAATCCTGTCCCCGCTACTGAAGGCCGAGGGCCGGAATCCGATCAAGGATTCCGGCCCTCGGTGTTTCCGGAGGCGCTTCCGAGGACGGATCGCGAAAGAAGGACCCCCGGCACCGTCGAGGTGCCGGGGGTCCTTCTTTCGCGAGTGTGGCGGGTCAGGCCGCCGCGCAGTTCGGGCAGAGGCCGCGGTACGTGACCTCCACGTCCGAGACCGTGAAGCCGAAGCGCTCCGAGTCGGGCAGGTCGGCCAGCGGGTTGCCGCTCGGATGGACGTCGCGGATCGCGCCGCAGCCGGCGCAGACCAGGTGGTGGTGCGGCTGGTGCGCGTTGGGGTCGTACCGCTTGGCGCGCTTGTCCGTGGCGACTTCCAGGACCTCGCCGAGGGAGACCAGCTCGCCCAGCGTGTTGTAGACGGTCGCCCGGGAGATCTCGGGCAGCTTGGCGACAGCCCTGGCGTGGACCTCGTCGGCCGTCAGATGGACGTGTTCGCCGTCGAGGACCTCGGCCACCACGCGCCGCTGCGCGGTCATCCGCCATCCGCGTCCGCGCAGCCGTTCCAGAAGGTCACTCATACCGACCAGCCTAACAGCAAGGGGGAATAGTTCCCGAACCAGTGTGACTTTGGAGCTCCACTTGACTTGGACTAAGTCCATTGTAGGATCGAGACTGGCTTTGGCCAAGAGACAGGCACGATGGAAATGACCCAGGAGGCGACGTGACCCAGGGGCCGCTCACGACGGAGGCCGGTGCTCCGGTTGCCGACAACCAGAACAGCGAGACGGCGGGCGTCGGCGGCCCGGTGCTCGTCCAGGACCAGCTCCTGCTGGAGAAGCTCGCCCACTTCAACCGCGAGCGCATCCCGGAGCGCGTGGTGCACGCCCGTGGCGCCGGCGCCTACGGCACCTTCACGGTCACGGCCGACGTCACCCGGTACACGCGCGCCAAGTTCCTCTCCGAGGTCGGCAAGCAGACGGAGACCTTCCTCCGCTTCTCGACCGTGGCGGGCAACCTCGGCGCCGCCGACGCGGTCCGCGACCCGCGCGGCTTCGCGCTGAAGTTCTACACCGAAGAGGGCAACTACGACCTCGTCGGCAACAACACCCCGGTGTTCTTCATCAAGGACGCCATCAAGTTCCCCGACTTCATCCACACCCAGAAGCGCGACCCCTACACGGGCAGCCAGGAGGCGGACAACGTCTGGGACTTCTGGGGCCTGTCTCCTGAGTCGACGCACCAGGTGACCTGGCTGTTCGGCGACCGCGGCATCCCGGCGTCGTACCGGCACATGAACGGCTACGGCTCCCACACCTACCAGTGGAGCAACGAGGCCGGCGAGGTCTTCTGGGTCAAGTACCACTTCAAGACCGACCAGGGGATCAAGAACCTCACCGCCGAGGAGGCCGCAAGGCTCGCCGGTGAGGACCCCGACTCCCACCAGCGCGACCTGCGCGAGGCCATCGAGCGCGGCGAGTACCCGACCTGGACCGTGCAGGTGCAGATCATGCCGGCGGCCGACGCGGCGGCCTACCGCTTCAACCCGTTCGACCTCACCAAGGTGTGGCCGCACGAGGACTACCCGCCGATCGAGATCGGCAAGCTGGAACTCAACCGCAACCCGGAGAACATCTTCGCCGAGGTCGAGCAGTCGATCTTCAGCCCTGCCCACTTCGTGCCGGGCATCGGTCCCTCCCCGGACAAGATGCTCCAGGGCCGCCTCTTCGCGTACGGCGACGCGCACCGCTACCGCGTCGGCATCAACGCCGACCACCTGCCGGTGAACCGTCCGCACGCCACCGAGGCGCGCACCAACTCACGTGACGGCTACCTGTACGACGGGCGCCACAAGGGTGCGAAGAACTACGAGCCGAACAGCTTCGGCGGGCCGTTCCAGACGGACCGGCCGCTGTGGCAGCCCGTGCCGGTCTCCGGCGTCACCGGTGACCACGAGGCGGCGGTCCACGCCGAGGACAACGACTTCGTCCAGGCCGGCAACCTCTACCGCCTGATGTCGGACGAGGAGAAGGAGCGCCTGATCGGCAACCTGGCGGGCGCCATCTCGCAGGTCTCGCGCGAGGACATCGCCGAGCGCGCGATCGGCAACTTCCGTCAGGCGGACGGCGACTTCGGCAAGCGGCTGGAGGCCGCGGTCCAGGCCCTGCGCGGCTGATCTCCAGCGCTGGACCGCTTGTCGTGGACGGCGGGCCGGATCCCTTCGGGGGCCCGGCCCGCCGGCGGGCGTTCAGGCCGTGCCCGCACCCGCGGCCGCCACGTGCTGCCGGTCCGGCGCCCAGCAGCGGATGATGTCGCGGACCGAGACGATGCCCGCCGGCTCGTCGTGGTCCAGGACGATGAGGTGCCGGAAGCCGCCGCGGGTCATGGCCCGGGCCGCCTCCTCCAGGGTCCAGGACGGCGCGGCGAACACGACGTCCGTGGTGGTGTGCGCGTGTACGCGCTCCGTGTCCGGGTTCTGGCCCAGGCCCACGGAGTTGAGGACGTCGCGTTCGGTGAGGATGCCGATGCCGCCTGCGTCCGGGTCGTGGACGACGGCGGCGCCGACGTGGCGCGCGGACATCAGCGCCGCCGCCTGTCGGAGGGTGTGTGCGGGACCGATGGTGAGGACCACCGTGCTCATGGCGTCGCGGACGAGCATGGGATGGAGCCACCTCCTCGGGGAATCCGGCTGATGCGTGCCCGGCGCCGAAGGCGCCTGTGGATCACTGCACAAGTTCACAAGTGAGGGAACTCCCAGAGTCTCAGGCAAAGCGGGGGCCAACAAGGGGGCGTGCGCGGCCGGCCGAGGGCGTGCGCACGCGTTGCCTGTCGAGCGTCAGCGCTGGTTGAGATACCCCAGCATCTCGTCGTGCAGCAGCCCGTTGGACGCGGCGGCGTTGCCGCTGTGCGGACCGGGGCGGCCGTCGAGGCCGGTGAAGGTGCCGCCGGCCTCGGTCACGATGATCGCGTTCGCGGCCATGTCCCACAGGGACAGCTCCGGCTCGGCGCAGAAGTCGATCGAGCCCTCGGCGACCATCATGTACGGCCAGAAGTCGCCGTAGGCGCGGGTGCGCCAGACCGCGCGGGTCAGGTCCAGGAAGCCGTCCAGCCGGCCCCGCTCCTCCCAGCCGCCGAGCGAGGAGTACGAGAAGGAGGCGTCGGCTAGTTCCGCCACGCGGGACACCTGGAGCCTGCTCGCCTGCGCCAGGCTGCGGCCCGTGAAGGCGCCGTGGCCCTTGGCGGCCCACCAGCGGCGGCCCAGGGCGGGGGCGGAGACGACGCCCACGACGGGCTGGTAGCCACCCGCGCCGGCCTCCATCAGGGAGATGAGAGTGGCCCAGACCGGGACGCCGCGCACGTAGTTCTTGGTGCCGTCGATCGGGTCGACGACCCAGCGGCGGGGGCCGGTGCCCTCGATGCCGTACTCCTCGCCGAGGACCGCGTCGCGGGGGCGGGCGCGTTGCAACTGGCCGCGGATGAGCTCTTCCGCCGCCTTGTCCGCTTCGCTGACCGGGGTCATGTCCGGCTTTGTCTCGACCTTGAGGTCGAGGGCCTTGAAACGGTCCATGGTCGCGGCGTCGGCGGCGTCCGCGAGGACGTGGGCCAGGCGCAGGTCGTCGAGGTAGTCCGGCATGCGAGAACCGTATCCGTCCGGGGCGACACGGGGCTACGGGGGGCCGGGTGGCCCGGTGTGCGGAAGTGCCGCGCGGCGCGGGTGCGGCGCCCGCGGTGGTGCGCACATGCTGTCACGGACCCTTGACAGTGCGTTCGGGGGCGTCAAATCTGGGCGCAGAGCCGCTCGCCCCAGGGAGGCGATGATGCCTGCAGCGCGGGAATCCCTGCTGGACGCCGCCTACACGGCGCTGACACGGCGGCCGTGGTCCGCGGTACGGATGGTCGACGTGGCCGCGGCGGCCGGGGTCTCCCGGCAGACGCTGTACAACGAGTTCGGCAGCAAGGAGGGGTTCGCGCGGGCCCTGGTCAGGCGAGAGGCGGACGGCTATCTCGCCGGGGTCGAACGGGCCCTGACCGTCCCCGCCGACCCGCGCGAGCGGCTCATCGCCGCCGCCGAGTGGACCGTGTCCGCCGCCCGGGACAACGCGCTGGTGAAGGCGATGCTCACCGGCTGCTGGAGCGGACGGCTGCCCTCGCCGACGCTGTCGGCGGTGCCGTCCTCCAGCGCGGTTCCGGCCCAGCGCCGGGCCGACGGCCCGCTGCCGTCGCCCGGCGACTTCGTGGCGATCGTCCGCGACCGGGCCGTGACCCTGCTCTCCGCCCCCGGCACGCCCAGGGCGGACACCGCCGAACTGGCCCGCGCCTGCGAGCTGGTGATCCGCCTCGCCCTGTCGTGCGTGGCGGCGCCGCCGGGCCAGGGCGGGGTCGCCGAACTGGTACGCGGCGCGCTCCCGCGCCAACCGGCCTGACCCGCCCGCTCTCCGCGCCGTCGCGTCAGTGCGTGGAGCCGGACAACTGGAGCCCGATCACCCCGATGATGACCAGGCTGATCGAGACGATCTTCAGCGTGGAGACCAGGTCGCCGAGGAAGACCATGCCGTAGATCGCCGTCCCCGCCGCGCCGATGCCGGTCCACACCGCGTACGCGGGGCCCACGTCGAGCTTCTTCAGGGACAGGGTGAGCAGACCGAAACTGCCCAGGGCGAAGCAGCAGAAGGCGATGGTCGGCCAGAGCCGCGTGAAGCCGTGCGACAGCTTCAGGCACACGGCGAAGCCGGTCTCGAGCAACCCGGCAACGATGACCAGCAGCCACGCCATGTGCTGTCCTCCCGTGGGTCCGCATGCCGTGACCGCTTGGTCGTGCTTGGGGCAGGTCATGATCCGGCTCCGTGCGATTATGCACTTGCCGGACCGCACCGCACCCAAACAACGCGGAGGTCAGTCGCCTTCCTTGCGCTCCCGCGTGGCCAGTAGCCGGCGCAGCGAGTACAGCCGGGCCGGGTCCGCGTGCCCCTCGGCGACCCACGTGTCCAGCGCGCAGTCCGGCTCGTCGTGGCTGCACGCGCGCGGGCAGCCCTCGGTGCCCGGTTCCAGGTCGGGGAAGGCGTGGATGACCCGGGACGGATCGACGTGCGCGAGCCCGAACGACCGTACCCCGGGGGTGTCCACGACCCAGCCGGCCGCGCCCGCCAGCGGCAGCGCGAGCGCGGAGGTGGTGGTGTGCCGGCCCCGGCCGGTCACCGCGTTCACAAGTCCCGTCACCCGCCGCCGCTCCGTCGGCACCAGCGCGTTGACGAGTGTCGTCTTGCCCACGCCGGAGTGGCCGACGAACGCCGTGACCTTCCCGTCGAGATGCTCGCGCACCCGGTCCGCGGCGGCGCCGGCGTCCAGCTCCGCGCGGCTGGTGACGACGTAGGGGATGTCCAGATCCCCGTACAGCTCCAGGAGTTTGTCCGGCGGCGCCAGGTCCGACTTCGTCAGGACCAGCAGCGGCTCCAGACCGCCGTCGTACGCCGCCACCAGGCAGCGGTCGATCAGCCGGGGACGCGGCTCGGGGTCGGCCAGCGCGGTGACGATGGCCAGTTGGTCGGCGTTCGCGACGACCACGCGCTCATAGGGGTCGTCGTCGTCCGCGGTGCGGCGCAGGACCGAGGCGCGCTCCTCGATGCGGACGATGCGCGCGAGGGTGTCCTTCGTTCCGGAGAGGTCACCGACCAGGGCCACCCGGTCGCCCACGACGGCGGCCTTGCGGCCGAGTTCTCGGGCCTTCATCGCGACGATCGGGCGGTCGTCGACGAGGCACGTCAGCCGTCCCCGGTCGACGGTGAGGACCATGCCCTCGGCGGCGTCCTCGTGCTTGGGGCGGATGTTCGTGCGCGGCCGGTTGCCCCTGCGGTTGGGGCGGCTGCGGATGTCGTCCTCGTCGGTGTGCTTGCCGTAGCGGCGCATGGCGTGATCCCCGCGTCCCTACGCCCCGAGCATCCCGGTCCACAGATCGGGGAAGTCCGGCAGTGTCTTCGCCGTCGTCGCCACGTTCTCGATCTGCACGCCCTCGACCGCCAGGCCGATGATCGCGCCGGCCGTCGCCATGCGGTGGTCGTCGTAGGTGTGGAAGACCCCACCGTGCAGGGGGCGCGGGCGGATGCGCAGGCCGTCGGCCGTCTCGGTCACGTCACCGCCGAGCTCGTTGATCTCCTTGGTCAGCGCGGCCAGGCGGTCGGTCTCGTGCAGCCGCAGATGGGCCACGCCCCGCAGGGTCGACGGCGAGTCCGCGAGCGCGGCGACGGCCGCGATGCCCGGGGTCAGCTCGCCGACCTCGCCGAGGTCCACGTCGATGCCGTGCACGGCACCCGAACCGGTGAACACGAGGCCGTAGTCGGTGAGTTCGCAGGAACCACCCATCTCGGTGAAGATCTGCCGCAGCCGGTCACCCGGCTGGGTCGTCCGGGCCGGCCAGTCGGGGACGACGACCTTGCCGCCGGTCACCAGCGCCGCCGCGAGGAAGGGCTGGGCGTTGGACAGGTCGGGTTCCACGACCAGGTCCCGGCCGAGCAGGGCGCCCGGGGTGACCCGCCAGACGTTCGGCTCGCCGCCCGACTCGGGGGTGTCCACCTGGGCGCCGACCGCCCGCAGCATGTCGACCGTCATCCGGATGTGCGGCAGCGACGGCAGCGACGACCCGGTGTGCCGGACCTCCACGCCCTGGTTGAAGCGTGGTCCGGACAGCAGCAGGGCACTGACGAACTGGGACGAGGAGGAGGCGTCGATCTCGACCGGCCCGCCGTCCAGCGCGCCGCTGCCGTGCACGGTCATCGGCAGCGCGCCGCGGCCGTCGTCGTCGATCCGGGCGCCGAGGACGCGCAGCGCGTCGATGACGCCGTCCAGCGGGCGCTCGTACGACCGCGGGTCGCCGTCGAAGCGGATGGGGCCGTCGGCCAGCGCGGCGACCGGCGGCAGGAAGCGCATCACCGTGCCCGCGTTGCCGACGTCGACCGTGGCCGGGCCGTGCAGCCCCGCGGGGATCACCCGCCAGGCCTCCCCGGTGCCGTCCGGCCCCACGCCCTCGTCGATGCCGACGCCCATGGCCCGCAGCGCGCCGGCCATCAGCAGCGTGTCGCGGGAGCGCAGCGGGCGCCGCAGCCAGCCCGGCTCGGAGGCGAGGGCGGCGAGCACCAGGGCACGGTTGGTGACGGACTTCGACCCCGGCACGTGGACCGTCGCGTCGACGGCTCCGCTCGCGTGCGGGGCGGGCCAGAGGGCGGTGTGCGCGGGGTTCGGGGCCATGGTCCCCACCTTAATGGGCGGCCGTGGTTCGGGTACGGCCGCGTAGTCGCTGGTCGCGCCCCACTGCGGAGCCGCACACCGGCATGCTCGCACGCCCCTCGGAGCCCGTCGCCGCCTTCCCGCCCGCCCGGCGACGAGGGAGGCCGGAGGGACCGCCTCACCCCGCCAGCAGCCACCGCCCGCCGCCGATCAGCGAGCACAGCGACACCGCGTGGAACAGGAACAGCCACAGCGCCGCCGGGACGTGCGTCAACCGCGACAACTGGTCCGCGTCCGAGTCCCCGGCGCCGCCGCGCGCCCGCTTGGCCTGGAGCTCGAAGGCCGGGCGCACCCCGCCGAGCAGCAGGAACCACACCACCGCGTACGCGAACGCGGCCTGCACCTGGGGCCCGGTCAGCCAGGACACCAGCAGGAACGTGCCGCCGGTGAGGAGCACGGTGAGCGCCCCGTAGGCGTTGCGGATCATCACCAGCATCGCCACCAGCAGCGCCGTGGCCACCCACAGCAGCAGCGTGATGCGACCGGTGGCGAGCAGGGCCGCGCCGCCCAGGCCCAGCAGCGGGGGAGCGGTGTAGCCGGCCGCCGCCGTGAGGATCATGCCGATGCCGTGCGGCTTGCCCCGGCTGACGGTCAGGCCGCTGGTGTCGGAGTGCAGGCGTATGCCGGTCAGCGTCCGTCCGGTGAGCAGCGCCACCAGCCCGTGCCCGCCCTCGTGCGCGATGGTGATCGCGTTGCGCGAGACGCGCCACAGGCCGTGCGGGACGACCACCGCGAGCGCGGCGGCCGCGGTGATGAGCACCACCCACAGGTCGGGGTCGGGCTGGGTGCCGACGAGCCGGTCCCAGAGATCGGGCAGCGCGGTGGCGGCGAGGCTGTCCATGTTTCCGAGTGGCTCCCTGTACGTGTGCGCGGTCTGGCAGTGTTGCACGTATGTGCGGACGGTATGCAGCGAGTCGCGGCCCCGAGGATCTCGCCGGAGTCTTCGAGGTCCAGAAGTGGGACCCGGAGGAGACCCTGGAGCCCGACTACAACGTGGCTCCGACCAAGGAGGTCCACGTCGTCCTGGACCGTCCCTTGAAGGACGCCGACGACCGCCGCCCGGTTCGCCAGCTGCGGAAGCTGAGGTGGGGGCTCGTCCCGTCCTGGTCGAAGTCCCCCGAGGGCGCCGCCCGGATGATCAACGCGCGCGCGGAGACCGTGCACGAGAAGCCGTCGTACCGCCGCGCCTTCGCCGCCCGGCGCTGTGTCGTGCCCGCCGACGGCTACTACGAGTGGGTCACCGGCACTCAGGAGCGGGATCTGGAGGTCGAGGGCAGGCGCAAGCGGCCGCGCAAGCAGCCCTACTTCGTGACCCCGGCGGACGGATCGGTCTTCGCGATGGCCGGGCTCTACGAGTTCTGGCGGGACCGGACACTGCCCGACGACCACCCGCGGGCCTGGTGGGCGACCTGCTCGGTGATCACCACGGACGCCGAGCGGACCCCGCTGGCAGTGGCCCCGGCCGAGGGGCCGGGCTCGCTGGCCGACATCCACCCCCGGATGCCGCTGATGCTGACCCCGGACCGCTGGGACGCCTGGCTGGACCCGGCCCGCACCGACCCGGACGACCTGCGCGCGCTGCTCACCCCGCCGCCGCCCGGCCTGATGCGCGCCTACGCGGTGTCCACGGCCGTCAGCAACGTCCGCAACAACGGACCGGAGCTGCTCGAGGAGCTCGCGGCACCGGAAGAAGGCACACTCTTCTGAGGTGAGCGACGTGAGCGACGTGAGTGACCTGAGTGACGTGAGCGACGCGGGTGACGCGGCCGACGGGAACGACATGAGCGACGTGAGCGAGATCGTCGAGACGGAAGCGGGCGCGGCCCGGATCACCTGGCACCGGGCCCACGGGGCACGTCTGGTGCTCGCCGTGAGCCACGGAGCCGGCGGCGGCGTCGAGTCCCGCGACCTCCAGGCCCTGGCGCGCACACTCCCCGGGCACGGGGTCACCGTCGCACTGGTCGAGCAGCCCTGGCGGGTGGCCGGCAAGAAGGTGGCGCCCGCGCCGCGGACGCTGGACGCGGGCTGGCGCGGCCTGTGGCCCGCCGTCACCGGGCCGGGGCTGCCGGTGGTCGCCGGCGGCCGGAGCGCCGGGGCACGCGTCGCCTGCCGTACGGCGGCCGAGCTGGGCGCGCACGCCGTGCTCGCCCTCAGCTTCCCGCTGCACCCGCCGGGCAGGCCCGAGAAGTCCCGTGCCGACGAGCTGCTCGGCGCGGGGGTGCCCACGCTCGTCGTCCAGGGCGGCAACGACCCGTTCGGCAGGCCCGGGGAGTTCCCGGAGGGTCCCTACCGGCTCGTCGAGGTGCCGTACGGCGATCACGGCTTCGTCGTGCCGAAGCGGGCGGGGATCACGCAGGACCAGGTCCTGGAGATCATCACCGAGGGCGTCACCCAGTGGATCGCGTCACTCCCGTGACTCCCGGGAATGCCTGGCGGACCGCCGCTGTTGAGCCGGTCAGTAGTGCCGCTCTGCGGCGCCGAGGCCACACGAGAGGAAGTCCGCCGCATGGGTTCGACCGTTTGCCCGAGCCGCAGCAGCCGTACTGACCTGGACTGGACGGTGCTGCACGCGGCGAGGACCGCTCCTGTTCGAGCGGCGGCAGGCACGGCTCGTCGTCTATCCTCCGATTCGAGTGGAACCGCATTCGGTGCCACGACGTCGCTTGAGGAGGTGGGTCCGGTTCCCGGTACCGACGCAGGGACCGACAACGGCCAGGCGGAGCAGCCCGAGGGCCGGGGCACGGGCGTGGGCGCATCCGCGGAGTCGACGGCCGCACGCAGCGCGCGCTTCGAGCGGGACGCGCTGGAATTCCTCGACCAGATGTACTCGGCCGCCCTGCGCATGACGCGCAACCCGGCCGACGCCGAGGACCTGGTGCAGGAGACGTATGCCAAGGCGTACGCGTCCTTCCACCAGTTCCGCGAGGGCACCAACCTCAAGGCGTGGCTGTACCGGATCCTCACCAACACCTTCATCAACTCCTACCGCAAGAAGCAGCGCGAGCCGCAGCGCAGTGCCGCCGAGGAGATCGAGGACTGGCAGCTCGCCCGTGCCGAGTCGCACATGTCGACCGGTCTGCGCTCCGCAGAGTCGCAGGCGCTCGACCACCTGCCCGACTCGGACGTGAAGGAAGCGCTCCAGGCGATCCCCGAGGAATTCCGCATCGCCGTCTACCTCGCGGACGTAGAAGGCTTTGCGTACAAGGAGATCGCGGACATCATGGGGACACCCATCGGGACGGTGATGTCCCGGCTGCACCGGGGTCGCCGTCAACTCCGCGGCATGCTCGAGGACTACGCCCGCGAGCGCGGACTGGTCCCGGCCGGCGCCGGAGAGTCGAACGAAGCGAAAGGCTCGGGCTCATGAGCTGCGGAGACCCGCACGAGACGGACTGCAGTGAGGTACTCGACCACCTCTACGAGTTCCTCGACAGTGAGATGCCGGACGTCGATCGCACCAAGTTCGAGCACCACTTCGAGGAGTGCTCGCCGTGCCTCGAGAAGTACGGCCTGGAGCAGGCCGTGAAGAAGCTGGTCAAGCGGTGCTGCGGGCATGACGACGTCCCCGCCGACCTGCGCGCCAAGGTCATGGGGCGGCTCGATCTGATCCGCTCCGGCCAGGCCGTCCCCGAGCACGACGTGACCGCGGCACCGGTGACTCCGCAGGAGTCCTGACCCGCCGCGCGCGGACGCCCGCGCGGCGCCCCGCCGGCCCCGGCGCTCGCACAGACGCCGGACGCGCCTCGGACATGCGTGCGGACCCGCTTCGGGCACCCACCCGGACGCTCTTCACCCGAACGTGCTAATCCCCGGGTCTTCGGCCCGTGGACTCCCGGCTGTGCGCCCTACGCTCCCACCCTGGACAGGCATGACGGGGGAGGGGCGGCATGGAGGCGGTTCCACCGCGGGCCCGTGCGTACGTCGCCTGTACCGTCCTCGGCGCTCTGGCCTGTCTGCTGCCGCTGCCGGTGACGCCCACCCCCTGGTGGGCGGTCGCCCTGCTCACCACGGTGTACGCCGGGTGCCGGCAGTTCGCCCGGCTCGGCTTCGCCGGACCCTTCTACCCCGTACTGCTCGCGGCGGTGTTCCTGCTGCCGCCGCCCGCCGCCGCGCTCGTCCCGCTGCCCGGTGTCCTGCTCGCCCGCGCCGGACGGCGGCCCGAGGGGCTGCGCCGGATCTGGCGGGCCGCGCAGCTCGCCCTCGCGGTGTGGGCGGCCGCCCGGGTGCACGGGGCGCTGGGCGGCCGGGACGCCGTCGGCGGGTGCGACTTCCCCTATGTCCTCCTTCCCGCGGGTGCCGCCGTGCTCGCCTTCTGCCTGGTGCTGACGGCGCTGGACGGCGGGGTCCTCGCGCTCGCCGAGCACGTGCCGGTACGGCGGGCCTGGCAGGAGCTGTTCGCCCGGTCGCCGGCGCCCATCGCGGTGCACGGGCTCGCGGGGCTGATGATGGCCGTGCTGTGGCTCAGCCCCTACGGTCCGGTCGCCGCGCTGCTCGTGCTGCTGCCGATGTGCGTGTCCGGCTGGGTGTACGCCCAGTACCACCGGGAGCGGTCCGCGCACCGGGCCACCATCCGCGCGCTGGTGCAGGCCGTCGACATCAAGGACGGCTACACGCGCGGGCACAGCGAGCGGGTGGGGCAGGCCTCCATGCTGATCGCGCGCGAGCTCGGCATGGACGACGAGCGGGTCGAGGTGCTGCGGTTCGCGGGCATCCTGCACGACGTGGGCAAGCTGGGCGTCCCCACCCGGCTGCTGCGCAAGGACGGGCCGCTGACCCCCGAGGAGCGGCGCGTGATCGAGCTGCACCCCGAGTACGGGCACGAGATGGTGCGCGGGATCTCCTTCCTGGGCGAGGCGCGCTCGGCGATCCTGCACCACCACGAACGGCTCGACGGGGGCGGCTACCCGTACGGACTGACGGGTGGTCAGATCCCGGAGAGCGCACGCGTGGTGGCCGTCGCGGACGCCTTCGACGCGATGACGTCCACCCGGTCCTACCGGCGGGCCCGGCCGGTGCCCGCCGCGCTGGCGGAGCTGGAGCGCTGCGCGGGCAGCCAGTTCGACCCGCGGATGGTCACGGCGCTGGTCCGGGCCCTGGACCGGTACGGCTGGCACCCGGCGGTCACCGCGCAGGACGGTACGCCCGTCGCCCCGCCGGCACCGTTCCGTGCCGTCCCCGGCACCACGGGCCCGACGGCGGCGGCTCTCGGCGGCGCGGAGGACGCGCCCGTCGTACCGGCGGCGCGGGACGCCCCCGAGGACGGCGGCCCCGGCGGCGCCCCGGGGCGGTCCGCGGGCGGCCGGCCGGAAGCCCGTCGATGAGCCGGTCCCTCCTGCTGCTCCTCATCCGCGGCTCGGCGGTCCTGGTCGCCCTGCTGTCCCTCGCCGTCACCCTGTGGACCGGCCTCGAGGAGCGCGGGGCCGCCCTCGCCTTCGGGCTGCTGGTCCTCGTCGGCGAGCTGACCCGGTGGACCGGGTCCGAGGCCCGGGAGGCCGCGCCGCTCGGCGCCGCCGGGGCGCTGTCGTACGCCCTGCTGGGCGAGGACGCCGGCCTGCCCAGCCACCACGGCGCCTTCCAGGTCGTCGCCGTGGTGCTCGCCGCCTGTCTTCTGGGCGGTGTGCCGCACATCGCGCGTGGGTGCGGGCGGACGCTCGACCACCTGGTGCGGCGGATCCTCACCGTCGCCTTCGCCGCCGTCTGCTTCCAACCCCTTTATGGCAAAGGGGTGTTCCGGGGGTGGGTCGGTCCGGCGTACGCCCTGCTGCTGCTCGCTCTCCTGGTGCTCACCGCGCTGTGCGGCGCCGTGCTCGCCGCCGTACAGGCGCACTGCCGCACCCGGTGGCCGTTCGGCCCGCTGCTGCGGGAGGAACTGCGAAGCCTGCTCGGGATCGGCTCGGCGGTGTGCGCGACCGGCGCGGTCATGGCCCTCGCCGTCGCCGTGGCCGGACTGTGGGCACTGCCCGTGTTCTCGCTGCCGCTGCTGCTCACCCAGCTGTCCCTCAGACGGTACGCGGCCGTGCGGAGGACCTATCGGCAGACCATCGCCTCCCTGGCCCGGGCCACCGAGGTCGCCGGGTACACCCCGGCCGGGCACGCCCGGCGGGTGGCCGCGCTCAGCCGGGCCGTGGGCCGGGACCTGGGCCTGACCGAACCGGAGCTGACCGTCCTGGAGCACGCGGCCCTGATGCACGACATCGGGCAGCTCAGCCTGGTCGACCCGGTGCCCGCCGGGGCCACCGCGGGGCTGCCCGCCGAGGAGCAGCGGCGGATCGCGCTGCTCGGCGGGGCCGTGGTGCGGCAGACCGGGGTCGACGCCCGGGTCGCGGTGGTGGTGGAGCGGCAGGCCGACCCCTGCCGGGAGCAGCCGCTGCCCGCGCGGATCGTGCGGGCGGTCAACGCCTACGAGGAGAAGGCGCGCGACGCCGGGCCCGGCGGACCGCTCACGGCCCTGGAGGAACTGCGGCTGGCGGGGGCCGGCGCGTACGCCCCCGAGGTGGTGGAGTCACTGGGCCGGGTGCTGTCGCGGGGCCGCCTGATCCTTCCCGCCGAGGGGTAACCCATGGGTAATGAGCCTCCCTCCAGTCGTACGTGGTTGGATGCGAATGAGAGGGTGTCCGGGGGCAGAAGCCGACCCACTCGACGGAACTGGCAGGCGGGAATCGTGAGGATCTTCGGCAAGGGACGGCACCGGCCCTCCGCCTCCTGGCGGCAGGCCACCGACCGGGCGTTCACGCTGATCGGCGACGGCCGGTACGAGGACGCGGGCGCGCTGCTGACACGCGCCGCCGATCTGGAGCCCTGGCTGGCCGAGTCCTGGTTCAACCTCGCCCTGCTGCACAAGTTCCGGCACGACTGGGAGCAGGCGAGGGCGGCTGGCCTGCGGGCCGTGGCCCTGCTGGAGAAGGAGACCGGGGCGCCCGACTGGTGGAACGTGGGCATCGCCGCCACCGCCCTCCAGGACTGGCCGCTGGCCCGGCGGGCCTGGCAGGCGTACGGACTGAAGGTGCCCGGAAGCGCGGCCGCCGCCGGGGAGCCGATGGGCATGGAGCTGGGCAGCGCGGCCGTGCGGCTGTCGCCGGAGGGCGAGGCCGAGGTGGTCTGGGGCCGGCGCCTGGACCCGGCCCGGATCGAGGTGCTGTCCATCCCGCTGCCCTCCTCGGGGCGGCGCTGGGGCGAGGTCGTGCTGCACGACGGCGTGCCCCACGGGGAGCGGACCACCGCGGCCGGCCACACCTACCCCGTGTTCGACGAGATCGAGCTGTGGGCGCCCTCGCCGGTGCCCACCTGGGTGGTGCTGCTCGAGGCCGCCACCGAGGCCGACCGGGACGCGCTGGAGCAGCTCGCCGCCGACGCCGGCTTCGCCGCCGAGGACTGGTCGTCGTCCGTACGGCTGCTGTGCCGGATGTGCTCGGAGTCGCGGATGCCGTCCGACGAGGGCGACGGCGTGCACCTCGACCCGCACGACCACAGCGAGCCGGGGCACCCGGGACCGCTCGGGCACCGCACCGACGGGCAGCTGTGGGTGCCGGAGCGGGAGTGCGGAGTGGCCGCTCCGGCGTCCCTGGTCCGCGGGCTGCTGGACGGGTGGGTGGCCGACAGCCCGGACTCGCGGGACTGGCGGGACCTGGAAGAGGTCTGTTGAGGACGCCGGTCCGCTCAGGGCCCCGGGCGGGTCCGCCGTGGCCGGCCGAGACCTCCCGGCACAGTCGCATATCGGACACTCCTGGGCCAGGTCGCGGGCGCGGGCCCCGTACCCTGTATCAGAATTCACTCCCCGTTCTTGTCAGGAAGGCGTACGTCGGTCATGGCGCAGCAGGACACCGATCAGCAGCACGCGGGCGTGCTCCCCGTCGACGACGAGGGGTACGTCGTCGACACGGAGGACTGCGAGGCGCGCGAGACGGCCTGGCGTGAGCGCGGCACCTCCCGGCCCATCACGGTCGTCGGGAACCCCGTGCTGCACAAGGAGTGCAGGGACGTCACCGATTTCGGCGAGGAGCTCCAGCAGCTGGTCGCCGACATGTTCGCCAGCCAGCACACCGCCGAGGGCGTGGGCCTGGCCGCCAACCAGATCGGCGTGGACCTGAAGGTCTTCGTCTACGACTGCCCGGACGACGAGGGTGCCCGGCACGCCGGGGTCGTCTGCAACCCCCGGCTGGTCGAGCTGCCCGCCGAGCGGCGCCGGCTGGACGACAGCAACGAGGGCTGCCTGTCCGTGCCCACCGCCTACGCTCCGCTCGCCCGCCCCGACTACGCCGAGGTGACCGGGCAGGACGAGCAGGGCAACCCGATCAAGGTGCGGGGCACCGGCTACTTCGCGCGGTGCCTCCAGCACGAGACGGACCACCTCTACGGCTACCTCTACATCGACCGGCTCTCCAAGCGTGAGCGCAAGGACGCGCTGCGGCAGATGGCCGAGAACGAGCCGCGCTACCCCGTGGTCGCCAACGACTGAGCACCTGCCGCCCGTTGGGGTGCGCATGGTCCGTGCACACGGCGCCCGACCGGAACGTCCGGTCGGGCGCCGTACTTGTGTCCTCACGCATTCGATCCTCTGTGCGCTTCTGGTGATTCGTAATCAGTCACACAAGGGGAGATTCTCGGCATCCCGGGGTGATGAATGGAGCAAATCCGTTCCCAGACCGGTCAGTTGTGGTGCTGAATGGGGGGTGCGGGGATACGCGACGGCGTGCGCCCGGCACGGCGGAAGGGCGTGCGCCACCGGCGGCTGAGAGGGGTTTGTTCGTGCCAGCTTTCCCATACAGCACCACACCGACGACGACAGCGGTCGCAGTCCCACCATCGCTCGCACTTCCGGTGATCGAGGCCGAGTTTCCCAGGCAGGTGCACGGGTATTGGCCCCAACCCCAGGAGAAGACACGCAGCTGGCTGCTGGAAAAGCGGCTCATGCCGGCGGACAAGGTGGAGGAACACGTTGACAGCCTCTGCTACACCGACCTCATGGCGGGGTACTTCATCGGCGCCCCCGACGAGGTGCTCCAGGCGATAGCGGACTTCAGTGCGTGGTTCTTCCTCTGGGACGACCGCCAGGACCGCGACGTCGTCCACGACCGGCCCGCCGCCTGGGAACGGCTGTGCCGCGCGCTGCACACGGCCCTGGACTCCCCCCAGGACCACCTGCACCATCAGGACCCCCTGGTCGCGGGGTTCGCGGACACCGTGCTGCGGTTCTACTCGTTCCTGTCGCCGCGGTGGAACGCCCGCTTCGCGCGGCACTTCCACGCGGTGATCGACGCCTACGAACGGGAATTCCAGAACCGTACCGGGGATATCGTGCCCACGGTCGAGGAATACCTCGCACTGCGCCGGTTCACCTTCGCCCACTGGATCTGGACCGACCTGCTGGAGTCGAGCGCCGGCTGTGAACTCCCGGACGCCGTCCGGAAGAATCCGGCGTACCGGCGTCCGGCGCTGGTCAGTCAGGAATTCGCCGCCTGGTACAACGATCTGTGCTCACTGCCCAAGGAAATAGCGGGCGACGAGGTGCACAATCTTGGGATCAGTCTCGTCAAACACGACGGGCTGAGCCTGGAGGAGGCGATCGCGGAAATGCGCGGGCGCATCGAGGGATGCGTATCCGAATTCCTGCTCGCGGAACAGGAGGGATTGCGTTTCGCCGACGGCCTCGCGGACGGCACGGTACGGGGCAAGGAGCTGAGCGCCGCCGTAAGGGCCTGCCTCGGCAATATGCGGAACTGGTTCAGTTCCGTCTACTGGTTCCACCACGAGTCCGGCCGGTACATGGTCGACAGCTGGGAGGACCCGGCCACACCCCCGTACGTCGACGACGAAGGGGCAGGTGGGAAATGACCGCCGAATCAGTGCGGTCGGAAACCCGGCACGACGCCCCGGGACCGCACGAGCCACCGGTGGCCGGGGGCGGGGTGCCGCTTCTCGGCCACGGTCTGAAACTGGTCCGCGATCCGCTGGCATTCATGTCCCAACTGCGCGACCACGGCGACGTCGTCCGGCTCCGGCTCGGCCCGAAGACGGTGTACGCGGTCACCACGCCCGCTCTCACCGGCGAGGTGGCCCTCAGCCCCGACTTCATCATCTCCGGCCCGCTGTGGGAGTCCCTGGAGGGTCTGGTCGGCAAGGAGGGGGTGGCCACCTCCAACGGCGCGCTGCACCGCCGCCAGCGCCGCACCATCCAGCCCGCCTTCCGGCTCGACGCCATCCCCGCCTACGGGCCGGTCATGGAGGAGGAGGCGCACGCGCTGACCGAGCGCTGGCGGCCCGGGGAGACGATCGACTGCGCCTCGGAGGCCTTCCGGATCGCCGTGCGCATCGCCGCCCGCTGCCTGCTGCGCGGCCAGTACATGGACGAGTGCGCCGACCGGTTGTGCGACGCGCTGGCCACCGTCTTCCGCGGGATGTACCAGCGGATGGTGGTGCCGCTCGGGCCGCTGTACCGGCTGCCGCTGCCGGCCAACCGCGAATTCAACCGCGCGCTGGCCGATCTGCATCTCCTTGTCGACGAGATCATCGCGGAGCGCCGGGCATCCGGCCGGAATCCGGACGATTTGCTGACGGCATTGCTGACGGCGAAGGACGACAATGGCGAGCCCATCGGGGAGCAGGAGATCCACGACCAGGTGGTCGCGATACTCACTCCGGGCAGCGAAACGGTGGGCGCCACGATCATGTGGCTGCTCCGGGTGCTCGCGATACACCCGGAACACGGCGACCGGATCCGCGCGGAGGTCGAATCCGTGACCGGCGGCCGTCCCGTCGGATTCGACGACGTCCGCAGGCTCACGCACACCAACAATGTCGTCGTGGAGACGATGCGTTTGCGGCCCGCCGTATGGGTATTGACGCGTCGGGCGGTGACCGAGACCGAACTCGGTGGCTATCGCATTCCGGCCGGAGCGGACATCATCTACAGCCCTTACGCCGTCCAGCGCGATCGGCGCTCGTATCCGGACAACCTGGAGTTCGACCCGGACCGCTGGCTTCCCGAACGAGCCAAGGACGTACCGAAATATGCCATGAGCCCGTTCGGTGTGGGTAACCGCAAGTGCCCCAGCGACCACTTTTCGATGGCGCTTCTGAGTCTGTTCACCGCCGCGGTGGCGACGAGGTTCCGTTTCGAGGAGGTTCCCGGGTCGGACGGCACGCCCCGGGTCGGTATCACCCTGCGGCCGCAGAAGATGCTGGTGCGGCCGGTGCTCAGATGACGTGAGCGGCGCGGCGCGCGTTCAGGCGGCCTGCGGGCCCCGGAACGCGCGCCGGTAGGAGTTCGGGGTGGTGCCCAGCGCGCGGACGAACTGGTGCCGCAGCGCCGCCGCGGTGCCGAACCCCGTACGGTCCGCGATCGTGTCCATGGTCTCGTCCGTCGCCTCCAGCAACCGCTGTGCCAGCAGCACGCGTTGGCGCAGCAGCCAGCGGTACGGAGTGGTGCCCGTCTCCTGCTGGAAGCGGCGGGCGAAGGTCCGCGGCGACATATGGGCGCGGGCGGCGAGCTGTTCGACGGTGACCTCCTGGTCCAGGTTCTCCTCCATCCAGACCAGCACCTGGCCGACCGTGTCGCAGGAGGACTTCGGCAGTGGCCGCTCGATGTACTGGGCCTGCCCGCCGTCGCGGTGCGGGGGCACCACCATCCGCCGGGCGATCTTGTTGGCGACCTCCGGGCCCTGCTCCTTGCGCACGATGTGCAGACAGGCGTCGATGCCGGAGGCGGTGCCGGCCGAGGTGATCACCGGGTCCGCGTCCACGTACAGCACGTCCGGCTCGACCATCGCTCGCGGGAAGCGCCGGGCCAGTGCGTCCGCGTGCCTCCAGTGCGCCGCGCAGCGCCGCCCGTCCAGCAGGCCGGCGGCTCCCAGCACGAAGACGCCCGAGCAGACGCTGAGCACCCGCGCGCCCCGGTCCACCGCCCGGCGCAGCGCGTCCAGCAACTCGGGCGGGTAGCCGCGCGAGGTGATGGCGTCCGTGGCCGGCACCGTGATCAGGTCGGCCTCCTCCAGCCGGTCCAGGCCGTGCGGTGTCGAGACCGTGAGGCCGGGGACGTGGGTGCTCAGCGCCGGGCCCTCCGCGGAGACCACCGCGAAGTCGTAGACCGGCAGCCCCTCGTCACTGCGGTCGAGTCCGAACACCTCGCAGACCACGCCGAGTTCGAAGGGGTGCACTCCGTCCAGCAGCACGGTGGCCACGTTCTTCAGCATGGCTCCAGTGTGCCCCCGCGGTGGCAGGATTTTGAAGGTGTACGGCAGTCCTGCCACTCACGGTAAGGAGCGTCCGGCGCGACAGTGGTGTCCATGACTACGACACAGACGCAAGGCCTGATCTCGATGCTCGTCGTCCTCGGACTCCTGGTCCTCATGGTCCTGCCGTCGGTGGTCGGCATCGTCCACGACCGACGTGCCGACCGCCGGATCCGTCAGGCCCACGAGGACCGGGAGGCCCGCGAGAGCCGCGACGAGGCTCAGAAGTCCTCGTCCAGGTCGACGGTGCCCTCCACCGCCACCTGGTACGCCGACGGGCGCCGCTCGAAGAAGTTGGTCAGCTCCTGAACGCCCTGGAGCTCCATGAAGGAGAAGGGGTTCTCGGAGCCGTACACCGGAGCGAAGCCGAGGCGCGTCAGGCGCTGGTCGGCGACGCACTCCAGGTACTGCCGCATCGAGTCGGTGTTCATCCCCGGGAGGCCGTCACCGCACAGGTCGCGCGCGAACTGGAGCTCGGCCTCGACGGCCTCCCGCAGCATGTCGGTGACCTGCCGCTGGAGGTCGTCGTCGAAGAGGTCCGGCTCCTCCTTGCGCACGGTGTCGACCACGTCGAAGGCGAAGGACATGTGCATCGTCTCGTCGCGGAACACCCAGTTGGTGCCGGTGGCCAGACCGTGCAGCAGGCCGCGGCTGCGGAACCAGTAGACGTAGGCGAAGGCACCGTAGAAGAACAGGCCCTCGATGCACGCGGCGAAGCAGACGAGGTTGAGCAGGAAGCGCCGGCGGTCCGCCTTCGTCTCCAACTGGTCCAGCTTCTCCACCGAGTCCATCCACTTGAAGCAGAACTCGGCCTTCTCCCGGATGGAGGGGATGTTCTCCACCGCGGCGAAGGCCGCGGCGCGGTCCTCCGGGTCGGGGAGGTAGGTGTCCAGCAGCGTCAGATAGAACTGGACGTGCACGGCCTCCTCGAACAGCTGCCTGCTCAGGTACAGGCGCGCCTCGGGAGAGTTGATGTGCTTGTAGAGCGTGAGCACCAGGTTGTTCGCCACGATCGAGTCACCGGTGGCGAAGAAGGCCACCAGCCGTCCGATCAGGTGCTGCTCGGCCGGGCTCAGCTTGGCGAGATCGGCGACGTCCGAGTGGAGGTCGACCTCCTCCACGGTCCAGGTGTTCTTGATGGCGTCCCGGTAGCGCTCGTAGAAGTCCGGGTAGCGCATCGGACGGAGCGTCAGCTCGAAGCCGGGGTCGAGCAGGTTCTTGGTCTCGCTGGTCATTACTGGCAGGCCTCGCAGGACTCGGGGTTTTCCAGGGAGCAGGCGACCGCCTCGGGGTCCGGCGTCGTCTGGACGGGGACGGTGGCGCGAGCGGCCCGCGCGATCCGGGTCGCGGGGCGGGAGCGCAGGTAGTACGTCGTCTTCAGGCCCTGCTTCCAGGCGTAGGCGTACATCGAGGAGAGCTTGCCGATGGTCGGCGTCTCCATGAACAGGTTCAGGGACTGGGACTGGTCCAGGAACGCGGTGCGGGCCGCGGCCATGTCGATCAGGCCGCGCTGCGGGATCTCCCACGCCGTGCGGTACAGCGTCCGCACGTCCTCGGGGATCCAGGCGAAGTCCTGCACCGAGCCGTTCGCCTCGCGCAGCGCCTCGCGGGTCCGGGCGTCCCAGACGCCGAGCGCCTTCAGATCGTTCACCAGGTACGAGTTGACCTGAAGGAACTCCCCGGAGAGCGTCTCGCGCTTGAAGAGGTTGGAGACCTGCGGCTCGATGCACTCGTACACGCCCGCGATCGAGGCGATGGTGGCGGTCGGGGCGATGGCGAGCAGCAGCGAGTTGCGCATGCCGACGGCGGCGATCCGCTCGCGCAGGGCCGCCCAGCGCTCCGGCCAGGTCAGCTCGACGTCGTAGTGGTCGGGGTGCAGCACGCCCCGGGCCGTACGGGTCTTCTCCCACGCGGGCAGCGGGCCCTCGCGCTCGGCGAGGTCGGCCGACGCCTCGTACGCGGCGAGCATGATCCGCTCGGCGATACGGGTGGACAGGGCCTTCGCCTCCGGGGAGTCGAAGGGCAGCCGCAGCTTGAAGAAGACGTCCTGAAGGCCCATGGCGCCCAGGCCCACCGGCCGCCAGCGGGCGTTGGAGCGGCCCGCCTGCTCGGTCGGGTAGAAGTTGATGTCCACCACGCGGTCGAGGAAGGTGACGGCGGTGCGGACGGTCTCGTCCAGCCGCTCCCAATCGATGTCCCCGCCGGCCACGAACGCGCCGAGGTTGACCGAACCCAGGTTGCACACCGCCGTCTCACCGTCGTCGGTGACCTCCAGGATCTCCGTGCAGAGGTTGGAGGAGTGGACGACGTGGCCGGGCTGTGCCGTCTGGTTGGCGGTGCGGTTGGCGGCGTCCTTGAAGGTCATCCAGCCGTTGCCGGTCTGCGCGAGGGTGCGCATCATGCGGCCGTACAGGTCGCGGGCCGGCATGGTCTTCCTCGCCAGGCCCCGCGCCTCCGCGGCGCGGTACGCGGCGTCGAACTCCTCGCCCCACAGGTCGGTCAGCTCCGGCACGTCCGCGGGGGAGAACAGCGACCACTGCCCGTCGGCGTTCACCCGGCGCATGAACTCGTCCGGGATCCAGTGCGCGAGGTTGAGGTTGTGCGTCCGGCGGGCGTCCTCGCCGGTGTTGTCGCGCAGCTCCAGGAACTCCTCGATGTCCGAGTGCCAGGTCTCCAGGTAGACCGCGGCGGCGCCCTTGCGCCGGCCGCCCTGGTTCACGGCGGCCACCGAGGCGTCCAGGGTCTTCAGGAACGGCACGATGCCGTTGGAGTGCCCGTTGGTGCCGCGGATCAGCGAACCGCGGGAGCGGATGCGGGAGTAGGCGATGCCGATGCCGCCGGCGTGCTTGGACAGACGGGCGACCTGGAGGTAGCGCTCGTAGATCGAGTCCAGCTCGTCCCTGGGGGAGTCGAGCAGGTAGCAGGACGACATCTGGGGGTGACGCGTACCGGAGTTGAAGAGCGTGGGGGAGGAGGGCAGGTAGTCGAGGCGGCTCATCAGCCCGTAGAGCGCCTCGACCTCGTCGACCGACCGCGCGGTGTCGTCCTGCGCGAGACCCGCCGCGACCCGCAGCATGAAGTGCTGCGGCGTCTCGATCACCTTGCGGGTGATCGGGTGCCGCAGCAGGTACCGGCTGTGCAGGGTGCGCAGGCCGAAGTAGCCGAAGCGGTCGTCGGCGGCCCGGTCGATCAGCGCGTCCAGGCGGTCGGCATGGGCGCGTACGAACTCGGCGGTCCGGTCGGCGACGAGGCCCTCGCGGTGGCCCACGGCGACCGAGTCGGTGAAGGAGGCGACGCCCTGGGAGGCGGCCTCGGCGCGGACGGCGAGGGTCAGCAGCCTGGCCGCGAGCCGGGAGTAGGCGGGGTCCTCGGAGATGAGCCCGGCGGCCGCCTCCGTGGCCAGCTCGCGCAACTCGGCCTCGTCGGCCCGCGCCGACCGGCCGCGCAGCGCGGCGGCGGCGACCCGGCCGGGGTCGGCGTCGGGGAGGTCGGCGGTCAGCTCGGTCAGGGTCCGCAGCAGTACGGCACCTGGACCGTCGGTTTCCGGAGCTGTGACTGAAACCGGGTCTGCTGGCGCGATGGTCACGTGGAGCTCTCCCTCGCTCGGCACGGGGCCTCGCCGAGGGCAGGGGGCGGCACACGAGCGCACGCGGCGCCGCGTCCACCGGCCCATTCCACGAGGCCCGGACGTCAGGGCACCCGGACCGGACGGCCGGGCGCACTGTCGGCAGGTCCTCGGACTGACGCTCGTGGCGGCCCATGGGGGCATACGCGCACGAGTACACCGTTGCGGGACAGTTCCGGATTCGCACCGGATTCCCCTGCGGCGACAGTGAGCACGAGCATACATCTTGTGCTGAGTGAGTCGGGCACCCCCATATGTTGTGCCGCGTCGACTCCGGAACGTGTCAGAATGTCAACTCGTAGGTGAGCAGCATGATGTCGTCCAGGTGCGGGAGGGGGTTCCAGTCCCGGCCCGGCGTGCGGACGAAGCCCAGACGCTCGTAGATGCGGTGGGCGGTGTGCATGGTGCCCTGGGTGGACAGCACCACGCGGACACAGCCCTCCACGGCCCGTGCCCGGTCCAGGCAGGCCCGTACGAGGGCCTCGCCGACGCCTCGGCCGCGCGCCGTGTGCGCGACCGCGAGCATCCGTATCTCGGTCTCCCCGGGACCGGCGAGGTCGGCCATGGGGCCCGTGCCGGGGACGAAGGTCACGCCGCCGAGCACCGTCCCGTCCGCCACCGCCACCAGCACCTCGGCCGCGGCCGCCCGCTTGGCCACGTCCCGCAGCTCGCCGAGATACCCGTCGCTCTCACCGAAGTCGAGGAGCCCGTCCCGGAGATAGGCCTGGGCGGTGATCTCACCGAGGGTGCCGTACTCGCCGGGTTCCACCGGCCGGATCACGATGTCCATGGCCCGAGTGTGCCGCACGGGCACGGCAGCGGGCCGCCGGATTTCTCCGGCGGCCCGTGGGATGCCCCTCCCGGGTGTCAGTGGGGCGCCGCCGCCGTGGTCGGCGGGAGCTCCACCTCGACGCCCGGGTCGCCGGCGTCCGCCGTGTAGTCCTCGGGCCGGGTCTCGTCCACGCCCTGAGGCGCCTTGACCGCCCTCAGTACGAACGTCAGGACCACCGTGACGACCGCGTTGAGCACGAACGCCGTCAGACCGATGTAGCCGATCTCGCCGATGCCCGGGATCTCCTTCGCCGAGCCGCCGAAGTGCTTCTGCGTCGGCGAGGCGACCCCGTAGGCGGCGACCGTGCCGTAGACCATGCCGACCGCCCAGCCCGCCAGCAGCGCCCAGCGGTGGAACCAGCGGGTGAACAGGCCGCCGACCAGGGCCGGGAAGGTCTGCAGGATCCAGATGCCGCCGAGCAGCTGGAAGTTGATGGCGACCGTCTTGTCCATGGTCAGGACGAAGACCAGCGCGCCCACCTTGACCAGCAGCGACACGATCTTGGAGACCCGGGTCTCCTCCTTCGGCGTCGCGTGCGGGCGGAGGAAGTCCTTGTAGATGTTGCGGGTGAACAGGTTCGCGGCGGCGATCGACATGATGGCCGCCGGCACCAGCGCGCCGATGGCGATCGCCGCGAACGCCACCCCCGCGAACCAGTCCGGGAACATGTTCTCGAACAACTGCGGAATGGCGAGCTGGCCGTTCTTCACCTGCACGCCCGCCGCGATCGCCATGAAGCCCAGCAGGGCGAGCAGGCCCAGCATCAGCGAGTACAGCGGCAGGATCGTGGTGTTGCGGCGGATCACCTCGCGGCTGCGCGAGGACAGGGTCGCGGTGATCGAGTGCGGGTACATGAACAGCGCGAGCGCGGAGCCCAGGGCCAGCGTGGCGTACGTCCACTGGCCGGCCGCCGCAGGCACCAGGCCGCCCGTCCCCGACTCGCTGAACTTCTGGTCCGCCTTGGCGAACACCTCGCCGAAGCCGCCCAGCTTGATCGGGATGTAGATGATGGCCACCGCGATCACGATGTAGATCAGGGTGTCCTTCACGAACGCGATCAGCGCGGGCGCGCGCAGTCCCGACGAGTAGGTGTACGCCGCCAGCACACCGAAGGCGATCAGCAGCGGCAGGTCCTTCACGAACCAGTGGGTGCTGTCGCCGCCACCGACGCCCATCACGTCAAGGACGGCCTGGATGCCGACCAGTTGGAGCGCGATGTACGGCATGGTCGCGAGGATGCCGGTGAGCGCCACCGCCAGCGACAGGCTCTTGGAGCCGAACCGGCCGCGGACGAAGTCCGAGGTGGTCACGTATCCGTGCCGGTGGGACACCGACCACAGCCGCGGCAGGAACGTGAAGATCAGCGGGTAGACCAGGATCGTGTACGGCACCGCGAAGAAGCCGGCCGCGCCCGTGGCGTAGACGGCGGCCGGCACGGCCACGAAGGTGTAGGCGGTGTACAGGTCGCCGCCGAGCAGGAACCAGGTCACCCAGGTGCCGAACGACCGGCCGCCCAGGCCCCATTCGTCCAGGCTGTGCTCGTTCTCGGCACGGCGCCAGCGCGCGGCCAGGAAGCCCATGACGGTGACGAGCAGGAAGAAGAAGATGCAGACGCCGAGCGCGACGCCGTTGACACCGTCCTTCACTTGACCGCACCCCCGTCCTCGGCCGTGGCGGCAGGGGCGGTCCGGGCGGCCCGCGAGGCCCGGGCGGCACGCTGATCACGCAGCCACAGCCGGTACGCGGTCATGGTCAGGGCCGCGGAGAGGACCACCCACAGCATCTGGTACCAGTAGAAGAACGGGATCCCTATGAACACCGGATCCGTCTTCGCGTACGACCCCACCCACAGCAGCGCCACGAAGGGGGCGACGAGGCAGAGGGCGATGACGACCCTTAAGGGTGTCACCACCGCTCTGGTGGCTTCCGGGGCATTCGACATGTGGCGACTCCGTCCCCTAGCTGATCACCGGCGAGCGTCCGTGCAGTGCGCAGGCAATCTAGGTCACGGTGTCACACGTGCGGAATCCCTCGTGCGCATGACGCCGCGGACCGCCACGAGATTCTTACGCCATCACAAGACCCTTACTCCTGCGGCCGCTTGAGACGTGCCACGAACTTGTAGCGGTCCCCGCGGTACACCGACCGCACCCACTCCACCGGCCGGCCCTCGCGGTCCAGGGAGTGCCGGGAGAGCAGCAGCATCGGCAGGCCCACGTCGGTGCCGAGCAGGCCCGCCTCGCGCGGAGTGGCCAGCGAGGTCTCGATGGTCTCCTCGGCCTCGGCGAGATGGACGTCGTAGACCTCGGCGAGGGCGGTGTAGAGGGAGGTGTACTTCACCAGGCTGCGCCGCAGCGCCGGGAAGCGCTTGGCCGACAGGTGGGTGGTCTCGATGGCCATCGGCTCGCCGTTGGCCATGCGCAGCCGCTCGATACGCAGCACGCGCCCGCCGGCGGTGATGTCGAGCAGCTCGGCCAGGCGGTCGTCGGCGGTCACGTAGCCGATGTCCAGCAGCTGCGAGGTCGGCTCCAGGCCCTGGGCGCGCATGTCCTCGGTGTAGGAGGTCAGTTGCAGCGCCTGGGAGACCTTCGGCTTGGCGACGAAGGTGCCCTTGCCCTGGATGCGCTCCAGCCGGCCCTCGACGACGAGTTCCTGGAGCGCCTGCCGCACCGTGGTGCGCGAGGTGTCGAACTCGGCCGCCAGGGTCCGCTCCGGCGGGACCGGAGTGCCCGGCGGCAGCGTCTGCGTGATGTCGAGCAGGTGCTTCTTCAGGCGGTAGTACTTGGGCACGCGCGCGGTACGGACGGTCGCCCCACCCTCGTTCTCCGCACTGCTGACGTCGGTGCTCATGCTCCGCCTTCCCGGCTCCAGTGCCGATGCGGCCGACGTCCCGTCGGCCCCGGCTCACATCGTGGCACGGCTTCGCGTGCCGGGTGGTCACCCGTACGCTCCGTGATCTCCTCTGTATACCGTTGCGACTCCGGCTGGTCTAGTCCATCGCCCCGGCCAGGGCGGGTGGTCCACCTGGCCAGGGCGGCCGGCGGGCCGCGTGCGGCCGCCGCTGGTCCAGTGGAACGCGGGCGTCCATTTTGCCGGACGAACAATGAAAGGTCCCTGCATATCGCGGTCGCATAACGGACCACGTGAGCGGGTCGGCGCACTCTTGACAGCCCTATTGGTCTGGGCCAAGCTCCCCGTACTGGTCTACACCATTGGTCCAGGTCCCGGCCCCACGGGCGGTTACGCGCCGACGCTCGGATGTCGCTCAACCGCGGGGAGGCAGGGGGGTTTGTGGCATCCCTGAGGAGGGTGGCGTGAAGCGCAAGCTGGTAGCCGCGATCGGTATCGCGGGCATGATGGTCTCCATCGCGGCGTGTGGGGGCGGCAAGGACGACGACGGGGGCAAGGCCAAGACCGGCAAGGACGGCTACGCCGGCCAGACGCTCACCGTGTGGGTGATGGACGGTTCCTCTCCGGACCAGTGGCAGAAGGATGTCGCCGCGGCCTTCGAGGCCAAGACCAAGGCGAAGGTCAAGTTCGAGATCCAGCAGTGGGACGGCATCCAGCAGAAGCTGACCACCGCTCTGTCCGAGGAGAACCCGCCGGACGTCTTCGAGATCGGCAACACCCAGACCCCCGCCTACGCCAAGACCGGCGGCCTCGCCGACCTCGCGGACCTGAAATCCTCGATCGGCGGCGACTGGACCGAGTCCCTCAACAACTCGTCCGTCTTCGACGGCAAGCAGTACGCGGCACCGTGGTACTTCGCCAACCGCGTCGTCCTCTACAACAAGAAGCTCTGGGCCGACGCCGGCATCAAGGACACCCCCAAGACCCGCGACGAGTTCTACGCCGACCTCAAGAAGGTCGGTGACAAGACCGGTGCCGAGCCGATCTACCTGCCCGGCCAGAACTGGTACCACTTCGTCGGCCTGGTGGTCGGCGAGGGCGGCGAGCTGGTGAAGAAGGAGGGCGACAAGTACGTCTCCAACCTGGCCGACCCGAAGGTCGCCGCCGCCATGGAGACCTACAAGAAGTTCCAGGCCCTGTCCAAGGCGTCCAAGGACAAGGACGAGGCCCACCCGCAGCAGGGCGAGGTCTTCGCCAAGGGCAAGGTCGGCGCGTTCATCGGCATGGGCTGGGAGGCCGGTATCGCGATCAAGGCCAACCCGAAGATCGAGAAGGAGATCGGCTACTTCACCATCCCGGGCGCCACGGCCGACAAGCCCGAGGGCGTCTTCCTCGGCGGTTCCAACCTCGCCGTCGCCGCGGGCAGCAAGAAGCAGGAGCTCGCCAGGGAGTTCCTGAAGGTCGCCCTGTCCGACCAGTTCGAGGGCCAGCTGGCCAAGGAGAACGGCGTCATCCCGAACAAGGAGGCGCTGCAGAGCAACCTCCAGGGCAACGCCGTCGCCGAGGCCGCCGCCCCGGCCGCCGCGGGCGGCGGCACCACGCCGCTGATCCCGGAGTGGGCCGCGGTGGAGAACGATCCGAACCCGGTCAAGGCATACATGACCGCCGTGCTGAACGGGAAGTCCCCGGCCGAGGCCGCCAAGCAGGTCGAGGGCGAGTTCAACAAGCGCCTGGCGCAGAAGCAGTAGCACCGGGTGAGCCGGGGCGGAGCGGCCGTACCACGGACGGCCGTCCCGCCCCGGCACCTGTACGCGGGTCGACGTACCTAGGGCCCCTCGGCCGAGAAGAGAGATCGCGAGCATGACCGTGCAGACCGAACGGCCGCCCTCAGGCCCGGTGGACGCCCGCAGGGCGGACGGCCGGGCATCCGGCGGTCCGAGACCGCGAGCCGCCTCGCGCAGGGGCGGGGCGGCCCCCTATCTGTTGCTGCTGCCCGCCTGCGCGGCCACCGTGCTGCTGCTCGGCTGGCCGCTGCTGAAGGACTTCCTGCTGTCGTTCCAGAACCTCAACATGACGCAGCTGATCCAGCACGTCACCGAGTGGAACGGCGTCGACAACTACAAGGAGACCCTCACCAGCGAGGACTTCTGGCGAGTCACCCTCCGCTCGGTCCTGTTCACGGCGGTCAACGTCGCCCTGATCATGGTCCTGGGCACGTTGATCGGCCTGCTGCTCGCCCGCCTCGGCAAGCGCATGCGGTTCACGTTGCTGATCGGCCTGGTGCTGGCCTGGGCCATGCCCATCGTGGCGGCCAGCACCGTCTACCAGTGGCTGTTCGCCCAGCGCTTCGGCGTCGTCAACTGGGTGCTGGACAAGCTCGGCTGGCACTCGATGGCCGACTACAGCTGGACCAGCAGCCAGATGTCGACGTTCTTCGTCATCACCGCGCTGATCGTGTGGGGGTCCATCCCGTTCGTCGCGATCAACCTGTACGCGGCGACCACCACCATCCCCGCCGAGCTGTACGAGGCGGCGTCCCTCGACGGCGCCGGTGCCTGGCGGAGCTTCACCACGGTCACCCTGCCGTACCTGCGGCCCTTCCTCTACGCGACGACCTTCCTGGAGATCATCTGGGTCTTCAAGGCGTTCGCACAGGTCCTTCTCATCAACAACGGCGGCCCGGACCGGCTCACCGAGATCTTTCCCGTCTACGCCTACATCGAGGGCATCGGCAACCAGCACTACGGCATGGGTGCGGCGATCGCCGTCCTGACCATCCTGATGCTGCTCGGGCTGACCGCCTACTACCTCAGGATCGTGCTCAAGCAAGAGGAGGACGAGCTGTGAAGCGCTCGCTCTTCGGCCGCCTGTGGCCCAACGCCATGGCCGTCGTCCTGTTCATCGGCTTCGTCTTCCCCGTGTACTGGATGTTCTCCACGGCGTTCAAGCCGACCGGCGACATCATCTCCGAGGACCCGGTCTGGTTCCCCGTCGACTTCACCTTCGAACACTTCAGGACGGCGACACAGGTCGACCACTTCTGGACGTACGTCACCAACTCGGTGACCGTCACGGTCCTCGCCGTCGTCTTCTCGCTGATCATCGCGTTGGCCGGCTCCTTCGCCCTGGCGCGGATGCGGTTCAAGGGGCGGCGCGGCTTCGTCATCGGCTTCATGCTGGCCCAGATGGCGCCCTGGGAAGTCATGATCATCGCCATCTACATGATCGTGCGGGACGCGTCGATGCTGAACAGCCTCGTGCCCCTGACGCTCTTCTACACGATGATGATCCTGCCCTTCACCATCCTGACGCTGCGCGGCTTCGTCGCCGCCGTGCCGAAGGAACTGGAGGAGGCGGCCATGGTGGACGGCTGCTCCCGTATGACGGCCTTCCGCCGGGTCATCCTGCCGCTGCTCGCCCCGGGCCTGATGGCCACCTCGCTGTTCGGCTTCATCACCGCCTGGAACGAGTTCGCCCTCGTCCTGGTGCTGAACAAGGACATCGAGGCCAAGACGCTGCCGCTGTGGTTGTCCAGCTTCCAGACCCAGTTCGGCGACGACTGGGGCGCGACAATGGCGGCCTCCTCCCTCTTCGCCGTCCCGATCCTGATCCTCTTCGTCTACCTCCAGCGCAAGGCTGTCAGCGGCCTGACCGCGGGCGCCGTGAAGGGATAACGCCACCCGATGACGACAATCGCCAGCGGCACCGACACACTCACCCGCGACGCGCTGACCGTCCTCCAGCCCGGCTTCACCGGGACCACGGCCCCCGACTGGCTGCTCCGGCGCCTCGGCGAGGGCCTGTCCTCGGTCGGCCTGTTCGGCCGGAACATCGCCTCGCCCGAACAGCTGGCCGCCCTGACCGCCCAGTTGCGCGCCGAACGCGAGGACGTTCTGGTCGCCATCGACGAGGAGGGCGGCGACGTCACCCGTCTGGAGGTCCGCACCGGCTCCAGCTTCCCCGGCAACCACGCGCTGGGCGCGGTGGACGACGTGGAACTGACCCAGGCCGTCGCGCGCGAACTCGGCAGGCGGCTGGCCGACTGCGGAGTGAACTTCAACTGGGCGCCCTCCGCGGACGTCAACTCCAACCCCGGCAACCCGGTCATCGGCGTACGGTCCTTCGGGGCCGCCACCGACCTGGTCGCCCGGCACACCGCCGCCTACGTCACCGGCCTCCAGTCCGCGGGGGTCGCCGCCTGCACCAAGCACTTCCCCGGGCACGGCGACACCGCCGTGGACTCCCACCACGCGATGCCCCGCATCGACGTGGGTGCCGAGGTGCTCCAGGAACGCGAACTGGCCCCGTTCCGCGCGGCGATCGCCGCCGGCAGCAAGGCCGTGATGAGCGCCCACATCCTGGTGCCGGCCATGGACCCCGACCTTCCGGCAACGTTGTCCCGCCGGGTGCTGACCGACCTCCTGCGCGGCGAACTCGGCTACGAGGGCCTGATCGTCACCGACGGCATGGAGATGCGGGCCATCGCGGACAACTACGGCCTCCGGCGCGGCAGCGTCCTGGCCATCGCCGCCGGGGCCGACGCGATCTGCGTGGGCGGCGGACTGGCCGACGAGGAGACCGTGACCGGTCTGCGCGACGCCCTGGTCGCCGCGGTCCGCTCCGGCGAACTGCCCGAGGAGCGGCTGGCGGACGCGGCCGACCGGGTCCGCGCCCTCGCCCGCTGGACCGTCGCGGCCGCGGGCTCTGCCGGGACGCGCGGCGACGCCGACCCGGTGGTCGGGCTGCGGGCGGCCCGGCGCGCGCTGCGCGTCACCGCCGCGGAGGACTTCACCCCGCTCACGGATCCGCCCTACGTCGCCGCCCTCACCCCCGTCGCCAACATCGCCGTCGGCGACGAGACCCCGTGGGGCGTGGCCGCCGAGCTCTGCCGCCTCCTGCCGGGCACCCGGACGGGCAGCTTCGCCGGCGAGGACGCGGGCCGCGCGGCCCTTCAGGAGGCCGGCACCCGGCGGGTGGTGGCCGTCGTCCGCGACGAGCACCGCCACCCCTGGATGGCGGCCGCCCTGGACACCCTGCTCGCGGCCCGCCCCGACACGGTGATCGTCGAGATGGGTGTCCCCCAGGCGCCCCCACGAGGCGCCCTCCACATCGCCACCCACGGCGCGGCCCGCGTCTGCGGCCGAGCAGCGGCGGAGGCCATCACGGGCGAGTGAACCGCCTGCCGGCGCCCGCACCACCGCTGTCGGCCACTCGACCGCCCGGGTCCGTGACCTCCCGGCGCACCACCGGTGACACACAGCAGACAGCGGCGCCCCAGTGGGCCAGGAGCGGGGGCGGTACTGGCCCCTGCGGACCCGGTCCGCGAGGCCTTCCGCAGGACCGGGAGCCGGGAGGTGTTCCTCCGGGCGGACCCGAGCGGACGCTGCCTGGGCCCGGCCCGGGAGGCGTTACGCGGAGTGGGGAGCGGGGTGGTTTTGGCCCCGGCGAGCCCGGGTGGGCGCCGCATGGTGGCCCCCCGGGGCCCGGGCGGGACGTTCGCCCCGGCCGACCGGGCGGCTACTGCCTGGGACTGGGCCCGGGCGCCGAGCGGGGCTGGCGCCGCCCCGCCCCCATCTCGCCACGGAAGTCTGAGCCGGCACGCCCGGGTC
The DNA here is from genome assembly GCF_053601495.1 of Streptomyces sp. NPDC004721. Classification (NCBI taxonomy): domain Bacteria; kingdom Bacillati; phylum Actinomycetota; class Actinomycetes; order Kitasatosporales; family Streptomycetaceae; genus Streptomyces; species Streptomyces sp. NPDC004721. The sequence continues at coordinate 139,726 of NZ_JBSGBZ010000020.1, forward strand.
GGCCGGGGAGGAATCCCGACGCGGGTCGGCCAGCACGCCGGGCTCCCGGCCCTGCGAAAGGCCTCGCGGAACGGGTGCCAGGCTGCCACTGCTCAGGTCAGCCGGAAGAGAACACCTCCCCGCTCCCGGCCCTGCGGGCCACCGCACCGACCTGATCCCGGGCCGCGACCGTCCGCGTCGCCAGGGAGAAGTACTGCCCCGCTCCGGGCCCTGCGAAAGGCCTCGCGGGCCCGGTCCCAGGCATCAGCCACCCGGTCGATCGGGGGCAGATGCCACTCCCCTCTGGGCGGAGCCGGCGGGACGGTCGCCCGGCGCACCCGTGCCTTGGGACTGCCCGCCGCCGCGGTTGTGACCCCGCCATGCCCGCCGCCGTGGTGGCACCATGCGTGTGAGGCCGCCCCGGCCACGCCTTACGGCTGTCGACGCGGCGACGCCGGCCGCCCCCTGCGGGGTGGTCGGCGTCTGCGTGCCCAGAACCATACGAGTGGCTAAATGCCCTGCCAGTCAGGCTTGTTGGTGTACGTGTGGCGGAAGTAGTCGGCGAGCTTCAGCTTGGACGCGGCGGCCTCGTCGACGACGACCGTCGCGTGCGGGTGGAGCTGAAGGGCCGAGGCGGGGCAGACGGCGGCCAGCGGGCCCTCGACGGTCGCCGCGACCGCGTCCGCCTTGCCCTCGCCCGTGGCCAGCAGCACCAGGTGCCGCGCCTCCAGGATCGTCCCGATGCCCTGCGTGATGACGTGGTGCGGCACCTGGTCGACGTCGCCGTCGAAGAAGCGCGCGTTGTCGGCGCGGGTCTGCTCGGTCAGGGTCTTGATCCGGGTGCGCGAGGCGAGCGACGAGCACGGCTCGTTGAACCCGATGTGCCCGTCGGTCCCGATCCCGAGCAGCTGCAGGTCGACACCGCCGGCCTCGGCCAGGGCCCGGTCGTAGGCCGCGCAGGCCGACAGGACGTCCTCGGCGGTGCCGTCGGGCCCGAGGAAGGCGTCCATCCCGATGCCGAGGGGCTCCAGCACCTCCCGGCGCAGCACCGAGCGGTAGGACTCGGGGTGGTCGGCGGGCAGCCCCACGTACTCGTCGAGCTGGGCGATCCGCGCCCGCGAGATGTCCGCGGCGCCGGAGCGCACCTTGGCCGCCAGCGCCTCGTACACGGGCAGGGGAGTGGAGCCCGTGGCCACGCCGAGCAGGGCGTCGGGCTTGCGCCGGAGCAGCCCCGCCATCGCCTCGGCGATGAGTTCGCCGCCCGCTCTGGCATCCGGAACGATGACAACTTCCACGCTGGGCCTGCCGATCTGAGGAGGATCTGAAGGGGACGGACCCGACAACGGGGGTCGTGTGGTTTAGACCAATCCAAGCCCAATCTAACAGAGTCGAGCCCGTCCGTGCCGTGCTCCTCCGCCCGCGTGCCCGAGGCGGCGGGGACGGCCGCCCGGGGCGGATCGCGACCGGCGTGCGACGGCGTGAGCCGGGGAAGTCGAGGCGGTCACGGAAATCCACCGCGCCATCCGGCCCCGCCGCCGAGCCGGGCGGGCTAGGCTGCGGGGAGCGTGCTGGGAGATCCGGTCGGCAGGTCGGCCCGGCTCCGTCCCGACCGGTCGTTCGGTGAAGAAAACACAACAACCGCCGTCCCGCACATGGACAGGGCAAGTGGTCTAGTCCAGAATGCTGGGAGACGTCTAGAAGAGCGCGCGCGGCACCGCCCGCGTACGACAGGTGAACGCACGAGCCTCCGTCTTCCCCGCACAGGAAGGCGGACCGAGGATCCGGAGCTCTCTGCCCTGACTGCCCCGGTTCCTCATCCTTCGGCCGACCGGGACCGCACGCCCGCGGCCGATACTGCTCCGGGCTGCGGTGCCGGGAGGGTTGAGGGTCCCTCTCAGGCGCCGCGGCCCGCGGGTGTCTCCGGGGCCCGGCGCCTGCGCTTATTTCAGGACCGTACAAACGCCCGGGTACGCTCGCAGACGTGCCCTCCATGAACGAACTCGTACGCCAGCACACCGCGCTCGACGACTCCGATCTCGAGTGGCTGCACATGCTGGTCTCGGAGTGGCAGCTGCTCTCCGACCTCTCCTTCGCCGACCTGGTCCTGTGGGTCCCCACCCTGGATGGCACCCGGTACGTCTCGGTCGCCCAGATGCGGCCCAACACCGGACCCACCTCCTACCAGAACGACATGGTCGGCCACCTCGTCCCGCGCGGCCGCCGCCCGATGCTGGACGCCGCGCTCGACGAGGGCCGGATCGTGCGGGAGGGCGACCCCGAGTGGCGCGAGGAGGTCCCGGTCCGCGTCGAGTCCATCCCGGTGCGGCGGGAGGGGCGCGTCCTCGGCGTCATCGCGCGCAACACCAACCTGCTGACCGTGCGCACCCCGAGCCGGCTGGAGCTGACGTATCTGCAGAGCGCCTCGGACCTGGCGCAGATGATCGCGGCGGGTTCGTTCCCGTTCCCGGACCAGCAGATCGACATGGACGCCTCGCCGCGCGTCGGCGACGGCCTGATCCGGCTGGACGCGGACGGCATCGTCCAGTACGCCTCGCCCAACGCGCTCTCCGCCTATCACCGCCTCGGCCTCGCCGCCGACCTCGTCGGCCACCACCTGGGTGAAACCACCGCCGAACTCGCCCCCTCCCGGGCCCCGGTGGACGAGGCGCTGGTGAAGCTGGCCAGCGGCTGGGCGCCCCGGGAGTTCGAGATCGAGGCCCACGACGGGGTGATCCAGTTCCGGGCGATCCCGCTCAAGCCCAAGGGCACCCGCATAGGTTCGCTGGTGCTGCTCCGGGACGTGACCGAACTGCGCCGACGCGAGCGGGAGTTGATCACCAAGGACGCGACGATCCGGGAGATCCACCACCGGGTCAAGAACAACCTCCAGACGGTGGCGGCCCTGCTCAGGCTCCAGGCTCGGCGTATCGAGTCCGCACGCGGCCGGGAGGCCCTGGAGGAGGCGGTCCGCCGGGTCGGGTCGATCGCCATCGTGCACGAGACGCTGTCCCAGAACCTGGACGAGCGCGTGGAGTTCGACGAGATCGCCGACCGGGTGCTGGCGATGGTCGCCGAGATCTCGCCGGGCAAGGTGACCGGGCGGCGCAGCGGCCGCTTCGGGATCCTGGACGCCGAGGTCGCCACCCCGCTGTCGATGGTGCTGACCGAGGTTCTGCAGAACGCCCTGGAACACGGCTTCGGCGAGGGCGATACGGGGACGGTGGAGGTCTCCGCGGTCCGCGGCGGCACCTCGCGCGAGGCCCGACTGCTCGTCACCGTCCAGGACGACGGCGTGGGTCTGCCCGACGGCTTCGACCCGCACAGCTCCGGCAACCTCGGCCTCCAGATCGTACGGACCCTGGTCGAGGGAGAGTTGGGCGGCACCTTCGACATGGTGCCGGCCCCGGAGCGCGGCACCCGGGTGGTCCTCGACATTCCCGTGCAAGCGCACAAGTAGCCCGCACGGCAACAGCATCGGACCCCGCACAGCAAAGAGCCTCGGACCGAAATCGGTCCGAGGCCAGTCGCTCGTTGCGGCTTGTGTGCGCATCGGGGGTACTGCGCGCTGCGGCTCGGGGGCGGGAGATGCGTACTCGCTGTACGCGCCGCCAAGCTCAGGCTGTCAGCGGGGTGGCTGTGGTCAGGCGGAGGCCTGACGAGCCCGGTTGCGGGCGGCGCGGCGCTTCATCGCGCGGCGCTCGTCCTCGCTGAGACCACCCCAGACGCCGGAGTCCTGACCGGACTCGAGCGCCCACTGCAGGCACTGCTCCATAACCGGGCAGCGACGGCAGACGGCCTTGGCTTCCTCGATCTGCAGCAGCGCAGGACCGGTGTTGCCGATGGGGAAGAACAGCTCGGGGTCTTCCTCGCGGCAAACGGCGTTGTGACGCCAGTCCATGGCTGCTACCTCTCTTGGTGTGACGTGCTGTTGCTTGTGAATGTGAACGCTTTCACGAATCCCTCAACAAGGGAAGGGCCGACTGCCAGGTTCCCTGGCGTGGTCCTGTGATTTGGAGAGGGGTTCCGGTGATCTCTGGGGCCCGTGTGGTGGGCCGTCCCGATCGCCACGTAGAGACTCGCAAACCTCAGCGGCGGATACAACCCCTTCCGGAAAGTTTTTTTTGATTCCTCGGTGTCGACTAGGTCACAGCCGTACTTCCATGGGGTGGATCCTGGCCTAAACGTTCGAGTGAAAGGACTTTGGGCCCTTCTACTCACACAATCACACGCAGTGCACGGCGTACGCCTGTGAACGTCACGCTTCTACGCAGCCCCAGGTGGTCACCGTCCATCTGGAGGGGGAGCGGCACCTTCGAATGCAAGGTGAAGCGGCTCAGATCGTGCAGGGAGGCCGCATGCCTGCCATGGGGGCCGCGGTCGGGGGACGAAGTGAGCAACTGGGTGGCATACCGGGCAACCGCGGCGGTGGACAGACGGCTGAGACCGAGCACGTCGAGCCCGGTATCGAACGAGGCCTTAGGCGACGTGTACATCGGGCGATTGCCGAGATACGTCCACGGCGAGGTGTTCGACACTATCGTCACCACCAGCTCGGTGAGCGGGTCCTCCCCGGGCCGCTCCAGGGTGATCGTCCCGTGCCGGCGGCTCTGCTCCCCGAGGAACTGGCGGACCACCTGCCGTACGTACAGGGCGTGCGTGGACTTCTTGCCGCGCTCGCGCTGCTGCTCCACGCGGCCGACCACGCCGGCGTCGAAGCCGAGCCCGGCGTTGAAGGTGAACCAGCGCTCCGGCACCGCCGCGTCGTGGGTACCGGGCGTGCCCGAGGCCAGCCCCAGGCCGACCGTGCGCTCGCCGCCCCGGCGCAGGGCGTCCAGGATCGCGCCGGTGGCCTCCACGGCGTCGTTGGGCAGGCCCAGGGCGCGGGCGAAGACGTTGGTGGAACCGCCGGGCACCACCGCCAGGCGCGGCAGGCGCTCGGGGTCCGGGCCGCGGTGCAGCAGGCCGTTGACGACCTCGTTGACCGTGCCGTCGCCGCCGAGGGCCACCACCAGGTCGATGTCGTCGCTGTCCGCGGCCTGCCGGCCGAGGTCGCGGGCGTGGCCGCGGTACTGGGTGGTGACCGCGTCCAGCTTCATCTCGCTGGCGAGCGCGTGGATCAGGACGTCGCGCGTACGTGCGCTTGTGGTGGTTGCCGCCGGATTGACCACGAGTAGTGCACGCATGAGGTGCAGCGTACCTACCGGACAGTACCCGTCCCACCCCGAGGTAGGGACTGGGTAAGAGATCGGGGCGTGAGCCGGCACACGGTGGTCCGTGCCGCGAGGGCTACGCTGCTGGGGTGAGCAGTGACCGCAACCCCACCCCCAGGACCACGGACGGCACGGACGCCCCGGACACAGCGGGTCCGCGCCCGCGGCGGCTGACGTACGCGGCGGCGCTGGCCGCCCTGGAAGGGCTCGTACTGGTGGCCGGCGGGATCTGGATGCTCGTCGCGGGCATCAGCGGCCACGAGGGCGACCGGCAGACCGGCGTCACCGGCGGCATCACGGTGATCGTGCTCGCGCTGCTGCCGCTGCTCGCCGCCCGCGGACTGCTGCTGCGCCGCAGCTGGAGCCGGGGACCGGCGGTCATCACCCAGATCATGGCGCTGCCCGTCGCCTACACCCTGCTGCGGGCCGACGGCGTGGCCATCCCGGCCGGCATCGCGCTCGCCGTGGTGGCCGTGGCGTCGCTGGTGCTGCTCGTGAACCCGGAGACGACGCAGGCCCTCGGCATCAAGGGCCCGGGCCGGGCCGGGGAGACCGGGCAGCGATAGCCCCGCGGCCGGCCCCCGCCCCGGCCGTTCCGGTCCCCGCGGTCCTCGCGGCCCTTCCGCTACTCCTCCACCAGGAGCTTCTCCCGCAGCTGGGCCAGTGTGCGGGCCAGCAGCCGGGAGACGTGCATCTGCGAGATGCCGACCTCCTGCGCGATCTGCGACTGGGTCATGTTGCCGAAGAAGCGCAGCAGCAGGATCCGCTTCTCGCGCGGCGGGAGATCCTCCAGCAGCGGCTTGAGCGACTCGCGGTACTCCACGCCCTCCAGCGCCTCGTCCTCGGCGCCCAGGGTGTCCGCGACCGCCGGGGACTCGTCGTCCGTGTCGGGCACGTCCAGGGACAGCGTGGAGTAGGCGTTGGCCGACTCCAGGCCCTCCAGGACCTCCTCCTCGGAGATGGCGAGCTTCTCGGCGAGTTCGTGCACCGTCGGGGAGCGGCCGTGCAGCTGGGACAGCTCGGCCGTCGCGGTGGTCAGAGCCAGGCGCAGCTCCTGGAGCCGGCGCGGCACACGCACCGCCCAGCCCTTGTCCCGGAAGTGCCGCTTGATCTCGCCGACGACCGTCGGGGTCGCGTACGTGGAGAACTCCACGCCGCGGTCCGGGTCGAAGCGGTCGACCGACTTGATCAGGCCGATGGTGGCGACCTGCGTGAGGTCGTCCAGCGGCTCGCCGCGGTTGCGGAAGCGGCGCGCGAGGTGCTCGACGAGCGGCAGGTGCATGCGGACCAGCTGGTTGCGCAGCTCGGCGTACTGCGCGCTGCCCTCCTTCAGGGAGCGCAGTTCGACGAACATGGCACGCGCGCCACTGCGGTCCTGAGGGTCGTGTCGCGCGTTGTGCACGATCGGTGCGGCCCGCGACCCGGCCTCGGAGTCTCGCTCGTGCTCGCTCATCGTCCCGCCCGCTGCCCTTCCCCGAGCCCTGGCCTCCTTCCCCGAGCCCTCGCCGTTCTCGCTGTTCTCGCCTTCGCTCGAACGGGGGGAGTCCCCGTGAGGGGGAGGACCGTCGTGGCCGGCGACCAGCGGCTCGTCCTCCGGGTGCGGCCTGGCCTGCTCGGGGATGCCGTCGATACCGTCCGCCGCGCGCCGGGCCGCGGCCGGACCGCCCCGGGCGGCCCCGCCCGGGGCTCCGGCCCCGTCCGCGCGTGCGGGAGTCCCGCCCTCGGCCCGCATCTCCCGTGTGCCGCGCTCTTCGTCCCGCACCGGCCCGTCCCCGTTCCTCACGCCGGCCCGGGTCCCGCGCCGCGCTGTTTGTAGAGGCTGATCGACACGGTCTTGTCGTCGTCCACGGCGGAGGAGACCTTGCCCGCGAGAGCGGACAGGACGGTCCAGGCGAACGTGTCCCGCGAAGGCGCGTGACCGTCCGTCGTCGGGGCCGAGACGGTGACCTCGAGCGAGTCGTCGACCAGCCGGAAGACACAACTGAGCACCGAGCCGGGCACGGCCTGCTGGAGCAGGATCGCGCAGGCCTCGTCCACCGCGATGCGCAGGTCCTCGATCTCGTCGAGGGTGAAGTCCAAACGGGCCGCGAGACCGGCCGTGGCCGTCCGCAGCACCGACAGGTAGGCACCCGCAGCCGGCAGCCGGACCTCCACGAAGTCCTGGTTCGCCACGGGCTCGCCTGCGATCTGGGACACCCTCACCTCCAAGGTGGTACAAGCTCTCTCAGGGCCGGGGGCATCCCCCGGGACAACGCGATACATGGTTCAGCGGTGACGCTACCGCGCGCCCGGCCTTTCTGTCCCGGAGCCCCAACCCCATGCTGTCACTCATAGTAAAGCTACGGATACGCTCCGTGGCTAGGGGTTCTGCGGGCCCAAATGGGAACGGCGGGCGCCGGGTTGACGTACCCACACGTCAGACGGTCGAACCGTCCCCGATTTCGGTCACACCAGCACGTGGTCCACGAAGCACCAGCGCCAGTCCTCGCCGGGCTCGAAGGTCCGCATCACCGGGTGTCCGGTGTCCTTGTGATGCTTGGTCGCATGCTGTCCCGGCGAGGAGTCGCAGCATCCGACGTGGCCACAGGACAGGCACAGCCGCAACTGCACCGGATGCGTGCCGTCCGCCAGGCACTCCGGACACGTGTCGCTCTCGGGCTCGGGCTCCGGATGCGGCAGCGTGCCGGCGTGCGTGCACTGTTTCATGATTGCCAGATTACGACGGGCGTGCGGGTGACCGCGCGGAAAGCGGACGGGCGACGAACGATGGGTGGGCGAGGAGCATGGACGTAGTGCCGCTGCTGTTCCTGGTGGCGGGCAGCGCCGCGGTGGCCGGGGCCGCCCGGCGCACCCCCGTGCCGGCGCCCCTGCTGCTGGTCGCGGTCGGACTGGCGGTCGCCTACGTCCCCGGCGTCCCCGCCTACGCCCTCGACCCCGGCGTGGTCCTGCCCCTGCTGCTGCCGCCGCTGTTGTACACCTCCGCCATCGACAGCTCCTACCTCGACCTGCGTGCGCAACTGCGGCCCGTGGCGCTGCTCTCCGTCGGGTACGTGCTGTTCGCGACCTTCGTGGTCGGCTGGGCCGTGTACCTGCTGGTGCCGGGACTGCCGCTGACCGCGGCGCTGGTGCTGGGCGCGGTGGTGGCGCCGCCGGACGCGGTCGCGGCGACGGCGGTGGCCCGCAGGGTCGGGCTGCCCTCGCGGATCACCACGATCCTCCAGGGCGAGTCCCTGCTCAACGACGCCACCGCGATCACCGCCTACCGGGTGGCGCTGGCCGCGGCGGTCGGCGAGGGCGCGACCTGGGCGGGCGGCGTGAGCGAGTTCCTGGTCGCCGCGATCGGCGGCGTCGGGATCGGGCTGGTGCTGATGGCGCCGCTGCACTGGCTGCGCACCCACCTGAAGGAGGCGCTGCTGCAGAACACGCTCTCCCTGCTGATCCCGTTCGTCGCGTACGGCGTCGCCGAGCAGGTGCACGCCTCCGGCGTCCTGGCCGTCGTCACCGTCGCCCTCTACCTCGGCCACCGCGCGTGGGAGGTCGACTTCGCCACCCGGCTCCAGGAGGACGCGGTGTGGCGGATGGTGGCCTTCGTCCTGGAGTCGTCGGTGTTCGCCCTCATCGGACTTCAGCTGCCGGTCGTCCTCAAGGGCCTCGGGGCGTACTCCGGGCCCGAGGCCGCCTGGTACGCGGTCGCCGTCTTCCTGGTGGTCGTCGCCACCCGGTTCGTGTGGGTGTACCCGGCGGCGTTCCTTCCCCGGCTGCTGTCCCGGCGCGTACGGGAGCGCGAGGAGAACCCCACCTGGAGGGGCGCGATGGTCACCGCGTGGGCCGGGATGCGGGGCGTGGTGTCCCTGGCCATCGCCTTCTCGATCCCGGTCACGCTGCACGACGGCGCACCCTTCCCGAAGCGCAACCTGCTGCTCTTCCTGACCTTCACGACGGTCATCGGGACCCTGGTGGTGCAGGGACTGACGCTGCCGCCGCTGATCCGCGTGCTGAAGTTCCCCGGCCGCGACGTACGGGCGGAGACCCTGGCCGAGGCGAACGCGCAGGCGCAGGCGTCCCTGGCCGCCGAGCGGCGCCTGGACGAACTCCTGGCCGACGAGCGCAACGCCCTGCCCCCGCCGCTCGCCGACCGGCTCCGCGCGGTCCTGGAGCGCCGCCGCAACTCCGTCTGGGAGCGGCTCGGCCAGGTCAACCCGGTCACCGGCGAGTCGGTCGACGACACCTACCGCCGGCTGTCCAGGGACGTGATCAGCGCCGAACGCGCGGTCTTCGTACGCCTGCGGGACGGCCGCTACATCGACGACGAGATGCTGCGCACCCTGCTGCGCAGGCTGGACCTGGAGGAGGCGGCCGCCTACCGGGAAGCGGCGTGAGGAGGCGGGCGGGGCCTCCGAGGGGGCCGCGTGGGGGCGTCCGGATGCCGGGCCGGGTGGTGTGGCGAGGGGCCGGGCGGGGCCTCCCGGGGGCCGCGTCGTGGCGTCCGGGTGCCGGGTCGGGGCGTGAGGGTCCCGGGCGGCTCAGGCGGGTGCCGGGTGCGGCGTGATGGCGGGGTGGTTCGGACGGGTGCGAGTGTGACGGCCGGGTAGCGGCGTCCGGTCGACGGGCGGCTCAGGCGGGCGCCGGGAAAGGCCTGCCCGTGACGACCGCGGCGATCGTCGTCCCGTGCGGGAAGGCGCCCTCGCCGGCCAGGGTGACCAAGCCGTACAGCAGCTTGGCGACGTAGAGGCGCTCGACGGGGACGCCGTGCCGGGCGGTGAAGTCCTCGGCGAAGGCGTCGAGTTCGGCCGGGACACGGGCGTAGCCGCCGCAGTGGAAGCGCTCGTCGAGCGACCACGTGCCGCGCCGGGCGCCGAAGGCCCGCTCCTGGAGGGCCTCGATGTCCGCCGCCAGGAAGCCGCCCCTGAGGACCGGTATGCCCAGGGCGCGCCGGCCGGGCGCGAGCCCGGCGGCAAGGCCGGCCAGTGTGCCGCCGGTGCCGCAGGCCAGGGCGACGACGTCCGCCTGCTCGCCCAGTTCCTCGCCCAGGGCCCGGCAGCCGCGTACCGCCAGGGCGTTGCTGCCGCCTTCGGGGACCACATGGGCCTCCTCGGCACCCGCGGCGCGCAGCAGGGCCGCCAGCGTCTCGGGCTCGGCCTTGCGGCGGTACGTCGACCGGTCGGCGAAGTGCAGCCGCATCCCGTCGGCCACGCAACGCGCCAGGGAGGGGTTCAGCGGGCGCCCGGCCAGCTCCTGGCCGCGGACCACGCCGACCGTCGGCAGGCCCAGCAGACGGCCCGCGGCGGCCGTCGCACGCAGGTGGTTGGAGTAGGCGCCGCCGAAGGTCACGACCGTCCGGCCGGCCGCGGCCCGCAGGTTCGGGGCGAGTTTGCGCCACTTGTTGCCGGTCAGCTCCGGGTGGATCAGGTCGTCGCGCTTGAGGAGCAGCCGCAGGCCGTGACGGGAGAAGCGGTCGTCGGCGACCTCCTGGAGGGGCGAGGGCAGCCGGGGGGACAGCGCGGCGAGGCCGGGGGCGGCGGAGCTGGTCACCCGGCCATTGTCCCCGCCCGGCCCGGACGGTGGCACGGCCGCCGAGCTGCCGCGAATCCGCTGGTCACGGAAGGGGGATCCGCCATTTCTGCCCGGGGCGACGGTGATCCATTCCCGCTCTTTCGGGTAATAGCACGACCACGCTCCGTGATGGAAGGCTGGCGCACGCAAATCGATGCACGGCGCCGAGCGCGCCGGGCATGAGCGGGAAGGCAATTCTCTATGTCGGTAGGCGAAGAGGTCCGCACGGAGCAGGACCGGCCGCAGCAGAGTCTCGGCACCGCGGCCGCGCGGAACCTGGCCACCACCACCAAGTCCGTTCCCCAGATGCAGGAGATCAGCTCGCGCTGGCTGCTGCGCATGCTGCCCTGGGTCGACGTGCAGGGCGGCACGTACCGGGTGAACCGGCGGCTCACCTACGCCGTCGGCGACGGCCGCATCACCTTCGTGAAGACCGGCGACCGCGTCGAGGTCATCCCGGCCGAACTCGGCGAACTGCCGGCGCTGCGGGGCTACGAGGACGACGACGTGCTCTCGGAGCTCGCCCGGCGCTGCCGCCAGCGCGAGATCGAGGCGGGCCAGGTGATCGCCTCCTTCGGCAACCAGACCGAGGAGGTGTACCTGCTGGCGCACGGCAGGGTCCAGAAGGTCGGCACCGGCCCCTACGGCGACGACCAGGTCCTCGGCGTCCTCGCCAACGGCGCGTACTTCGGTGAGCAGTCGCTCCTCGACCCGGACGCCATCTGGGAGTACACGGCCCGCGCGGACACCGCGTGCACCGTCCTCGTGCTGTCCCGCCACGACTTCGAACAGGTCGCCGACCGCGCCGAATCGCTGCGCACCCACCTCCGGCAGCAGGTCTCGATCCCCGAGCAGGGCGCCAACAAGTACGGGGAGAAGGCGGTCGAACTCGCCGCCGGACACAGCGGTGAGCCGGACATCCCGCACACCTTCGTCGACTACGAGGCCAGCCCCCGCGAGTACGAACTGAGCATCGCGCAGACCGTTCTGCGCATGCACTCGCGCGTGGCCGACCTCTACAACCAGCCGATGAACCAGACGGAGCAGCAACTCCGGCTGACCGTCGAGGCGTTGAAGGAGCGCCAGGAGCACGAGCTGATCAACAACCGCGACTTCGGCCTGCTCCACAACTGCGAGTACGACCAGCGGATCCACCCGCACGACGGCGTGCCGAGCCCCGACGACATGGACGAGCTGCTCAGCCGGCGGCGCGGTACCAAGCTGTTCCTCGCCCATCCGCGCGCGATCGCCGCGTTCGGCCGCGAGCTGAACAAGCGGGGCCTGGTCCCGGAGACCATCGACATGGGCGGCAACCGCATCCCCACCTGGCGCGGTGTGCCGATCTTCCCGTGCAACAAGATCCCGGTCACCGAGGCGCGGACCAGCTCGATCATCGCCCTGCGGACCGGCGAGGACGACCAGGGTGTCATCGGGCTGCGCGCGAAGGGCATCCCCGACGAGATCGAGCCGAGCCTGTCCGTGCGGTTCATGGGCATCAACGAGCAGGCGGTCATCAAGTACCTGGTGACGGCCTACTACTCGGCGGCGGTGCTGGTGCCGGACGCGCTGGGCGTCCTGGAGAACATCGAGGTCGGCCGTTGGCGCTGAGCACGCGCGCCGGCTCCCGGTGTCCCGGCCCACCGGGCCGGGTACACCCGGGGGGTACGCGCCCAGTTCCGGCTGCGGAAGCGCCGCCGTCCGCGGTCTCTTCGCGGGGGATCGGATGTGGATCGGATGGTTGAGTTCATGACGGAGACGACGCGGCGCCCGACCGGCGTGCCCCGCCCCGCCGGGGCCAAGTGGCCGACGGGACCCGGCTCCGCCGAGACCCTTCCCCGGCCCGCCGCCGGCGGCGGCACGGGCGGACCGGCGGCTTTCGACGGGCATGACGGGCACGACGCGGCAGTGATCCTCGAACGGTCCCGGGCGTCGGTCGATCCCGAACTGCGGGCGGCCGTCGCCTCCCTGCCCGCCGCGATGCGCCGCATCGCGCGCTACCACTTCGGCTGGGAGCACGCGGACGGCAGCCCGGCCGCGGGCAACGGGGGCAAGGCCATCCGTCCGGCACTGGTCCTCACGGCGGCCACCGCGCTCGGCGGGCCGCCCGCGCGGGCGGTGGCGGCGCGGGCCGCGGCGGCGGTGGAGCTGGTCCACAACTTCACGTTGCTGCACGACGACGTGATGGACCGGGACGCCACCCGACGGCACCGGCCCACGGCGTGGACGGTGTTCGGCGAGAACGACGCGATCCTCGCCGGAGACGCGCTCCAGGCGCTGGCCCTGGGGCTGCTCGCCGAGAACCCGCATCCGGCGTCACCGGCCGCCGCCGCCCGGCTCGCGGCCTGCGTCGTCGAACTGTGCGAGGGCCAGCGGGAGGACACCGCCCTGGAACGGCGCGCCCCCGGCGAGGTCACGCTCGCCGAGGTGCTCGCCATGGCCGAGGCCAAGACGGGCGCGCTGCTCGGCTGCGCCTGCGCCGTGGGGGCCCTGTACGCGGGAGCGCGTGAGGAGGAGGTCGGGGCGCTGGACGCGTTCGGCCGGCAGGCGGGGCTCGCCTTCCAGCTGATCGACGACGTGATCGGCATATGGGGCGATCCGGCCCGCACCGGGAAACCGGCCGGAGCCGACCTCGCCGCCCGCAAGAAGTCCCTGCCGGTGGTCGCCGCGCTGACCTCCGGCACCCCGGCCGCGGCCGAACTGGCCGAGCTGTACGCCCGGCCTCACCAGCAGGGGGAGGAGGAGCGTATGACGCTGGTGGTGGAGCGGGCCGGCGGCCGGGACTGGGCGCAGGCCCAGGCGGCCGACCGGATGGCGCGGGCCGTGGACGACCTGGCCCGCGCCGTACCGGATCCGGCGAACGCGGGCGGCCTGCTGGCCCTGGCCGAGTTCGTGACCAGACGCACCAGCTGACCCGGCCCGGGGAAGACCCCGGAGCCGCCGGCTCCGTACGGCTCCTGACCCTGTACGGCCGCCGGCGCTCCGGTGCGGCGGGCCCCGCACTGCCCCACGGCGTGCGGGGACCGCCTCTTTCGCTTAGGCTCAACTCCCGTATTCCGAGCGGCACTTGACATGAGAGGGCGGAAGATGGGCGTGGGGATCCGGGCAGCGGGGGAAGACGACCGGGAACTGGTCGTGCGGCTGCTGGACGAGGCCTTCCAGGACGACCCGGTCAGCGGCTGGGTCTTCCCGGAGCGGGAGTACCGCCGGACGACCCACCACCGGCTGATGGCTGCCTTCACCGACATCGTGCTCGCCGAGGGCCGGATCGACGTGACCGAGGACGGCACGGCGTGCGCGCTGTGGCTGTCGATGCCGGCGGCCGACGGCGACGGTCCGGACGGCGGGGACGGCGGGGACGGCGGGGACGAGGCCGACGACGCCGTGCGGCTGCGCGAGAGCGTCGACCCGGCGAACGCGCGGGTCGAGGAGATCGCCCGGCTGATGGCCGAGTCGCACCCGGCGGACCGCGCCCACGAGTACCTGTGGATGATCGGCGTCGCACCGGCCCGCCAGGGGGAGGGCCTGGGCAGCGCACTCGTCCAGCACGTCCTCGACCGCTGCGACCGCGAGGGCCTGCCCGCCTATCTGGAGGCCAGCAGCGAGCGCAGCACGAAGCTCTACGAACGTCTGGGCTTCACCTACGCCGACCGCACCCTGGACATCCCGGACGGCCCCCGGATGTGGCCGATGTGGCGCGAACCCGACACCGGCCGGGACAGGTCCTGACCCCGCGGACCCGCCGGGCTCAGGACCGCTCGTCCTGCGACCGCTCCAGGAAGCGCAGCATGTTCCGGGCCGGATCGCGGAAGGCGCAGTCGCGCACCCCGTACGGCTGGTCCGTCGGCTCCTGGACGACATCGGCGCCGTACTCCTGGACGCGGGCGAAGAGGGCGTCGCAGTCGGCGGTGGTGAAGATGACCCCGCGCAGCATGCCCTTGGCCAGCAGCCGGGCCATGGCCTCCCGGTCGGCGGGGGAGGCGTCCGGGTTCGCCGCGGGCGGCTCCAGGACGATCTCCACGTCCGGTTGCAGCGGCGACCCCACGGTGACCCACCGCATCCCCTCGAAACCGACGTCGTTGCGGACTTCCAGCCCCAGCACGTCGCGGTACAAGGTGAGCGCCTTGTCGTGGTCGTCGACGGCGATGAAGCACTGGCGCAGTTTGAGGTCCACGCCCTCACGCTGGTGCTGTGGCCGGAAAGGTTTGCCGGGAAGCTCGCGGCGTCCGGTGCTGGGGGTACCTCCCACGCCGTTCAGGCTGTGGGGGAGCATCGCAAGGC